>NZ_JAIWPT010000005.1 GCF_021191695.1 Proluteimonas luteida
TCGTGGCCAAACGCCACAATCCGGTCCTGGCCGCCTTCGCAGAGCGTCTGGCCGAACGCGGCAAGCCCGGCAAGGTCATCGTCTGCGCCGTCATGCGCAAGCTCCTCCACCTGGTCTGGGGCGTCCTACGTTCGGGCAAGCCATTCGATCCCCAGCACGCCATTGCATAGGCCGCCGCAAGACGGTATCTACGCATACGGCCCGACCGTCGGGAGCGATTCTCGACTTCGCGCCATCGGTGGCCTGGAGGGGTGGCCGCCATGAATCGCGCGCTAAGAAAAAAGGGCCCGCCAACGGCGGGCCCGTGCAGCGTCCCCGGAACGGCGTGGATCAGGGCGTGCGGTCGTCGCGCTCGCGGCGTTCGAGGTAGTCCTTCGCCCAGCGTTCGGTGACCTTGCCGGCGGCCTCGCGCCCGCCGAGGCCGAACGCCAGCGCGACCGCGATCGCGACCGCGCCGAGCACCAGCCCGAAGGCGAGGTTGACGATGTCGTCGGCGATGCCCATCGCACGCAGGCCCATCGCCAGCACCAGGCCGATGATCGCCACCCGCGCGATGCGCGCCAGGCCGGTGCGGCCGTCGGGATTCGCGCGCTGGATCGCCCGCGCCGCCAGGTCCGCCAGCCAGTAGCCGACGACCAGCACCACCGCGCCGAGCAGGATGTCCGCGCCGAACGCGATGAACGTCGCCAGCAGGTCGCGCACGCCGACGAAACCGAGGCGGTGCGCGGCCTCGACGGTGGCGAACAGCATGATGAAGAACAGCGCGACCCGGCCGACGAACGCCGACAGGCCGGCGGGACGCGGCGCGGTCACCGGCGTGGCGGCATCACCCACCGGCAGGCCGGGCTCGGGAATGCCGGCCGCGGCGACCGGATCGGCACTGGTCAGCGCCTCGTCGACCGGGGACGGCGTCGCGGCGCGGGCTTCGGCAGCGCCCGGCTCGAAGGCATGGGCGAAGCCGAGCCGTGCCGGGATGCGGTCGACGCCGAGGTTCTCCAGCAGCCGTACCAGCAGGCCGGTGACGAAACGCCCGAGGAACCAGGCGATCACCAGGATCAGCGCCGCGGCCAGGATGTTCGGCACCGCGACCAGGAACAGGCCCAGCATCTCGCTGGCCGGATCGGAGATCGCGCGGATCGCCAGCGCATCCAGTGCCGCGATCAGCGTCGGCACGATGACCAGGATGAAGACCAGGGTGCCGCCCAGCTGCGACAGCTTCACCCCCTCGGTCACGTGCGCACGGTTGCTGAAGCGGTCGATGCCCGATGCCGCGAGCAGGTTGGTGACCAGCCCGCGCAGCACCTTGGCGACGACCCAGCCGACCAGGCCGATGACGATCGCGGCGAAGATGTTGGGCAGGGCCGCGGTGAACTGCGTCGTCATGTCCGACAGCGGCAGCATCAGGCCCTCGATGCGCAGCGCGCCGACGATGGCCGGCAGGAACAGCAGCAGCACCAGCCAGTAGACGACGTTGCCGAGCACCGCCGAGATCGGCTTGACCCCTGCCGATGCCGACAGCTTCTCGTCCCATTGCCCGGCGGCCATCAGGCGGTTGATCACCGCCCGCAGCACCGTGGCCAGGATCCAGGCCACCAGCGCCAGCGCGGCGGCCAGCAGCAGCCGGGGCAGATACAGCATCACCTCGGTCACCAGCGCCGAGAACGGGCCGTACAGGCCGTCGAAACGCAACACGCTGAACACGCCGATCAGGGTGATGACGACGATGAACCAGAAGCCGATCGAAGCCCCGACCTTGACCACGTCGAGCTGCGAGGCGGTCTGGCTGTTGACGCGTTCGTTGAGGCGCAGCCGGGTCAGGCCGCCGCGGATGGCGCCGCGGACGAACAGCGCGACGATCAGGCCGACGATCAGGACGACGACCGCGCCGACCACGCTCGGCAGGTACTGGCCGAGGCTCATTTCGAGCTGTCGGACGAAGGTGTTGGATCCCATGGGAGGCTCTCCTTGCTGCGGGCGTCATGGACTCGGCGCCGATTTCGACGGCCGGACGGGACAAGGCAGCATGTCCCGCCCGGAAGGCGGGCGGACCGGAGGCTCAGGCTGGCGGAAGAAGACGCCGGGCGTCTGGCGGGGGTGCTGCGGGAAGAGGGGCCTGAACTGTCGACAGCGCGGTCGCGAAGGGCCGGTGTCGGCTCCGGTTCAACGGCAGCTTAACGCCGGGGCCATTGTTGGCGAGGTGAAGATGCGGCCCGGGCGCCCGCTCGCTGCCGGGCCGCGGCGGTCGTCGCCGGCCTGCGCGCGGCCGGGTTCAGCAGGCCGGCTCCTTCGCGAACGGATTGAGCCGGCGCACCCAGCTGTTGCCGCAGTCGATGTCGACCGGTTCGGGCTCGGCCGGTGGCGGCGGCGCCACGGCGGCCGCGCGTTCGCGTTCCAGCGCGGCGATCTTCTGCCGGATCTGCGGCAGCGCCGCCAGCGCCGCGCGCTCGCCCTGCAGGATCGCCGCGTTGCGCTGCTCGAAACTGGCCGGGCCGATGTCGTTGACCTGTGGCCGGATCACGATGTCGGCGCGCGCGGCTTCCTGGCGGCCGAGGTTGCTGCCCATGATCGCGATCGACTGGTTGACGATGCCGAGCATGCTGCCGGGCATCGTGCCGCTGGCGCGGCTGGAGATGTCGACCGCGATCACCAGGTCCGCGCCCAGCTGCCGCGCCGCGTCCACCGGCACCGGGCTGACCACGCCGCCGTCGACATAGTGCCGGTCACCGATCTTCACCGGTTCGAACACCCCGGGCACGCTGCTCGACGCGCGTACCGCCTGACCGGTGTTGCCGCGCACGAAGACCACCCGGTCGCCGGTCTCCAGCCGCGTCGCCACCGCGGCGAACGGGCGCGGCATGCGCTCGATCGTGCGGTTGCCGACCTCGGTGTTGACGTAGTTCTGCAGGGCCACGCCCTGCACCAGCCCGCCGGAGAACAGCCGCACGTCGCGGATGCTCGACTCGTCGAGCGCGACCGCCCGTTCCTGCATGCGGAACGGATCCATGCCGCTGGCGTACAGCGCACCGACCACGCTGCCGGCGCTGGTGCCGGCGACCACGTCGGCCTGGATGCCGTTCGCCTCGAGCATCTTGATCACGCCGATGTGGGCGAAGCCCTTGGCCGCGCCGCCGCCGAGCGCCAGGCCGATCCGCACCGGCTGCGGCTGCGGCGCGGGGGCGGCCGGCGCGGCCGCAACCGGCGCGGGCGGCTGCGGTCGGGTGTCGCGCGATCCGCCGCATGCGGCGAGGCCGACGACGAGGCTGGCGACGAGCAGCGCGGTGCGCGTGGTGCGGAGCATGCGGAATCCCGGACAGGAAGGTGGCGCGATGGCCGCCGAGCATACCCGCGCGCGGCCTGTCGGCGGCTGAAGCCGCGAGCGGCTCAGGGCAGCCCGGCCAACCGCAGCAGCGCGGCCGCCGCCGCGCCGATCACGACCACGCCGAGGAACGGCACCCGCAGCGCCAGCGCCAGCGCCGCCGCGAGCAGCGCGCCGATGCGTGCGTCCGCCACCAGCGCCTGTCCGCCGGACACGGTGTTGAGCGTGGTCAGCGCGGCCAGCAGGCCGACGGTCATCGCCGCGGCGGCGCGCAGCATCCGCGGCCGGGCCAGCCAGGCCGCCGGCACCAGGTAGCCGGCGAGCTTGATCGCGAACGCGGCGGCGTACGCCAGCAGGATCCACGGCCAGAGCGTCATTCGTCCGCTCCATCGGCACCGGCCGTCGCGCGGGCCCCGCGCCGTTGCCGCCATGCACTGCAGCCGAGTGCGACCAGCGCCGCGACCAGGATCGGGACGCCCGGCGGCGTCCACGGCACCGCGAGGGCCGTCGCCAGCGCGCAGGCCACCGCGATCGCGACCGCCTCGCGTTCGCGCAGCCGCGGCCACAGCAGGCCGAGGAACGCGGCGACCGCCGCGCCGTCGAGGCCCCAGCGCTTCGGGTCGCCGAGCGCGTCGCCGACCAGCGCGCCGAGCGCGGTGAACAGGTTCCACAGCAGGAACACGCCCAGGCCCGCGGTCCAGAAGCCGCGGCGCTGTTCGCCCGGCTCCAGCTGGCCGACCGCGGTGGCCGTCGACTCGTCGATCGTGACCTGCGCCGCGAGCAGGCGGCGCCAGCCGCGCGGCCGCAGCAGGCGATTGACCTGCATGCCGTAGACCGCGTTGCGCAGGCCCAGCAATGTCGCCGCACCGAAGGCCGCCGTCCCGCTGCCGCCGCCGCCGATCACGCCGATGAAGGCGAACTGCGAGCCACCGGTGAACATCAGCGCGCTCAGCGCCATCGTCTGCCACAGCGACAGTCCCGAGGCGACGGCGAGCGCACCGAACGAGATGCCGTACAGGCCGGTGGCGACGGCGATCGACAGGCCGATCTTCTCGGCGGGCGTAGGCGCGCGGCGCATCGGCCGGCCTCAGCGCGGTGGCGCGAACGCGTCGCCGGCCGGGCAGTCGGCCGCCGGGACCGGGCTGTCGGCCATCGGCGGGGCCGGACGCCAGCGTCCGTCGTCGGGGTCGAACGCGAACGTGCCCCAGTGGTTCGAGCCCTCGAACCGCCGGGTCGCGACGTCGTAGGCGAAGCGCATGCTGCGGCGCCGGCAGGTGTCGCGGAAGCCGCAATCCAGGCGTCGCACCACGAGGCCGTCCGCGTCCGGCTCCAGCTCGAGTTGCGCGTACTCGACGCTGCCGATGCCGTCGAACAGCAGTTGCCGGCGCGCCTGCCCGTCGGCGTCGCGCCAGCGCACGGCGAGCGCCTCGCGCTGGTGGCCGAAGCCCGTCGGCGCGATGCCGAGACGCCAGGTGGTCTCGCCGCTGCCGGGCAGGTCCTCGACCACGCCGTCGCGGATGTCCGCCTGCGCCCAGTCGAGGCAGTCGGCGGACGCCGGGCCCGCGCCGGCCGCGAGCGCGCAGGCGAGGGCGGCGGCGATCCGCGGGCGACCCGCGTGCATCAGCGGCCGCCGAAGCGTTCGCCGAAGAAATCGCCGGCGTTCCAGCGCGGCGCGTCGGCGGCGTCGCCGACGATCCGGGTGATCCGCGCGCTGACCTCGGCCAGCCGCGCCGCGTCGCCGTACTGGATCGGCAGGTCGGCCTGGTCGCAGGGCTGGTGGTAGCAGTTGCGCAGGAACCATGTCGCCGCGATCTTCGGCTCCTGGCCGGGATTGGCGGCGGTCACGCCGGCATCGAGATACAGCGCGGGAATGCCGGCACGCACGAACGCGTACTGGTCGCTGCGGACGAACGCGACCTCCTCGGGAAACGGGTCGGGCGAAACGTCCACGCCGACCTCGGCCGCGGCCTGCTCGACCGCGGCCTGCAGCGTCGAGTGCGCACTGCCGATCGCGACGATGTCGCGGGTCGGCGCGGTCAGG
Organism: Proluteimonas luteida; assembly: GCF_021191695.1. Lineage (GTDB taxonomy): Bacteria > Pseudomonadota > Gammaproteobacteria > Xanthomonadales > Xanthomonadaceae > Luteimonas > Luteimonas luteida. Next base: position 5,358 of record NZ_JAIWPT010000005.1, read on the forward strand.
ATCGGCATGTCGATGTTGAGGTTGGCGACCATGCGCCGGACCCCGGCCGGCGGGTGCCGGGCCAGCCATTCGGCGCCCAGCAGGCCCTGTTCCTCGCCGGTCAGCGCCGCGAACACGGTGCTGCGCGCCGGCGCGTCGTCGGCGGTCGCCAGCAGCTGCGCGGCCTCGAGCAGGATCGCCACGCCCAGCGCGTTGTCGAGGGCGCCGTTGTAGATCGCATCGCCGTCGACCGGCGCGCCGGTGCCGATGTGGTCCAGGTGCGCGGTCTGCACCACGGCCTCGCCGGCGCGCGCCGGGTCGCGGCCCGGCAGCCTGGCGACGACGTTGCGCGATTCCAGGGTGTCGATGCGGGTGCGCGCGGCCAGGGTCAGCGTGCCCGGCAGCGCGAACGGACGCAGCGTGCCCGCGCGCGCGTCCGCGAACAGCTGCGCGGCGTTGTGCGGGCCGTCGGCGAACACCAGGTCCGCGGCGGCCGCGCCGACCCGGGCCATCGCCTGCAGCTGCGCGGGCGCGTCGACCGGCGCACCGTCGGCGCCGCGCAGGCGCATCGCCGGCCGGTCCCACTGCGCCGCGGTGCGTGCCCACGGCGTGCCGGCCTCGTCGTCGACGGTGTTGACCAGCACCATGCCGACCGCGCCGCGTGCGACCACCGCCTCGGTCTTGGTCCGCAGGCTGCCGTAGTGGGCCCGCGGGTTGTCGGCGAAGCGCTGCGGCGCCCCGCCGAATACGATCGCGATGCGGCCGTGCAGGTCGACGCCGTCGAAATCGTCGTGCTGCAGTTCCGGCGCATGGATCGCCTGGCCGACGAACACCGCCGGTGCGCTGACCGTGCTTTCGGGGGCGTTGAAGTTCGGCATCGGCAGGAACTGGTCGCCCAGGCGCAGCGCGATGGTGCGTCCGTTGCGCGTCACCTCCATCGTCGCACCGTCGCGCAGCCCGACCGCGCGCACCAGCGGTACGCGCTGGAACCAGCCGCCGTCGTCGCCGGCCGGCTGCAGGCCGATCGCCCCGAAGCGCGCGGCGACGTGGTCGGCGGCGAGGTCGTAGCCGGGCGTGCCGGTTTCGCGGCCTTCGAGCCGGTCGTCCGCCAGGTGGCGCACGTCGGCCTCGATGCGCTGGCCAGCCGCGGTCTCGTTGGGCACCGGCGGCGTTTCCGGCATCGGCGCGCCGCGCGCGGTCTGCGCCTGCAGCGCGGCATCGCCGCCGGGATCATTGCCGGTATCAGGATTTGCGCCGCAGGCGGCCAGCAGCAGCGCGATGCAGGCGGGCAGGACGGGGCGGATCATGGCGGACTCCAGGCCGGAACGCCGGCGACGGTAGCATGCGCGGCCGGTGCTGCCCGGCACCCGGCGAGGGCGGCAAGCCGGTTTTCAGACCGGGAGCATCAGGCCGGGGGCATCAGCCCGATCGCGACCAGCAGCCACAGCAGCAGACCCAGCACGATCCAGACGCCATTGGCCCAGGTGAAACGGTGGTTCTGCTGGCCGGCAGGGTCGTTGCAGGCGAGGTTGGCCGCAGCCTGCATCCGCATCAGGCTGAGTCCCGTCGGCAGGAGCGTCATCAGGCCCAGCACACCCGTCGACGGGGACCCGATGGCGTGGCTGTCGAGACGGCTGAGGAGGTTGCCTGTGATCTCGAACACCACGTAGATGGTGGCAAGCAGGCCCGGCGACCAGCGGTAGGCACGCAGGCCGAGGCGTAACTGGTCATCGATCCGGCCGGCCAGCGCATGTGCGAAGAAGATCGAGAAGACTGCGCGCGGTACCGGCCAGATCGTCTCTGTCCTGCCCTGGCGGTAGCGCTGCCAGTGGACGTAGAACCAGTAGACGCCGTAGAGGCCGAACGTCGCGAAGTAGAGCACGCAGAACTTCGTCGTCGAGACCACGTAGAACGGCTGCGCCGCGACCGCCGGGATGACGGGCGCGCGGATTTCCGCGGCGGGCGGAGCGTAGAGGTTGTCCGGGACTGCGTCCTGCATGCGGGGCTTCCATGATCATGGCCGAGTGCATGCTAAGGCCGTCCACACGCCGGCGGAAGCGCCTGCCGTGGCCATGGTTCGCCGCGCGCCCCGCCGGTGCCGGGGGCGGCGATCAGTGCCCGATCGTGTCCAGGATCCGCAGCGCCAGCGAATACGGCGGCGGGTCGTTGCGGTTGCTCAGCACGATGACGGTCAGTCGCCGTGCCGGGTCGCGGACGATGACGTTGCGGAACCCGATGGTCTCGCCGGAATGCCACTGGCGCGTGCCGTGCAGGCGCCAGCCGTAGCCGTAGGCATCGACGTCGTCCTCGTCGACCGCCACGCCGGTCTGCGCGGCGAACGCCAGCGCGCGCGAGGCGTCCGACAGCAGGCGGTCGTCCTGCAGCGCCGCGTCCCATTTCGCCAGGTCGTCGATCGAACTGTAGATGCCGCCGTCGCCGAGCACGGCGCTGGTCGGGCTCTGGTCGGTGCGGACCCAGGCGCCGTCGACGAAACTGTGGCCGTAGGCGCGGTCGGGGACGGTCGAGACGCCGTCCTCGAACGCCACCGTGGCGTCCATGCCAAGCGGCTGGAAGATGCGCGTGCGCAGGAAGCCGGCGTAATCCTGGCCCGAGGCCGCGACGACGATCCGGGTCAGCAGCGCGTAGGCGCCGTTGCTGTAGCGGTAGCGCGTGCCCGGCGCGAAATACAGCCGGTCCTGGCCTTCGAGGATCGCCAGCACGTCGGCGTCCCGGAGCTGGCGGTCGAGGCCGTCGGGCAGCAGGTCCTCGTAGTCGACCAGTCCGGAGGTGTGGGCGAGCAGGTGGTGGATGGTCACCGCATCGGCGGCGGCCGGCAGCGACGGCAGCCAGCGCCGCACCGGGTCGTCGAGCCGCAGGCGGCCATCCTCTGCAAGCAGCAGGATGGCGGCGGCGGTGAACTGCTTGCTGACCGAGGCCAGACGGAAGTTGGTCCGCGGCGTCACCCGCGTGCCCGCGGCCACGTCCGCCAGGCCGTAGCCGCGCCGCACCACGGGCACGCCGCCCTGCAGCACCAGCACCGCGGCGCCAGGGACGCTGCCGTCGTAGTCGCGCAGCAGCCGGTCGACGGCGGCGGCTTCGGGCGTGGTACTGGCGGTCATGGCGGCGTCATCGGTGCGGGGACCCCCGCTGGCGCAGGCGGCCAGCAGCGACAGCAGCGGCAGCAGGCGTGCGAAGGGCGGCATCGGCCGATTGTGCCATCGGGGCCGGAACGGGACATGGCAGCGGATCCCTCGCTACGCCCGCGTCGCCGGAACACCGGCACTGGAGACGTGTCGTCCCGGGCGCAGCGAGGGGCCTGCTGTCGAACAGGCGCGGCGCTCCGGGCTCAGTCGCGCCGGGCCTCCGGGCTTCCGTCATCCGCGGCGTCGCCGCCGGCATCGCGGCGCGGGAACGACAGCACCACGCCGCGCTGCTCGCGCGGAGGCGTCCACAGCACCGGCACCTCGTCCGGCGCCGGCGGCTCGAAGGTGTCATGCCGTTCGCGCGCGGCCCGTTCGGCTTCCTCTTCCTCGATCTCCCAGCTGTAGCGCCTGCGCGGCGGCAGCGGGTCGGCGCGGCGGAACAGGACCGCGGCGAGGATGCCGCCGAGCGCGCCGCCCATGTGCGACTGCCACGACACGCCCGGCTCCTGCGGCAGGATCGTCAGCAGCATGCCGCCGTAGAACAGGAACGCGATCATGCCCGCGGCGATCGACGGCCGGTCGCGGCGCAGCAGGCCGAGCACGAACACCAGGAACATCAGGCCGTGGGTCACGCCGCTGGCGCCGAGGTGGTGCGAACCGGGATCGCCGAGCAGCCAGGCGCCGAGCCCCGAGCCCAGCCACATCAGCGGCAGGCCGCGCACGGTGGCGCGCGGGTACACCGCCAGCGCCAGCGTGCCGAGGATCAGCAGCGCGCTGGCATTGGCGATCAGGTGCGCCGGCGAGCCGTGCAGCAGCGGAGCGGTCAGCAGGCCGGTCAGGCCGGCCCAGGCGCCGGGCTGCACGCTGAGGAAACGCCAGTCGATCATGCCCTGCACGCCGAACATGATCCCCAGCAGCAGCACGAAGGCGATGCTGGCCTTCAGCGCGTTGCTGAGGCGCTGCTTGTCGCGCTGGCGCTGGGCGTCCGGGTCGGCCGGCGTGTCGGGGCTGTCGAGGTGCATCGGACAAGCATGGCGGCGGGTGGCGCGAACACAAGGCGGCGCGCGCCGCGGCGCTTCCGGTTCCGTGCGGCGCGTCGCTCTCTCTTGACTACGCACACGGCTGCCGTCTTCGCCGCGCAGGCGGGAATCCAGCGACTTGCACGCGATCCGGACGACAGGCACCGCGTCCCCGCCTGCGCGGGGAAGACGAGGACAGGCGTGCCGTGTCCGGCGCCCTTCGCACCCTGCGGCGCCGTCGGCCACCGCGTAGAATGTTGCGATGCACAGCAACGAAACCCCCGTCGTCCGGCTCAGGAACGCCTGGCGCTCCAGCCACCCGTGGATCTTCCAGCGGCTCGTCGAGAAGCCGGCGCAGCGGCTCAAGCCGGGCAGCATCGTCGAGGTCGTCGGCGTCGATGGCGACTGGATCGGCCGCGGTTTCTACAACGGCCATTCGCGCATCGCCGTGCGCATCCTCGAAACCCACCCGGACGTGCCGGTCGATGCCGGCTGGTTCTCGCGCAGGATCGCCGATGCGGTCGCGCTGCGCCGCGAGGTGCTGCGGCTCGACGAGGTGTCCGATGCCTGGCGCGTGGTGCACAGCGAGGGCGACGGCCTGTCGGGGCTGGTCGTCGACCGCTACGGCGACCTGCTGGTGGTCGAGTTCTTCAGTGCCGGCATGTTCCGCCACCGCGAATGGATCTACGAGGCGCTGGCCGAGCAGTTCCCCGGCTGCCGTTTCCACAGCTTCGCCGACGAGCACGTGCAGAAGCAGGAGAGCTTCGACTTCCGCGGCAGCACCCCGGCCGAGCCGGCGATCATCACCGAGTACGGGGTGCGTTTCCGCGCCGACCCGGCCGGCGCGCACAAGACCGGCTTCTTCGCCGACCAGCGCGAGAACCGCGAGTGGCTCAGCCGGCACGTCGCCGGCAAGCGCGTGCTCGACCTGTGCTGCAACACCGGCGGCTTCGGCGTGTATGCGGCGGTGCGCGGCGCCAGCGAGGTGGTCGGCGTCGACATCGACGAGGACGTCATCGAGATCGCCCGGGGCAATGCGCGGCTCAACGACGCGCGCATCCGCTTCGTCCAGGCCGACATCTTCCCGTGGCTGCGCGATGCGTCGAATGCCGGCGACGGCTACGACGTCGTCGTGCTCGACCCGGCCAAGATGACCCGCGATCGCGACCAGGTGATCCCGGCGCTGAAGAAGTACCTCGACATGAACAAGCTCGCGCTCGGTGTCGTGAAGCCGGGCGGGCTGCTGGCGACGTTCTCCTGCACCGGCCTGGTCAGCGAGGAACAGTTCCTCGACATGCTGCGGCGCGCGGCGTTCTACGCCAACCGCACGATCCAGGTGCTGAAGGTCGCCGGCGCCGGCCCCGACCATCCGTTCCTCGCCAGCGCGCAGGAATCGCGCTACCTGAAGGCGGTGTTCTGCCGCGTGCTGGACTGACCGCTTCATGGCAGTTGCGTTGCGGCCCGGTGCGCGCCGGGCCCTGTGGACGGTCGCGGCGCTGGTGCTGCTGGCGCTGGCGGTCAGCTTCGTGCTGGAACTGCGCAAGCGCGAACGCGACGACGGCCCGCCGCCGACCCCGTTCGCGCAGCCGGCGCGCATCGACCCGGCCGGCGGCGACGGCATCCGCGGCAAGCGCGACGGGGATCGGGAGGAGGCGCGCTTCTCCGATCCCTGGGGCATCGTCGTCGAGCCGTCCGGCACCGTGCACATCGCCGATGCCGGCGCCGCCAACCGCATCCGCAGCCGGCATCCCGATGGCCGGGTGACGACGCTGGCCGGCGGCGTGGAGGGCTTCGCCGACGGTATCGGGAAAAGCGCGCGCTTCCACACCCCGTCGGGCATCGCGCGCGATGCGTCGGGCAACCTCTATGTCGCCGACACCGGCAACCACGCGATCCGCAAGGTCACGCCCGAGGGCGTGGTGACGACGCTGGCCGGCACCGGCCAGCCGGGCTTCGAGGACGGGCCGGCGCAGCGCGCGCGCTTCCATGGCCCGGTCGGCGTCGCCGTCGACGCGGCCGGACAGGTGTTCGTCGCCGATACCTGGAACGACCGCATCCGGGTGATCCGCGACGGCCGCGTGGAGACTTTGGCCGGCGGCGACGGTCCGGGCTTCTTCGACGGCGCGGGCGCGCAGGCGCGCTTCGATACCCCGACCGGGCTGGCGCTGGACCGCGACGGCCGGCTGCTGGTCGCCGACACCGGCAACCACGCGGTGCGGGTGCTCGACGGCGCGGACGTGCGCACGCTGCCGATGCGGGCGCCGGACGGCGACGATGCGCCGCGCGCGCCGCTGGCGCTCGCGGTCTCCGGCGACGGCACGTTGTACGTCGCGGAGCTGGCGCGTGGCCGCATCGTGCAGGTCGCAGCGGACGGCCGCGTGCACGTGCTGACCGGGCGCGACATGGCGCAGCGGCTGGCGCGGCCGGCCGGCATCGCGCTCGACGCGCGCGGCGACGCCTGGGTCACCGATGCGTCCGCGTTCCGCATCCACCGCATCGCCCACGTGCGCCCGGCGGGCATGAAGCAGAACCTGGCCAACGGCCCGGTCGGCCCGTCGCCGGACACGCCGTTGCCCGACACCGACGGGCGCTGGCCGCTGCATCCGCAGCTGGCCTGGCACGAGGTCGTCGGCACGCTGGGCGAGGTACGCGGCAATTTCAGCGGCGAGAGCCGCAGCCACCTGCACGACGGCCTCGACGTCCGCGGCGACCCCGGCAGCACGGTGCTGGCGATCGCCGACGCCAAGGTGTCGAGTCCGCTGGCGGCGACCGCGTTCGGCGACCAGGCCGAGCGCGTGTCGGTCGACGACCTCACCTACATCCACATGCGCGTCGGCCGCAGCGCCGACGGCCGCGCGCTGGACCCGCGCTTCCAGCTGCTGGCCGGCGACGACGGCCGTCCCGTGCGCGTGCGCGTTCCCCGCGGCACGCGTTTCCAGGCAGGCGATGCGCTCGGCACGGTCAACGCGCAGGCGCACGTGCATCTGGTGGTCGGACCCGTCGGCTACCAGCGCAACGCGATCGCGCTGGGTTTCAACGGTTTCGTCGACAGCGTGCCGCCGCGCATCGACGACATCGCGTTGCGCGACGCGCTCGATGCCCCGCTCGAGGTGCGCGAGGACGGTCGCGTGGTGGTGCCGCGCGATGCCGGCGGCCTGCAGATCGTGGTCGAGGCCTGGGACCAGGTCGACGGCAACCTGCCGCGGCGGCGGCTGGGCCTGCACGCGCTCGGCTACCAGATCCTGCATGCCGACGGCACGCCGCTGCCCGGCTTCGAGACGCCGCGGATGACGATCGTGTTCGACCGCATGCCACCGCATCGCGAGGCGGTGCGCGTCGCCTACGCCGCCGACAGCGGCATCACCGTGCACGGCGCCTCGCGCACGCGCTTCCGCTATGTCGTCACCAGCACCGTGCGCGACGGCCTGCTGGCGCCGGGCCTGTGGCAGGCCGATGCGCTGCCGGCCGGCGACTACGTCGTGCGCATCACCGCACGCGATGCCAGCGGCAACGAAGCGACCGCGGACCGTGATCTTCCGATCGTGTTGCGCTGATCCCGGCACGCCGGATCCACCTGCCCGCACTGCAAGGAGCCTGTCATGACGTTCTTCCATCCACGCAATCTCCGGACCGTGCTGCTGGCGGCCGCCGTGTTCGCCCTCGCCGGCTGCGGGGAGTCGGCGCCGTTCCAGCCCGCCGCGTCCGAACCGGAGGTCGGGTTCTCGTTCACCACGTCCCATCGCCCGTCGGTCGACTACGGCCGGACCCTGGCCGTCCTGCTGGGCGCGGGCGGCCTGGCCCTGCAGGGCGATGCGGACGACGAACCCGCCGCGCCGATCTACGCCGACATCGAGTTCTTCCCGGTCCTCGACGCCGACGCGCTCGCCGGCCTCACCCGCGGGTTCGGGCGGCGCAGCGGCGAGCACCAGGGCGACATCGACGCGATCGACTTCGACACGCATTTCGCGTTCGTGGTCGCGCACCCGGCCATGACCCAGTTCCCGGGCGGCGCCCACGACGGCGGCAACCCCGGGATCTACCGCAGCCAGCCCAAGGTGCGCTACGCCGACGACGGCATCGACATCACGCTCGACGCCAGCCGCCTCGGCGGCGACATCGACCCGATGGGCCTGGCCTTCGCCGCGCGCTGGGAATCGAAGGTCTACGTGATCGAACGCCGCGACGCCGACACCCTGCGTGTGCGCCTGTACGACGACGACTACCGGTTCTCGCTGGCGCCGGAAGCCGCCGCGGCGGCGGACGAGGACGAGGCCGGCGACGCCGAACCGGGCACCGCCGATGCCGCGGACGACGCGTCGCAGGCGTGACGGCACGCCGGCCGGGTTCGCGGTTCCCGCCGCGGGTACGCCGCGCGCGGACGTGCGGACCGGGATGGCTCGCGCCGCCGGCTAGCCCGACGGCCCCCGGCGGGGCGCCGGCTCGTCGTCGGTCAGCGGATAGCCGGCGAACGACTTGACCTCGTCCATCAGGAAGTGGGAAACGATCTTCTCCACGCCGTAGTCGCCGCCGAGCAGCGAGCGCGCGATGTCCTTCCAGTGGTGCACGTCGCGCACGATGATCCGCAGCATGTAGTCGTACGGCCCGGAGACGCGGCTGGCCTCGACGACTTCGGGCATCGCCAGGATGCGGCGGTCGAACTCGGTGAACTCGTCCAGCGCGTGCTGGCGGAAGCTGACCTGGGCCATGACGATCGTCGCCGAGCGGATGCGGTCGACGGCGACGTGCGCGCGGTAGCTGCGGATCAGGCCGCGCTGCTCCAGCGCGCGGACCCGGGCCAGGCAGGCGCTGGGCGACAGCGCGACCCGCTGGGCGAGGGCGTGGTTGGTGATCCGTGCATCCTGCTGCAGCACGTCGAGGATCTTCAGGTCGATGCGGTCGGGCGTACGGGCGGACATGACGGGATTCCGGCGTGGGGGCAGTGGGCGCGGCGGTCCGCGGCAGTGCACAACGTATCGAATTTCCGGCCCGGAGACGCAGATCCTGCGTATTTGGCACGACGATTCCGTGACATATGCGGAAGCGCGCGTGGATTCATTCGTGAATTCAATTGGTTATGCCAGAAACGGGTGCCGTGGAATCTTCTGGACGCGGTGGCGCGCGTCTTCTATTACTCGAACATGTCAGCGCCGCGACCCGGGCAGGGAGGAACCCGGGGCCGCATCGGCCTGGTCCGTGTCAGCCATCGCCAAACCCGGGGACCCCCATGAAGCCGCTCACCACCGCACGCCTGGCCCAGGCCATCCGCCTCGTCTGTCTCTGTACCCCGCTGGCCGCCGCGCCCGCGCTGGCCCAGGACGCACCCGCATCGACGGGAACCCCCTCCACCACCGACCTCGACACGATCGTCGTCACCGCCGGCAAGCGCAACGAATCGGTGCGCGAGATCGCCGGCTCGGTCTCGGCGGTCACCGGCCAGCAGCTCGAGGACCTCGGCGCGCAGTCGCTGGCCGACTACATCCAGCGCACGCCCGGCGTGGTGTTCAACAGCTACCAGCCGGGCGTCTCGCACGTGGTCATGCGCGGCATCGCGACCAGCTCGGGCAACGTGCAGGGACAGACGACGACCGGCTACTTCCTCAACGAGGTGCCGCTGACCGAGCCGGGCTGGACGATCGTCGTGCCCGACATCGACGCGTTCGACATCAACCGCGTCGAGGTGTTGCGCGGGCCGCAGGGCACGCTGTTCGGCTCGGCGTCGATGGGCGGCGCGATCAACACCATCGCCAACGTCGCCGATCCGGGCGGCTTCGACGCGGCGGCCGAGCTCACCGCCAGCCAGACCCGCAACGCCGACGTCGGCTTCGGTGCCAAGGCGATGGTCAACGTGCCCATCGCCGAGGACGTGCTGGCGGTGCGCGCCGTCGCACAATACCGCGACGATCCCGGCTATCTCGACAACGTGGGCCTCGGCCGGGCCGGCAGTAACGACAGCAGCACCGCCGGCGGCCGCCTGTCGGTGACGCTGACGCCGTCGGAGGCCACCACGCTGCGCTGGCTGAGCCTGTGGCAGGACACCGACGCCGACGACAACAGCTACCGCATCGCCGGCCTCGGCGAGTTCGAGCGCAGCACCGCGATCCCCGAGTTCACCGACACCAAGGTCGCGGTGCACAGCCTGCGGCTGGACCAGGATCTCGGCTTCGCCACGCTGACCGCGCTGCTGGCGCAGCAGGACAAGCAGCAGGACTGGCAGTTCGACTACACCCCGATCCGCGGCGCCTACAACGCCGACCTCGACCTCGACCTCGACGCGCCGCTGTACATCGCCTCCGGCGGCGAGAGCACCGGCCGCAGCCTGGAGCTGCGCCTGGCCTCGTCCGGCGAGCAGCGCCTGGAGTGGCTGGTCGGCGGCATGGTGTTCCAGACCGACAAGGACCTGTACGAGGCGATCGGTGCCGAGGGCGCGGCGGGTGCGTTCGACCGCTCCTCGCTGTTCGGCCCGGGCAGCGGCGCGGTCATCGCCCCGGACGGCGAGATCTTCAACGCGTTCTACACTCACCTCGACGGCTCGGAGCTGGCGTTGTTCGGCGAAGGCGCGTTCCACTTCAACGACGCCTGGACGCTGACCCTCGGCGGCCGCTTCTTCCGCACCCGGGTCGAATCGAGCACGACCCAGGTCGGCTTCTCCACCTATCCCGGCGATCCGGTCGTCACCCGCGCGCGCACCGACGAGGACGGCTTCAACCCGAAGGCGTCGCTGACCTGGACGCCGTCGCAGGACCTGATGCTGTATGCGCTGGTGTCCGAAGGCTTCCGCTTCGGCGAGCCCAACACCAGCGGCCTGAGCGCCTATCCGATCCCGTCGGGCTCGCGCAGCGACAGCCTGGTCAACTACGAACTGGGCGCGCGCAGCAGCTTCGCCGATGGCCGCCTGCTGGTCGACGCGACCCTGTTCTACGTCGACTGGCGCGACATCCAGCTGCGCCTGCAGACGCCGGACTTCTACAACTACGCCAGCAACGGCGGCAGCGCCTACAGCCGCGGCGTCGAGCTGGCGACGACCTGGCGTCCGTTCACCGGCTTCGACTGGCAGTTCGCCGCGACCTGGCAGCAGGCGCGGCTCGACGAGGACCTCGACATCCTGTGGGCGGGCACCGCGCCGGCCGGCACGCAGCTGCCTGGCTCGGCCGACTGGACCGTCAGCAACGTGCTCGGCTACCGCTTCGACGCGCGCTTCTCGCCGACGCTGACGCTCGCCCACCAGTACGTCGGCAGCGGCATCAGCGACCTCAACTCCGCGGTGCCGGGCGCCGTGCGCAACGTCCAGGGCAACTACAACGTCGTCGACCTGCGCTACCGGATGAGCTTCGGCAACACCGACCTGACCCTGTTCGGCAGCAACCTCGGCGATACGCGCGGCATCACCCGCAGCGTGTCCGAAGTCAACGGCATCGGCCAGGGCCTGGTGCGGCCGCGCACGTTCGGCGTGACCGTGCACTGGCGGTACTGACGGTGCGCGGCGGAACCACCATGGCCGCGGATCGTCCTCGCTCCGGGCCCGATCGCCGCGGGAGACGCGACGCATCATGACCCTGTTCGATTCGCCGGCCGGACGCGCCGATGCGCTGGCGCTGGGCCGGCTGGATGCGCACGCGCAGGCCGCGCTGCGCCGGCGCGGCGAGCTCGGCGCGCTGGACCTGACCGAGGCGGCGATCGTCCGCGCGCAGCTGCTCGATCCCGCGCTCGGCGCGCTGAGCCACCGGGCGTTCGACAGCGCCCGGCGACGCGCCCGCGCGCTCGACGCCGCGGGCCCGGACGCGGCCACGCCGCTCGCCGGGGTGCCGTGGCTGGCGAAGGACTCGCTGCGGGTGCCGGGCATGCCCACGCGCGGCGGTTCGCGCAGCCGCAGCAGCGAGCCGGCGACCGACGCCCCGCCGTTCGTCCGGCGCTTCGACGCCGCCGGCCTGGTCGCGATCGGCAAGAGCACGATGCCCGAGTTCGGGCTGATGGGATCGACCGAGCCGCTGCTCGGCCCGGTGACGCGCAATCCGTGGTCGCTGGCGCATTCGCCGGGCGGTTCCAGCGGCGGCGCCGGCGCGGCGCTCGCGGCCGGCATCGTGCCGCTGGCGCACGGCAGCGACGGCGCGGGCTCGATCCGCATTCCGGCGTCGGCCTGCGGGGTCGTCGGGCTCAAGCCCGGCCGCGGCGCCTGCGTGGCGGTGCGCGGCCGGCATGCGATCGAGGACCTGATCGTCGCCGACAGCCTGATGTCGCGCAGCGTCCGCGACACCGCGTGGGCGTTCGCCGCCGCACATCCCGATGCGCCGGCACCGGTCGCCGCGGCAGACCCCCGCCGGCTGCGCATCGGCGTGATCGCCGACGCGCTGCCGGGACTGGCGCCCGATCCGGAGGTCGCCGCCGCGCTCGACGCCGCCGCGCGGCTGTGCGAGGCGCTGGGCCATCGCGTCGAACCGGCCGCGTGGCCGCTGCCGGGCGCCGCGGTCTGGGCCGCGTTGCACACGCTGTGGTCGCGGCTCGGCGTCGACGCGGTCGAGCTGGCCGCCGCGCAGGGCGGCATGGCGTTCGCCGAGCGCGCACTGGAACCGTGGACGCTGGGGCTCGCGCGCTGGCACGAGGCGCACTGCGGCGTGCCCGAGCTGGAGCAGGCCTGGGCGACCGTCGCCGCGCTGCCCGCCGCGTTCGCCGGTTTCCACGCGCGCCACGACGTGCTGCTGTGCCCGACGCTGCGCACGCCGCCGCCGACGCTGGGTACGCTGGCGCCGGACCGCGACTTCGAGACGCTGCTGCCGGCGATGTTCGACTGGATCTCCTACACCCCGCTGCAGAACCTCGCCGGCACCCCGGCGATCTCGCTGCCGCTGGCGCACGGCCGCGACGGCCTGCCGATCGGCCTGCAGTTCGCCGCCGACCGTGGCCGGGAGGCGCTGCTGCTGGCGCTGGCCTTCGAACTGGAGGCGGCCGCACCCTGGCACGACCGCTGGCCGCCGGCCTCCGTGGCCGCAACCGAGGACACCGACTGATGGGCCATGCCCGCGATTCCCGCTATGCGCCGCGCGACGACGGCGACGTCCTGCGCCTGGTGCGCGCCCAGCCGTTCGCGTGGCTGGTCTCGCCCGACGGCGACGATGCCGCGTTCACCCCGCTGCCGCTGCGCGCCGAGTGCGATGCCGACGGCCGCCTGGTCGCGCTGCGCGGCCATCTGGCGCGGCGCAACCCGCATGTCGCCCGGTTGCGCCGCGATCCGCTCGCGCACGCGCTGTTCATCGGCCCGCACGCCTACGTCTCGCCGAGCTGGCTCGACGACCGCACCCAGGCGCCAAGCTGGAACTATGCCGCCGCCGCGTTCGAGCTGCAGGTCGAGTGCAGCGAGGCCGAGGCCGACATCGCCGACGAACTGGACGCGCTGGTGACGGCGATGGAAGCGGGCCGCCCGGATGCCTGGGCGCTGCCGGAGATGGGCGAGCGCTATGCGCGCCTGGCCCGCGGCGTCACCGCGCTGCGCGGACGCATCACCAGGACGCGCGCGACCTTCAAGCTCGGCCAGGACGAGGCGCCGCACGATTTCGCGCAGCTGCTGGCCGGCCTGGTGCGCGGCGGCGAACACGACCTGGCCGAGTGGATGCGCGATTTCGCCACGGAGCGCGACGCGTGAGCGCCGGCCCGGAGGCACTCGACCCGGCGCTGCGCGGCTTCGTCGACGCGGTCTGCGGCGAGGGCGCGCGCCTCGCCGGCGGGCGTACGCTCGACTGGCCGCAGCGGCGCGCCATCGCCGAGGCGGTGCGTGCGCCGTGGCGCGCGGGCGGGCCGGCCATGGCCTCGACCACGACGCAGCGCATCGCCTGCGATGCCGGCGATTTCACGTTGCGGCTCCATCGACCGCACGCCGCAGCGGCGCGCGCGCCGGCGCTGGTCTACCTGCACGGCGGCGGCTGGTGCCTGTTCAGTCTCGATACCCACGACCGGCTGATGCGCGAGCTGGCCGACCGCGCGGGCATCGTCGTCGCCGGCATCGACTACGCGCTCGCGCCGGAGCATCCGTATCCGGCCGCGCTGCGCCAGTGCATCGCCGCGGTCCATGCGCTGCGCGCGCAGGCCGACGGCTACGGCATCGATCCCGCGCGGTTCGCGCTCGGCGGCGACTCGGCCGGCGCCAATCTCGCGCTCGCGACCGCGCTGCTGCTGCGCGATGCCGGTGCGCTGGCCGGCGTCGAGGCGCTGCTGCTGCATTACGGCGCGTTCGACACGACGCTCGACGCGACGTCCGCACGGACGCTCGGTACCGCCGACGACATGCTCGGCGCGGAGGAGATGGCCGCCTACTGGAGCGCCTACCTCGGGCCGGACGCCGCCGATTGCCGCGACCCCTACGCGGTACCCGCGCACGCGGCGCTGCACGGCCTGCCGCCGGCGCTGCTGCTGTGGGGCGAACGCGACGTGCTGGCGGTGCAGAACGCGGCGATGGTGGCGCGGCTGCGCGCGGCGGGGGTCGGCGTCGATGCGCACGCCTACCCCGGGGCGCCGCACAGCTTCCTCGAGGCGATGTCGGTTTCCGACGTGGCGCGCGACGCGCTGGGCCGCGGTGCCCGCTGGCTGCGCAGCCGTCTGTCGCCGGCCGCGGAGGCCGCCGCGTGAGCCGCGGCCTGCTGCTGTCCGTGGTGCTGCTGGCGATGGCGATGCAGTCGCCGGTGGCCGCGCGCGCGGGCCTGTCGACACCGACGCCGCAGGACATCGCCGCGCTGCAGGGGGTCGACGATCCGCAGATCTCCCCCGATGGCCAGCGCATCGCCTACACCGTCGGCACCCCGCAGCCCGACGGCAGGCCGCCGCGGCAGCGGCTGTGGCGGGTGGCGTTCGACGGCGACACCGCGCCGCGCGTGTTGCCCGCGCCGGGCGATGCCAGCGACCGCCAGCCGCGCTGGTCGCGCGACGGACGCCAGCTGCTGTTCCTGTCGGACCGCCCGCTGCCGCGCAGCGACGGCCTCGGCGCGGTCCAGGTCTGGCGCGTCGACGCCGACGGCGACGCCGCGACCGCGCTGACCCGTGCGCCCGGCGATGTCGGCGCGTTCGAGCTGGCCCCCGACGGCCGCCGCGTCGCGTATCTCGAAACCGATCCGCCGACCCCGGACGAGGCGGCGCGCATCGCCGCGAAGGACGACGCGGTGGTGGTCGACAAGCCGACGCGCTTCGCGCGCGTGTGGATACGCGACCTCGACACCGGCGTCGCGCGCGCGCTGACCCCGGCCGGCGTCCAGGTCCACGACCTCGCATGGTCGCCCGACGGCCGCACGCTGGCGCTGCGCCGCTCCTCCGGCACCACGCTCAACGACTACTGGTACGACTCGGCGGTGGTGCTGCTCGACGTCGCCAGCGGCCGCCCCGGCGACGTGCTGGAGGCGCACGCGTCCGCGCATCCGCTGCAGTGGTCGCCCGACGGCACGCGCCTGTTGTATGGCCGGCTCGGCGAACACGGCATGGTCGCGACGCCGTTCGTGCACGACGTCGCCAGCGGTACCCGCGTCGCGCTCGGCGGCGACTGGCCCGGCACCCTGTGGCTGGCGCGCTGGCAGGACGACGCCACGCTGCTGGGCCAGGGCCAGCGCGGCATCCGCGGTGCGCTGCTGCGGCTCGACGCCGCGACCGGCGCGGCGACCGAACTCGCCCGTCCGCAGATTCCCTACCGCGCGTTCACCGCCGCCGCGGACGGGCGCATCGCCTTCCTGGGCCTGCGCGACGACAGCCCGGCGAACGTCTGGACCTTCGCCGCCGGCCGTCTCGCCCAGCGCAGCGACCATCACCCGCAGGTCGGCGGCTGGCGGCTTGGCCAGGTGCGCGAACTCGAATGGGCCTCCTCGCGCGACGGCCGCACGATCGACGGCCTGCTGGTGACCCCGCCGGACTGGGACGGCGCCACGCCATTGCCGACGCTGGTGCAGATCCATGGCGGTCCGGCCTGGGCCTGGTGGTCGGGCTGGCAGGGCTCGTGGCACGACTGGGCGCAGCTGCTGGCCACGCGCGGCTACGCCGTGCTGCTGCCCAATCCGCGCGGTTCGGAAGGTCATGGCAGCGCATTCGCCGAACTCGCCCGCGGCGACTGGGGCGACGGCCCGCTGCAGGACGTGCTCGACGGCGTCGACCTGCTGGAAGGCGAGGGCATCGCCGACCCCCGGCGGCTGGCGATCGGCGGCTGGAGCTACGGCGGCTACCTGTCCGCATGGGCGGTCGCGCGCAGCGACCGCTTCCGCACCGCGATCGTCGGCGCCGGCGTGCTGGATCTCGCGACCGCCGCGCTGACCAACGACGTGCCCGACTACCTGCCGGGCTACTTCGGCGATCCGTTGCGCGCGCGCGCGGCCTACGACGCGCAGTCGCCACTGCACCACGCCGCCGACGTCCGCGTGCCGGTGCTGATCCTGCACGGCGAGGCCGATGCGCGCGTGCCGTTGTCGCAGGCGCAGATGTTCCACCGCGCGCTGCGCTTCAACGGCACGCCGGCCGAACTGGTCACCTATCCGCGCGGCCCGCACTGGTTCCACGAGCAGGCGCACGAGGTCGACCTGCAGCGGCGCGTGCTCGACTGGCTCGACCGCGAGCTGCGCTGAACGTCGAGACGGGGATCGGATGATCCTCCGGGGCGCTTGCGGCGCGCCCCGGCCCGGTCAGTTCGCCGCCAGCCGCACGCCGAAGCCGACCAGGCACGCGCCGGCGATGCGGCGCAGCCACGTCGCGATGCGCGGATCGCGCGCGACGCGGGCGCGCACCGCGCTGCCGGCGAGGATCAGCAGCGAGCAGTACAGCAGGCCCAGCAGGCAGATCAGCGCCGACATCGCCGCGAACGTCGCGACCCCGCGATGCTGCGCCGGATCGATGAACAGCGGAAAGAACGCCATGTAGAACAGCACCGCCTTCGGGTTGAGCAGGGTGACCAGGATCCCCTGGCGGAACCAGTGGCCGTTGCCCAGCGCGACCATGCCTCCGCTGCCGCCGCGGCTGCGCAGCAGTTGCACACCGATCCACAGCAGATACGCGGCGCCCAGCCATTGCACGCCGCGGAACAGCAGCGGATTCGCCGCCAGAAGCGCGGCCACGCCGGCCGCCGCCAGCCACAGCAGCAGCTGGTCGCCGATCGCCAGCCCGAGGAACGCGGCATAACCGGCGCGAATGCCGCCACGCCCGGTCGCCGTCAGCAGCGCGAACGTGCCCGGGCCCGGAATCGCCAGGAACACCAGCACCGCGATGACGAAGGTCGGCAGGTCGGAGATGCCCATCCAGGACATGGCGGCGGTTCGCGGGGCAAGGGGATGCGCATCATACGTGGCGTCGACCGGGATGCCGGAGGCGGCGGAGGCGGCGTGTTTCCCCGCCGTTTCCCGCGGGATTCACGCCGCCGATCCGCGCGGCTTGGCAGGCTGGGTGACCAGCGCATCGATGCAGGGCGGTCCTGTGGCCGGGAGGCGGTGCGCGCCCATCCCACAGCCGAAGGAGATCCCCATGCATACACGCCGCAGCTTCCTGTCCGCCGCCGCGCTCGGCGCCGCGACCCTGGCCGCCGCGCCGCTGCTCGCCCGGGCCCAGACCGCGCCGGGCGATGTCCTGCCGACCCTCGGCACGCCGGATCGCCGTCCACTGCCGGTCAATCCGCAGGGCGGGCCGCGCTTCCGGCCGGCCTCGCGCCTGGGCCTCGGCGGCGCGCCGCTGGGCAACAACTTCGCGCCGGTCGCCGAGGCCGATGCACAGGCCACGCTGCAGGCGGCATGGGATGCGGGCGTGCGCATGTTCGACACCTCGCCATGGTACGGACTGGGCCTGAGCGAACGCCGCTTCGGGCATTTCCTCGCCCAGCAGAACCGCGACGACTACGTGATCTCGACCAAGACCGGGCGCCTGCTGACCGCGACGAAGCAGCCGCCGGAGACCAACTGGAAGAATCCCTCGCCGTTCGACTACCGCTACGACTACAGCGCCGCCGGCACCCGCCGTTCGGTCGAGGACAGCCTGCAGCGCCTCGGCATCGACGCGATCGACATCGTGCTGGTCCACGACCTGTCGCCGGACAACGGCGACATGGGCGAGCGCTGGACCGAATACTTCGAGCAGGCGCGCACCGGCGCCTTCGTCGAGCTGGCGAAGATGCGCGACGAAGGCCTGATCAAGGCCTGGGGCCTGGGCGTGAACACGCCCGATCCGGCGCTGCGCGCGATCGAGGTCGCCGATCCGGACATCTTCCTGCTGGCCTGCCAGTACTCGCTGCTCGACCACCAGCGCACGCTCGACGACACGTTCCCGAAGCTCGCCGCCAGGGACATCTCGGTCATCGTCGGCTCGCCGCTGCTGGCGGGCTTCCTGGTCGGCCGCGACCGCTATCTGTACGGCGGCCGGCCGGTGCCGCCGGGCGCGGCGGAGAAGCGCGAGCAGGCCGGGCGCATCGCCGCCGCGCATGGCATCGACCTGCGCACCGCCGCGCTGCAGTTCGCCGCCGCGCCCGAGGTGGTCTCGGCGATCATCCCCGGCGCCCGCAATGCCGCGCAGACCACCGCCAACGCCGCGTCGATGACGGTCGCAATCCCGCCCGCGTTCTGGGACGCGCTGCGCGAGGCCGGGATCATCGCCGCCAATGCACCGGTGCCTGCGCCGGTGTAGCGGCACGCCGCGGCGGCGTCGGGCTGAATCGACACGGGGCATCGCGTGCCGCTGCGCGGGTTTTCACCTGCATCGCACCCGCGTGTCCCTATCGTTGTCGACACGGGTCCCCTTGCGGCCCGCTCGCCGCCGCAGCGACGAACAGACGAACAGCGGAGAACGCCCATGCCACGGACGCGCGAGCCCGGCCCACCGCCGGATCAGCCGCCAGACGAACAGTTCCGGCAGGAGCTGCAGTCTCCCCAGGATGGAGCCGCTGGCGCGCAGGATGCCGTGCTCGATGCATTCCACGCCACGTTCCAGCAGGCGCCGTACTACTCGACGGGCCGGCTGTGGGACGACTACGCGCCCGCCTATCGCTATGGCCTGGAAAGCTTCCTGCGGCACTCGGGCCAGCGCTTCGAGGCGGTGCAGGCGGAGTTGGCGAACAACTGGCGCAGTGCACGCGGCGCGTCGCGGCTCGGCTGGGTGGAAGCGCGGGGCGCGGTCGAGGATGCCTGGCGCAGCGCCGAGGCCGCGTCGCGGCAGCGCGGCGACGACGGCGGGCAGCAGGTCGGTTGAGAGGCCGGATTGTCGTTCGTCCGCCCGCTGCGGCCGCGGGTACGCTCGCCACGGTTCGCTCGACCCTCGCCCCCGGGCACCGCGGCGCGCGCCCGCGGCGCGTTAAACTGGCGGTCTTTGCGGCGCCGCCGCCGAAGGATTGCAGATGAGCGACAGCGACCGCCGCCACGGCGTCGACCGGGTGCAGGCCGAGGAGGCGGTGCGCACGCTGCTGCGCTGGTCCGGCGAGGATCCGGCCCGCGAAGGCCTGCTGGACACGCCACGTCGCGTCGTCGAGGCCTACACCGAGTGGTTCAGCGGCTACGAGGTGGATGCCGACGCCTATCTGGCGCGCACGTTCGAGGAGGTCGCCGGCTACGACGAGATGATCGTGCTGCGCGACATCGAGTACGAAAGCCATTGCGAGCATCACATGGCGCCGATCATCGGCAAGGTGCACGTGGGCTACCTGCCGCGCGGCAAGGTCGTGGGCATCAGCAAGCTGGCGCGCGTGGTCGAGGCCTACGCGAAGCGCTTCCAGGTCCAGGAGAAGATGACCGCGCAGATCGCTGGCTGCATCCAGCGCGCGCTGTCGCCGCTGGGCGTGGGCGTGGTGGTCGAGGGCGCGCACGAATGCATGACCACGCGCGGCGTGCACAAGCGCGGCGTCAGCATGATCACCTCGACGATGCTGGGCAGTTTCCGCGAGGACGCGCGCACCCGCGCCGAGTTCCTGCGCTTCATCGAAGTGGGCGGCCCGCGCCGCTGACGCCACGCCCGTGTCCATCGCTTCCGACCGCTGCCCCTGCGGCCTGCCGCAAGCCTATGCCGACTGCTGCGGCCGCTACCATGCGGGCGAGGCCGCGCCCGACGCCGAGGCGCTGATGCGCTCGCGCTACAGCGCGTACGTGCGCCGCGATGCCGGCCATCTGCTGGCCAGCTGGCATTCCTCGACCCGGCCGGCGGCGCTCGATCTCGACGACGGCGCGCAGCCGGTGTGGCTGGGCCTGAAGGTCGAATCGCACCGCCGCACCGGCGACGACAGCGCCGAGGTCGTGTTCGTCGCCCGCTACCGGATCGGCGGTGGCAGCGTGGTGCGCATGCGCGAGCACAGCCGGTTCCTGCGCGAGGACGGCCGCTGGCGCTACCTGGACGCGGTCGAACCGGCCGCCTGAGCCGCTGGTCCGTGCCGTGCGCCGTTCGGGGATCAGCGCGCCGAATAGCCGCCGTCGATGAGGTGGTAGCTGCCGTTGACGAAAGCGGCCTGTTCCGACAGCAGGAAACAGGTCAGTGCCGCGACCTCCTCCGAGGTGCCCAGACGGCCGGCCGGGTGCAGCGCGACCAGCCCGCGGTGCGCCTCGGCGTCCATGTGCGACAGCAGCGGCGTGTCGATGAAGCCGGGGCCGACCGCGTTGATGCGCAGGCCCTTCGCGGCGTATTCCAGCGCCGCGGTCTTGGTCATGCCCAGCAGCGCGTGCTTGGCGGCGACATAGGCGATGGACCCGGCCCAGCCGTTGCTGCCGAGGATCGAGCTCATGTTGACGATCGCGCCGCCGCCCGCGGCGAGGATCGCGGGGATCTCCAGGCGCATCGAATGGAACACGCCGCCGAGGTTGACGTCGATGACCCGCTGCCATTCCTCCGGCGGGTATTCGGCGGTCGGGTGGCTGGCGCCACCGATGCCGGCATTGTTGACCGCCAGGTGCAGCGCGCCGAACGCGTCGACCGCATCATCGACCATCGCCGCGACCGCGGCCGGGTCGGCGATGTCGACGGTGAACGCGCGCGCATTGGCGCCGATGCTGTCGGCGACCGCGCGCGCGCCGTCGCCGTTGGCATCGGCCACCAGCACGCGCGCGCCGCCCGCGGCCAGCTGCCGGGCCACCGCCTCGCCGATGCCCGATGCCGCGCCGGTGACGAGGGCGGCCTTGCCGCTGAAGTCGAATGTCATCGCGATGCTCCTGTGCCGGCGCCGGGTGCGCCTGTCGCTGTCCACTATCGCCGCATCGGCGGCGGCGTACATTGATCGCGGTCAACCGGCGGCGCGCGATAGCGCGACCTGCACGCCGCGCCGGTCTACCATCGTGGCCCCGCGGCGCGCCCGCAGCGACAGGAGCACCGGACATGGCCCCAGCGATTCCCCGCCGACCGCGCACCCGCGCCGATGCAGGCCGCATGCTGGCCGCCGCGGTGCTGCTGGCCGCGCTGCCGGGCGCCGCGATGTCCGCTTCCGGCGCAGCGGCGCCGACGCCAGCCGCCACGCAGCAGGCGCCCACCGCGCAACAGCTCGCCGGTTTTCGCCAGTGCCTGGCCGGGATCCGGCCGCAGGCGCTGGCACAGGGCGTGTCCGGTACCGGCTTCGACCGTTTCACCGCCGGCCTGCAGCCGGACATGAGCGTGCTGCCGCTGCTCGATTCGCAGCCGGAATTCACCACGCCGCTGTGGGACTACCTCGCCGGGCTGGTCGACGAGCAGCGGGTCGAGGACGGCCGCGCGCGGCTGGCCGAGCACCGCGACCTGCTGGCGCGGGTCGCCGCGCAGTACGGCGTCGATGCCGAGACCGTGGTCGCGGTCTGGGGCGTGGAAAGCGACTACGGCCGCGTGTTCGGCAAGCGGCCGCTGCTGGTGTCGCTGGCGACGCTGGCCTGCAACGGGCGCCGGCAGCCGTTCTTCCGCGGCGAGTTCATCGCCACGCTGCAGTTGCTCGACGGCGGCGACCTGCGCGACCCGGGCATCGCCGGGTCCTGGGCCGGCGCGTTCGGGCATACCCAGTTCATGCCGACCACCTACGCACGCATCGCCGTGGACTTCGACGGCGACGGCCGTCGCGACCTGGTCGACAGCATCCCCGACGCGCTGGCATCGACCGCCAACTACCTCAAGCGTGCCGGCTGGCAGACCGGTGCGCCCTGGGGCTACGAGGTCAGGCTGCCGGCGGGTTTCGACCTGTCGCAGGCCGGGCGCGGCAAGCGCCGTGCGCTGTCGGACTGGGTCGCACGCGGCGTGACCCGGGTCGACGGCGGCGCGCTGCCCGCCGGCGACCGGCAGGCGGCGATCCTGGTGCCGACGGGGCGCGACGGCCCCGCGTTCGTGGCGTTCCGCAACTACGACGCGATCTACTCCTACAACGCCGCCGAGAGCTACGCGCTGGCGATCGCGCTGCTCGCCGACCGCCTGCGCGGCGGCGCCGGCCTGGTCGCGAGCTGGCCGACCGACGACCCCGGCCTGTCGCGCATCCAGCGCCGCGAACTGCAGACCCTGCTGCTGGCGCGCGGCCACGACATCGGCGAGGTCGACGGCATGATCGGCAGCAACACCCGGCGTGCGATCCAGGCCGAACAGCGCCGCCTCGGGCTGACGCCGGACGATGGCCGCGCCGGGATGCGCATCCTGCGCGCGCTGCGGGAAGCAGGGGCGGGAACCGGTCAATCGCCGCTGCGGGAGTAGCGTCCCGACAATTTCGCGCCGACGCCGCATGGCGCAACCCGCGAGGGCCGCGCACCGCGATTGCGTTTCAGTCGCCGTTGCGTCGATAGCGTCCCGACAGTTCCGCACCGATGCCGCACAGCGCGACCCGTGAGGGCCGCGCACCGCGATTGCGTTTCAGTTGTCGTTGCGTCGATAGCGTCCCGACAGTTCCGCACCGACGCCGCACAGCGCGACCCGTGAGGGCCGCGCATCGCGATAGCGTTTCAGTTGTCGTTGCGTCGATAGCGTCCCGACAATTCCGCGCCGATGCCGCACAGCGCGAAATCGGTGGCGACATCGGCAAGCTCGCCGTCCAGCGCGACCGTGACGGTGGCCGGCTGCCGGTCGAGGTCGGCCTGGCTGACCGACATCAGTTCTCCGTCGAACGGCACCACCGCCGCGTCGATGCGGCCGTCGCGCAACGTGCCGCGTGCCTGGATCTCGCAGTCGGCCGCCGCTGCCGCACCGTCGCCCGCGGCGCTGCCGCCATGCAGCGAGACGCGCCAGTATCCCGCGCCCTCGTCCACCAGGGTCAGGGTGCCCTGGTGCGTGTCCGCCATGCGGTAGCGGCCGGCGGGCGACGGTGCGGCAACGTCGGTGCGGACATCGTCCGGCGCCGCCGCCGCGGCAATGGGCGTGGCGGCCGGCGGCTCGGCGTTGCAGGCGCAGAGCGCCAGTGCCAGGCAGGCACCGGCGAGCAGGGCGGGAGGGCGCATGCGGATGACCCGGTCGGAGGTGGCCGCAGAGCATGCGCCGGCGCGCGTCGTCCCTGCGTCAGCGGCCATCGAGCATGGCATGGGCGTCGGCGCGTTCGTCCACGAAGCGCTGGGCGACGCCGGCCTGGACGTTCGCCGAGGAACCGCTGAAGTAGACCAGGTTGCCGTCGGCATTGCGGCGGCCGCGTTCGTCGTAGACGGCGTCGATCAGCGCACGGTCGTAGGCCACGCCGTCGTCCGGCGTGAGGCCGCCCGCCTCGACGTTGGCGATCGCGCGGGTGATCACGTTGCTGTTCGGACCATGCTGCACGGCGGTCGACCAGACCACGTCCTGCACCGCGGGCGAGCGCGTCGACAGGTCCACGCCGGCGCTGCCCTCCACATGGGCGACCTGCACGTCGTAATGGGTGCGCTGGATGAAGTCGTGCTGGGCTTCCGCGAACGCCTCCGGCTCGCGCGCGGCGATCCCGCGCCAGGCGTCGCTGAATGCCGCGGTGCCGGGGGCCGCATCGCCGAACTCGGCGGCCCAGCGGCTGCCTTCGTTGGCCAGGAATTCCTGTGGGCGGCCCATGTTGGTCGCCAGCTGGTAGCTGCCGTAGGAGACGCCGCCGAGATCGCCGTTGCCGGTCGACACCGTGCCCGGCCCGCGGCCACCGGTTTCGTACTGTTCCGACAGGCCGCCGGGCACGTGGTCGCCGTCGCCGCGCACCGGCGGCGCCGCGTCGACGTCGGGCGCCGGATCGACCGGCGACGGCGGGGTGGCCGGCGGCGTCGCGCCCGTCGACCCCGGCAGCACGATGGTCTGGCCGACATGGATCAGGTCCGGATTGCGGATCCCCGGATTCGCGGCCAGCAGCGCCTGCACGGTCGTGCCGTTGGCGGTCGCGATGCCCGACAGCGTATCGCCGGACCGCACGCTCACGCTGTCGCGTGCCGGCAAGGCCAGCGCATCGCCCGGATACAGCACGTCCGGATTGCGCACCTGCGGATTGAGCGCGAGCAGGCTCTGCACATCGGTGCCGTTGCGCCGGGCGATGGCCGACAGGGTGTCGCCGCGTTCGACCGAGTAGCTGCCGCCGGACCGGGCGGCGGTGTCGGCCTGGCCGGCCTGGCGCGGATCGGAAGCGGCGGACAGGGATGCAATCGAGCTCATGGCGGCACCTGGCGCGTGCAGGAAGGAGGCCTCGAGTCTCCCGCGCGCCGCCGATGCGATCATTCCGGGCTGACCCTAGGCCGGCGCACGCAGGGCCTGAACTGTGACGGGTCGCACGGGCCGGTCGCGGCGACCTCGGGTCTGCACCAGCTGTGCGCGGACATCGCCGCTGCCTAGAGTGGTCCGCACAGGTTTCCGAGCGACGAGGTGTGTCATGAGCGATGGCAGTGGTGGTGTCGGCGGCGCCGGCAATGACGGGGGCAGCAGCGCTGCGGACGCCGCATCCGCAGCTGCCGACGCGATCGGCAGCGCGGTCGACGCGGCGGTCGATGCGCTGAGCGACGCGATCAGCAGTGCGCTCGGCGCCGCCACCGACGCGCTGGGGCTCGACAGTGCGCTCGACGGGCTGGCCAATGCGCTGGGCATCGATGCCAAGGACCTGCAGGGGATCGTCGGTGCAGCCGTTGTCGGCGCCCTGACCGGTGGCCTGCCCGGCGCGGTGATGGGCGTCGTCAACGGCCTCACCGGCGGCAGCCTGGCCGATGCCGCGCGCAGCGCGGTCGCCGACAACCTGCCGGCGGCGATGCAGCCGCTGGCCAATCTGGCGATCGACCAGTTCGCCGGCCGCGTACCCGGCGCGGCAACCTCGGTGCAGGACGCGCTGTCGAGCTTCGCCGCCGGCGCGCTGACCAACGGCCGTGCGCCGGATATCGCCGACATCGGCGCGATCGCGCGCTCGCTGACCGATGTGCAGGCGGCGGCACGGGGGCTGGTCGACGGCGTCACCCGCGGCGATTTCGGCACCGCCGCCGAGGCCGCGGCCGCACTCGACCGCGGCCTGGGCACCGGACTGGGGCAGGCGGCCGGCATCGCCCGCGACGTTGCCGGCGCACTGGCGCAGGGCGGCCAGGCCTATGCCGGCGGCGGTCATGGCGAGTTCGGCAACGCGGTCGAGCAACTGGCCGTCGACGTCACCCGCCTGTTCGCATCACGCTAGCGCGTTTCCCGATCGAATCGCTTCGATGACGGTGCCGTGCCTCGCGCAGCGCGGGGGCATGGTGACTCTGGTTCCGGCGGCGGCAAAGACACCTGGCCGACGTGCTCGCGCCGGTGGTGCATCCCGGGACCGGTGCTGTCACGATGACAGCCCACCGCAGGCCACCTGCCCACGACAGGATTTCCCGATGATCCGCGTCTCCACGCTGTCCGCGCTGGCCCTGGTCGCCGCGCTTGCCGGCTGTCATTCGGCCGAGTACCGCGACACCAACGCCGCCGTCGATGCCAACCCGCTGTGCGCCAGCCGGCCGGACCAGCCCGGCGAGCCGGTGTCCCGCGACTGCGAGCGCGTCCGCGAAGGCCGCATCAGCAGCGAGCGCAGCAGCCAGCCGATCGATTTCCGGCCGCGCCGCGACGACTGACCGCCGCCGCGGGCTGGCGCTCGACCCGCGCGTTGCGACCGGGTCGCGGCGCGGATGCGAAGGCGGATCCTTCGCCTTGCGCCGGATGACCGGTCCCCGCGGCTGACGGGGATGCGGGGATGCCGGAACCGAGTGGCGGCGATATCAGCCGCAGCGGAATCCGGTGATCCTGCCGTCGGCATCGAGATCGATGTTCAGCCGGTCTTCGCGGAAGTCCATCGTCGCCATGTCGGTGGGGCCGAGCGCGCGGAACTGCTTCGCACCGCTGTCCTGCATCGCCCGGGTATAAATCTCCTCGCTGCCGGTCTGGCCGATCAGGCCCTGCACCGCTTCGGTGTCGCACGGCGTCGCCGAGTCGCCGCTGGAGGCGGCCGGCAACGCGGGGCTGTCGCCGCCGATCTCGGCATGGCTGGCGTCGGTCTCGATCGCGGTGCCGGCACCGGTGTCGGCGTCCGCCGCGGTCTCGGCGGGGGCTTCCTCCTCGAAGCCTTCGTCGCCCGGCGTGCAGGCGCCCAGGCCGAGCATGGTGACGAACGTCGCGGCGATCAGCGCCTGCGGCAGCGGACGGTGGTTGCGTCGGGACATCGCATTCTCCTGGGGGTTGCGTGCATCACTGTAGCCAATCGCGGGCGCATGGCGCCAGTTGCGGCATCATTCGGGTCCACGACGAAGGAACCCCCGATGACACGACCGGCCCGATCCCTGCTGCATGCCTGCCTGCTGACGCTCGCCGTATCGGCCTGTACCCCATCCGCGACCGGCCTGGCGCGGGATTCCGCAGCGACTGCGATCCCCGGCGGCGGCATTTCCGCCGACAACCTGGCGCGGCACCTGTCGGTGCTGGCGTCCGACGCGTTCGAGGGCCGCGCGCCGACCACCGAGGGCGAACGCCGTACGGTCGCCTACATCAGCGGGGAATTCGCGAAGGCCGGGCTGCAGCCGGCCGGCGACGACGGCGGCTGGACCCAGGCGGTGACGCTGGAGCGCAGCACGATCGTCGGTCCGGTGCGCGCGCAGCTGCATGTCGGCGGCGCCTCGCGCGCGCTGGCCAACGGCGACGACATTGCGGTGGAGACCCTGCATCCGGACGGCAGCGTCGACCTGCGCGGCGCGGAACTGGTGTTCGCCGGCTACGGCATCACCGCGCCCGAACTGGACTGGGACGACTACGCCGGGCTCGACGTCGCCGGCAAGGTCGTCGTGGTGCTGATCAACGACCCGGACTTCGAGACCGCGCCGGGCCGCTTCGGCGGGCGCGCGCTGACCTGGTACGGCCGCTGGACCTACAAGTACGAGGAGGCCGCGCGCCGCGGCGCCGCCGGCGTGCTGATCGTGCACGAGACCGCGCCCGCGGCGTATCCGTGGGCGACGGTGCGCAACGGCCGCGCCGGCCCGCAGTACGACATCGTGCGGGCCGATGCCGGACGCCACCACCTGCCGATGCGCGGCTGGATGCAGCGTCATGTCGCCGAGCAGCTGTTCCGCGACGCCGGCCGCGACTTCGAGGCCGAGAAGACTCGCGCGCAACAGGCCGGTTTCCGCGGCGAGGTCATCGACGGGGCGACGCTGGACGTCGCCTTCGCAGTCGAGCGCGACCGCATCACCACCCACAACGTGCTCGGCGTGCTGCCGGGCGCGTCGCGTCCGGACGAGACCGTGATCCTGTCGGGGCACTGGGACAGTTTCGGCATCGGCACTGCCGGCGAGGACGGCGACGCCATCATCAACGGCGCGGTCGACAATGCCACCGCGGTCGCGTCGCTGATCGAGCTGGCGCGGGTGTTCGCCGCCGGCGAGCGTCCGGCGCGCAGCCTGCTGTTCATCGCCCTGACCGCCGAGGAGAACGGCCTGCTTGGCGCCACCTACTACGCCGCCAATCCGCTGCGGCCGCTGGAGACCACCGCCGGGGTGCTGAACATGGAAATGTGGAGCCCGGACGGCGAGACGCGCGACATCTCGTCGTGGGGCGTGGGCCGGGTCTCGCTGGAGCGCGACCTCGTGGCGGCTGCCGCCGTCGATGGCCGGACCTATTCGCCGGATCCGAATCTCGAGGCCGGGTTCTTCTACCGCGCCGACCATTTCGCGTTCGCGCAGGCCGGCGTCCCCGCGATCACCATCGGCCCGGGCATGGACCAGCTCGACGGTGGCGTCGAAGGCGGCCGGGCCGCGCGCGCCGACTACTTCGCGCACCGCTACCACCAGCCCGGCGACGCGTTCGACGCCAGTTGGGACATGGCCGGCCCGACGGCGGATACGCGCACCGTCTACCGGCTGGCCGCCGCGCTCGCCGACGGCGACGGCTGGCCGCGCTGGGACGACGACAGCGAGTTCCACGCCCGCCGCGCCGCCAGCGATGCGGTCCGCGGCGCCGATTGAGCAACGTCGGGGCAACGTCCCCGACGCCCGGCCGAACCGGGGCGGCCGTCGCCTCCGGGCATCGATGAACAACCAAAGAAAAGCCGCCCGCTCGGGGAAGCGGACGGCAAGAGCCACAGTCGGAGAGAGAGTGCGCCCGTCAGGACGCGGGACTGGGCGGTGGGACGGTGTCGTCGTTCTCGAACTCGGGTACCTCTTCGAATTCGGACGCGTCGCCGACGGTGTCGTCGACCACGGGGGGCGTCGTCTCGGGTGGCGACGCCGGATCGGTCGGATCGATCGGCGGCTGCTCGGGATCGGTTGGCGGCAGCGCCGGATCGATGGGCGGCTGCTCAGGCGGCTGCGCCGGCTCGTCGTAGATGGGATCGGCGGCTGGCGGCGCGGTATCCGCAGGCGGATCGACCGGGGTCACGTCGGGCGGCGGCGGATCGTTGCCGCACGCGGTAAAGGCCAGCGCCACGGCGGCGACCAGGGGGAGTGCCATGCGTTGCATCAGAATCTCCTCGTCTGTCGTGTCGTTTGTGTGCGCCGCCAGTCTCGATGCGCGGATGTAAGCGGCATGTCGTTTTTCCGCTAGTTGCATCGCAACTTCTCCGCATCGCCGCCGCGCGCGCCGGTTCCGGTTCAGCGGACGGTCTGCCGCATGAAGACCGCGGCGGGCCGGCGCGATGTGCAGCACCAGCGCCGTTGCGGCGTCACGGACACGCGCCGCTGAATGCGTGCAACGCCACGGCGCCGTCACGCGGCCTGTCCAAGCATGGCGCCATGACACGACATCCGCCTGTGCACACGGCCGCGCGCGGCCCCGAACTCGCGGCGCGCGTCGCCTCGCTGCGGACCCGCTTCGATGCCGTGCGTGCGCGTACCCGCGCGCTGGCCGCGCCGATCGGCGCCGAGGACGCGATGGTCCAGAGCATGGACGACGCCAGCCCGGCGAAGTGGCATCTCGCGCACACCACCTGGTTCTTCGAGCGTTTCGCGCTGATGGCCGGATCCGGCTGCCGGGCCGTGGATCCGCAGTGGGATTTCCTGTTCAACAGCTACTACGAGAGCGTCGGGCCGATGCACGCGCGGCCGCGGCGCGGCCTGCTGTCGCGGCCGACGCTGGCGCAGGTGCTGGACTATCGCGACGTCGTCGACGACCGCATGCGGGCCTGGCTCGACGGACCGACGCCGCCTGCCGACCTGCTCGACATCGTCGAACTCGGCCTGCAGCACGAGCAGCAGCACCAGGAACTGCTGCTGACCGACATCAAGCATGCGTTCTGGTCGAATCCGCTGGCGCCGGCCTACCGGGCGGACCTGCCGGAAACGCCGGCAATCCCGGAAACAGGTACCTCCGGCGCGGGCATGCGCTGGATCGAACGCGACGAGGCCATCGTCCGGATCGGGGCCGCGCCGTGGCCGCAGGCGGCCGCGTTCGCCTACGACAACGAATCGCCCCGGCATCGCGCGCTGGTGACCGCGCATGCGCTGGCCAGCCGGCCGGTCAGCAACCGCGAGTATCGCGACTTCGTCGACGACGGCGGCTACCGCACCGCGGCACTGTGGCTCAGCGCCGGCTGGGACACCGTGCAGCGGCGGCAATGGACGCATCCGCTGTACTGGGACGACGACCACGCGCGCGAGTTCACCCTGGGAGGCTGGCGCACACTGCAGCCCGACGCGCCGGTGTGCCACCTGAGCCATTTCGAGGCCGATGCGTTCGCGCGCTGGGCCGGCGCGCGGCTGCCGACGGAAATGGAATGGGAACAGGCGGCGACCGGGCTCGCGGTCGCCGGCAATTTCGCCGACGACGGCCGCCTGCATCCGCACGCCGGCGACGGGGCCGGCCTGCGGCAGATGTTCGGCGATGTCTGGGAGTGGACGTCCAGCGCGTACACCGCGTATCCGGGGTTCCGGCCGTGGCCCGGATCGCTGGGCGAATACAACGGCAAGTTCATGTGCGGGCAGTGGGTGCTGCGCGGCGGCAGCTGCGCGACGCCGCGCACCCACATGCGCGCCAGCTACCGCAATTTCTTTCCCTCCGATGCGCGCTGGCAGTTCGCCGGCCTGCGCCTGGCGCGGGACCCGGCATGAGTGCCGCCACCGCGCGCGCCGAGGCCGCGCTGACCGACCTGCAGCCGCGGCCCGACGACATCCTCGCCGACGCCATCGCCGGCCTGTCGCGCAGTCCGAAACAGCTGCCGTCGAAGTACTTCTACGACGACCGCGGTTCGCAGCTGTTCGAGGCGATCACCCGGCAGCCCGAGTACTACCTCACCCGCACCGAGCTGGCATTGCTGGAGGCACGCATGCCGGCGATCGCGCGCGCGGTCGGCAGCGGCGCGCACGTGGTCGAGTTCGGCAGCGGCAGCGGGCGCAAGACCGAGCTGCTGCTCGAGGGGCTGGACGCGCCGGTCGCCTACACCCCGATCGAGATCTCGCGCAGCATGCTGCTGCACAGCGTGGCGCGGCTGGCGCCGTTGTTCCCGGCGATCGAGATGCTGCCGGTGTGCGCCGACTTCACCCGGCCGGTGCCGCTGCCGGTGGCGGCCCGCAGCGCGCGGCGCACGCTGGTGTTCTTTCCTGGCTCGACGCTGGGCAACTTCGCCCACGGCGATGCGGTGCGGCTGCTGGCGTCGATGCGGCGCACGATGGGCGCGGACGGCCGCGCGCTGGTCGGCATCGATCTCGACAAGGACCCGGCGCGGATCGAGGCCGCCTACAACGACCGTGCCGGCGTCACCGCCGCGTTCACGCTGAACCTGCTGGCCCGGCTCAACCGCGAGATCGGCAGCGACTTCGACCTCGGCGGCTTCCATCACCGCGCGGTATACGTGCCCGCGCGCATGCGCATCGAGACCACCCTGGTCAGCGACCGCGCCCAGACCGTGCATGTCGGCGGCCATGCCTTCGATTTCGCCGCCGGCGAGGCGATGCTGGTCGAGTACAGCTGCAAGTACAGCGACGCCGCGTTCGCCGCGCTGGCCGGCGAAGCGGGCCTGGCGGTCGACGAACGCTGGAACGACGCCGACGACCTGTTCGGCCTGCGCCTGCTGCGGCCGGCCTGAGAACACGCGCGGCACCGGAACTGGCATGCTCGCGCGACGACCTGCCAACCGAGTGCCGTCTCATGCGCCGCCTGTTGCCCGTACTGCTCGCCGGACTGCTGCTGTGGCCGGTCTCCGCGCTCGCCGCCGATCCGCCGGACAAGGCCGCAGTGGCGGCCTATGCCGCGCGTCTGATGGAGACCGCGTATCCCGCCGATGGTGCCGGCGCGGCGGTGCTGGTCGCGCGTGGCGACGAGGTGCTGGTGCGCGACGCGCGCGGCCGCGCCAGCCTCGAACTCGACGTGCCGCTGTCCGCCGCGCAGGTGTTCCGGCTCGGCTCGGTGACCAAGCAGATCGCCGCCGCCGGCGTGCTGAAGCTGGCCCAGGACGGCAGGCTGTCGCTCGATGATCCGCTGACCCGGTTCGTGCCGGACTATCCGGACGGCGAGCGGATCAGCGTGCGCATGCTGCTCGACCACACCTCGGGCATCCGCAGCTACACCGCAATCCCCGGCGTCATGGACGGGCCGATCCAGCGCGACCTCGACACCGTGCAGCTCATCGACACCTTCAAGGACGAGCCGCCGGACTTCGCGCCGGGCGCCGGCTACCGCTACAACAATTCCGGCTACGTGCTGGTCGGCGCGGTGATCGAGGCGGCCAGCGGACAGGCGTGGCACGACTACCTGCGGCAGGCCTTCTTCGAACCGCTGGGCATGGCCCGGACCGGCTACGGGCTGGAGTCGGCCGCGGTGATCCCCGGCCACGTGCGCGGCTATACCGGCGATGCGGATGCGCCGGCCGTCGCCCGCTACCTGAGCATGACCCAGCCGCACGCGGCCGGCGCGCTGGTGTCCAGCGTCGACGACCTGCTGCGCTGGAACCGCGCGCTGCACCACGGCCGGGTGCTCGACGCCGCGCACTACCGGGCGATGACCACGCCCGCCGGCAAGGCGGCAGAGGAAGGCCACTACGGCTTCGGCATCGTCGTCGGCACGCTGCGCGGCCAGCGGCTGCTGGAACACGGCGGCGGCATCTTCGGCTTCGCCACCCACCTGATGTACCTGCCCGGCAGCGGCCTGACCGTGGCCGTGCTGCAGAACACCGACAATCCGCGGCCGGGGCTCGCCCCCGGTGAAGTGGCACGGCGCCTGGCCGCGTTCGCGCTCGGCGCGCCATATCCCGACCCGGTCGCGGCCGATGTCGACCCCGCGCTGCTGCAGTCGGCCGAGGGGGTCTACCGCATCGACGCGGAGACCACGCGGGTGCTGCGCGTGGTCGACGGCCGGCTGACCTCGCAGCGCAGCGGCGGCCGGCGCTTCGACCT
Source organism: Proluteimonas luteida (assembly GCF_021191695.1). GTDB lineage: Bacteria > Pseudomonadota > Gammaproteobacteria > Xanthomonadales > Xanthomonadaceae > Luteimonas > Luteimonas luteida. The sequence continues at coordinate 38,148 of NZ_JAIWPT010000005.1, forward strand.
GGTGCCGGCCGCGCCCGACGACTACGTGTTCGCGGACAGCCTGGCGCGACTGTGGATCGAGCGCGACGCGGCGGGCGCGGTCACCGGCATGCGCTTCTCCGCCGACGGCGACGGGGACGGCGAGCCGGTGCCGCGCACGGACGAACCGCTGCCCGACGAACGCGCGCGCGTGGACCTGCCGGCCGAGGCGCTGGCGCGGGTGACGGGGACCTATGCGCACGACGCCTTGACGCTGCGGGTGTTCCTCGACGACGGCCGCCTGCACGCGCAGCTGTCCGGGCAGCCGCCGCTGGCGTTGCATGCCGAATCGGCGGCCCGCTTCCATCCCGCGGAGGTCGAGGCGACGCTGGTGTTCGCGCCCGACGACGGCGCGGCGCAGCAGGTCACGCTGCTGCAGGGCGGACAGGAACTGGTGTTCGCGCGGCAGCCCGACTGAGAGGCTGGGCGTCGGACGCCGGTCGCACGCCTGACGCGGCCGCCGCCGGGCGCCATCGAAGGCCCGGCAACGGACCCGCCGCGGGTCCGATCCGTTCCGGTCGCCGCTTGCGCGGTCCGCGGTCTCGCGAGCCGGACCCGCGCCACTGCAGGCAGGTCAGGCCGCACGAGGTCAGGCTGCACAAGATCAGGCCGCACAAGATCACGCCGCATCCGTGACGCCCGTGGGCGCTCGGCACCGGGATTGCGTTGCAGTTCATCCAGCAGGCGCGGACGGCGTTAGGGTCCGGGGCACCTTCCTCCATGGAGGCGCCGACATGCTTCGTTTCCCGAATGCCGTCGCGACCATCCTCATGCTGTGCCTCGCCGTGCCGGCGACCGTCATTGCCGCCGAAGGCGCCGGCGCCACGCCCGCTGCCGGGGCCGCCGCCGCCGAACCCGACTTCAGCCAGCCCGGCCCGCACGCGGTCGAGGTGCTGCGCGAGGCCGGCTGCTGCGACAGCGGCGGCCATCCGTTCGATCTCTACCTGCCTGCGGCCGACGACGGCGCCGCGCGGCTGCCGCTGCTGGCCTTCGGCGTCGGCACCTGGGCGTCGCCGAAGAAGTACGACCACCTGCTGCGGCACATCGCGTCGTGGGGATTCGTGGTGATCGTCAGCCACGACAACAGCGCCGCCGACGGCCAGTCGCTGCTGGATGCGGTCGACCATGCGCTGCGCGCCGATGCCGACCCCGCCAGTCCGCTGGCCGGTCGCATCGACGCGCAGCGCATCGGCGTCGCCGGCCACTCGCAGGGCGCCGGCGGCGCGATGAACGCGCTGATGGCGATGGACGGGCAACTGCGCACCGCGGTCGCGGTCAACCTGCCGGGCCAGCAGCTGTGCCGGCCGGGCGACTGCGAGCGCATCCCGCTCGACATGCCCGACGGCACCAGCGTGCTGCTGCTCACCGGCACCCGCGACGGCATTGCGCCGCCGCTGCAGGATGCGCCGACCGACCCGCCGTACCAGTCGGTGCGCGCCTACTACGATGCGGTGCCGGCCGGACGCGTCAAGGCGATGGGCGCGCTGGTCGATGCCGACCACAACGACATCCAGGGCCAGCCCGGCTGCGGATGGTTCTCGCCCGGCTGCCGGCATGGTGTGTCCGGCTATCTCGGTCCGCTGACGGCGTGGCTGGCCTGGCAGCTGCGCGGCGATGCGGCGGCGGGCAGCGCGTATTTCGCCGCCGGATGCGGCCGCCTGTTCCGCGACGAGGCGTGGACCGCGGCGGCCAGCGACACCGGCCTGGCCTGCGCCGGCCGCTGACGCGGCGGCGCCGGGCCAGCGCAGAACACGAACCGTCCGGTCCGTAGCGGTTGGCCGATCCGCTGCGGATCCTTAGGCCGCCTCGACCTGCACCACCCGCAGCGGATTGCGCCACTCGCGCAGCAGTTCGGCCTCGCGCGCCTTCGCCGCGTGCAGCTGCGCTTCCTTGACGTGGCCGTAGCCGCGGATGTGTTCCGGCACGCTGGCGATCTCGGCGGCGAGGTCGACGTTGCCGGCATCCAGCGTGTCGAGCAGGCCGGTGACGGTCGCCTCGTACCCGTCGATCAGGCGGCGCTCCATCTTCCGCTCCGCGGTGTAGCCGAAGATGTCGAACATGCCGCCGCGCAGGAACTTCAGCTTCGCCAGTACGCCGAAGGCCCTGAACATCCACGGCCCGTACTCGCGCTTGACCAGCTCGCCCCTGTCGTTGCGCTTCGCCAGCAGCGGCGGCGCGAGGTGGAAGTGGACGCGGTAGTCGCCCTCGAACTGCTGTTCGAGCCTGCGGCGGAAATCGCCGCTGGTGTACAGCCGCGCCACCTCGTACTCGTCCTTGTAGGCCATCAGCTTGAACAGGTAGCGCGCGGCGGCTTCCGACAGCGCGGTCGAGCCGGGAGCGCGGCGCTGCTCGGCATCGCGCACCCGGGCGACGAAGTCGGTGTAGCGCCTGGCGTACGCGGCGTCCTGGTAGTCGGTCAGGAATGCGGCGCGGCGCGCTACCAGTTCGTCGAGCGAGCGCGACAGGCGCGCGTCGTCGAGCGGCAGGAAGGCGATGGGGGCGCCGGGGCCGGCCGTCGTCCCATCGTCCGCGGTGCGGGCGAGGGACATCGGCGGGCGGCCGTCGGCCGCCTGTTCCGGCTTGGGCGCGGACGTCGCGCCCCATTCGCTGGTTTCCCATCCTCCCGGCGGCAGCACGGGAAGTTCGTGGACGGTGCGTTCGGCGGCGGTCGGCGCGTTGCGCACCAGGCCCGCGGCGGCATCGACCGCATCCGGATCGACGGCGGCCAGGCGACCCCAGGCGAAGGCGGTCTTGTTCATCTCGACCGCGGCGCCGTTGAGCTCGACCGCGCGCATCAGCGCCTCCAGCGAGACCGGCACGAGGCCGCGCTGCCAGGCGTAGCCGAGGATGAAGAGGTTGGCCGCGATCGCGTCGCCCATCAGCGCGGTCGCGAGCCGGGTGGCATCGATCTGCAGCGGCGCGTTGCCGCCGAGCGCATGCCGGATCGCGGCGACGATGTCCGCGGCCGGGAACTGCATGTCCGGTCGCGTGGTGAACGTGCCGGGCATCGCCTCGTAGGTGTTGAGCACGACCTGCGAGCGGTCGCCGCGGATCTTCGACAGCGTCCAGTAGTCGTTGACCACGACCATGTCGCAGCCGAGCACCAGGTCCGCCTCGCCGGCGGCGATGCGCACCGCGTGGATGTCCGACGGCGCGCGCGCGATGCGGATGTGCGTGGTCACCGCGCCGCCCTTCTGGGCCAGGCCGGTCTGGTCGAGCACGGTCGCGCCGCGGCCCTCCAGGTGCCCGGCCATGCCGAGCAGCGCGCCGATCGTGACCACGCCGGTGCCGCCGACGCCGGTGATCAGGATGTTCCAGGGTTGCGACAGGTCGCTGGCGAACGTCGGCTGCGGCAGGTCGGCGAGCTTCTCCGCAGCCGACACTTTCCTGCCCTTGCGCAGGCTGCCGCCGTGCACGGTGACGAAGCTCGGGCAGAAGCCCTCGACGCAGGAATAGTCCTTGTTGCAGTTGCTCTGGTCGATCTCGCGCTTGCGACCGAACTCGGTCTCCTTGGGCAGCACCGACACGCAGAACGACTTCCTGCCGCAGTCGCCGCAGCCTTCGCAGACCAGCGTGTTGATCATCACGCGCTTGGCCGGGTCCGGCAGCTTGCCGCGCTTGCGGCGCCGGCGCTTCTCGGTCGCGCAGGTCTGGTCGAAGATCAGCACGCTGGTGCCCCTGACCTCGCGCAGCCGCTTCTGCACCGCGTCGAGCTCGCGGCGGTCGAAGAACTCGACGCCGGACGGGAACAGCTCGCGCCTGGACCACTTGCCGATGTTGTCGCTGACCAGTGCGATGACGTCGACGCCCTCGCTGCGCACCTGGTGCGCGATCTGCGGCACCGTCAGCGTGCCGTCGACCGGCTGGCCGCCGGTCATCGCGACCGCGTCGTTGTAGAGGATCTTGTAGGTGATGTTGACGCCGGCCGCGACCGCCTGGCGGATCGCCAGCGAGCCGCTGTGGAAATAGGTGCCGTCGCCGAGGTTCTGGAACACGTGCGGGGTATCGGTGAACGCCGCCTGCCCGCACCAGGTCACGCCTTCGCCGCCCATCTGGGTGAAGGTGTCGGTGCTGCGGTCCATCCACGTGACCATGTAGTGGCAGCCGATGCCGGCGAGCGCGCGCGAGCCTTCCGGCACCGTGGTCGAGGTGTTGTGCGGGCAGCCGGAGCAGTAGTGCGGCACGCGCGGGAACTGCGCGCGCGGCAGCGCGAGCTCGCCCTCCTTGGCCTCCATCCAGCGCAGCACCTCGTGGATGCGGCGGGCCTGGTCGCCGTCGCCCGGCAGGAAGCGCAGCAGGCGCCGCGCGATCACGCCGGCGATCGTCGCCGGGGTCAGCTCTCCGGTGCTCGGCAGGATCCATTCGCCGGACTCGTCGTACTTGCCGACGATGCTCGGGCGTCCGCCCCCTTCGAGGCGGAAGTCGAAGTTGTAGAACAGCTCCTTCATCTGCCCCTCGATGAAGCCGTGCTTTTCCTCGACCACGAGGATGTCCTGCAGGCCGCGCGCGAAGGCGCGGATGCCGACCGGCTCCAGCGGCCAGGTCATGCCGACCTTGTAGAGGCGGATGCCGAGCGCGCGGCAGGTCGCCTCGTCGAGACCGAGGTACTCAAGTGCGGTCAGCACGTCGAGATAACTCTTGCCGGTGGTGACGATGCCCAGGCGCGCGCCGGGCGTGTCGAGCACCATCCGGTCGATGCCGTTCGCGCGCGCGAAGGCCTGCGCGGCCTTGACCGCGTAGCGGTGCAGGCGCATCTCCTGGTCCAGCGGCGGATCCGGCCAGCGGATGTTGAGCCCGCCCGCGGGCATCTCGAAGTCGTCCGGGGTGACGATCCGCAGGCCGAACGGGTCGACGTCGACCGACATCGACGATTCCACCGTCTCGGCGATCGTCTTGAAGCCGACCCAGCGTCCGGTGTAGCGCGACATCGCCCAGCCGAGCAGGCCCAGGTCGAGGATGTCCTGGACCCCGGCGGGGTTGAGGATCGGCATCATCGCGCTGGTGAACTCGCCCTCGCTGCCGTGCGGCAGCGTCGAGCTGCGGCAGGCATGGTCGTCGGCCGCCAGCGCCAGCACGCCGCCGAACTTGCCGGTGCCCGCCGCATTGCCATGCTTGAACACGTCGCCGCAGCGGTCCACGCCCGGGCCCTTGCCGTACCACATGGCATAGACGCCATCGACGTTCGCGCCGGGGAACAGGTTGGTCTGCTGCGTGCCCCAGACCATCGTCGCGCCGAGGTCCTCGTTGAGGCCCGGCTGGAACTTGACGTTGGCCTCGGCCAGGTACTTTTTCGCCCGCCACAGCTCCAGGTCGAAGCCACCCAGCGGCGAGCCGCGGTAGCCCGAGATGAAGCCGCCGGTGTTCAGGCCCGCGGCGGCGTCGCGCAACCGCTGCATCAGCGGCAGCCGCACCAGCGCCTGCACGCCGGACAGGTAGATCCGGCCCTCGGTGCGGGTGTACTTGTGCTCGAGCGTGTAGTCGGGATCGCTGACGCCGTGGGTCAGGCCGGTATCGGCCGAGGCGGGCGAGGACAGTTCGGCGGTGCTGGTCATGTCGATCGGACTCTGGCTTGCGACCACCGGTCGCTGGCGGGCCACGGCACAAGCGCCGGACGGCATGGGGCAGGGCAGGCAACGGAAAATTGTAGCAGCGGGCTACGGTGCCGCTACGGAGCGGCCCCATGGGCGGCAAATGGGCCGCGGAACGTCTGCCGACGGTGCATTGCAGCATGGACTGCGACTCCGGTCACGGTCGTGGGCTGCACGCGTCACCGTACAATCGGGGCCGCGGCATGTGTGCGATGGGGGATCCAATGACGCGATATTCGTGGCCGATGTCCGGCCTGGTGCTGTGCGGGCTGCTGTTGGCCGCGACGACGGTTTCGGCGCAGTCGCTGCCTGCGCCGGCGGAGTTCTATTTCGACGAGGACGCGCGCGTCGCCACGCCGGTGGTCGCCATCGCGGGCGACGACGAGGCGACGTATGCGCGGTTGCAGACGCTGATCGACCGCAACGCGCGCAATGCCGACCAGGCGCGTGCGCAGCTGGCGCATGCGTTGATGCGTTCGGGGCGCACCGGCACCGGTCGCGCGCTGTACGACCAGCTGCTGGCGGGCCTGTCGCCGCGCTCCACGCTGCGCGCCCAGGTGCAGTGGAACTACGGCTGGGACCTGTACCGCGACGGCGCGCCCGACGCGGCGCTGGCGCAATGGGCGCAGGCGGTCGACGGCCGCCTGGTCAGGCCGGCATGGGCGCCGCCGACGCTGGCGCTGGCGTTGTGGCGGCTGGACCGCAAACCCGAGGCGGTGCGCTGGTATGCCGCCGCGGTGCGCACCGAGCCGCAGCTGTGGAGCGACCCGGCGCGTTTCCCGCAGCTGCTGCCGGACTGGCGCGATGCCGACCGCGCGGTGCTGGCCGAGGTGTTCGCCGCGTGGCGCGCGGACCCGCCGGCCTGGCCCTGAGCCAGGTTCGGATCCGGCGTCGGGGGCGTTGCTCCGACCTGCGATCGGGGCGGCTGAAAACGGGTTCCTTTCCAGGGTCCGGGAAAGGCGGTCCCGCGTAGGTCGGCCCCACGCGGCCGACGGGTGCGGCTTCGCTCGACGGAGCGGGGCGCGGATCAATCCCCGCGCGATTCCACCGGGACGTTGTGCGCGACCAGCCAGTCGCGGACCTTCGCGCGGTCGCGGCGGGCGTCGGCCGACAGCACGGCGTCGCGGGCGCGGAAGAACGACGGCTGGAAGGTGACGCCGGCCCGGTCGGTCGCGGCCGGGTCGACGCCGGCCTCGAGGAAGCGCAGGACCCAGGCGGTGGCATTGATCCGCGCCGCCTTGTGCAGCAGCGTGGCGCCGTGCCGGTCCGCGACGTCGACCCGTGCGCCGGCATCGAGCAGCAGCCGGATGTTGGCGTCGTTGCGCGCCTCCAGCGCGGCGAACAGCGGTGTCTCGCCGTTCTTCGTGTTCGGCGTGTCGGGCGACACGCCGCGGCCCAGCAGGGCCTGCAGCCAGCGGCGGTCGTCCTGCATCGCCGCGACATGCAGCGCGGTATTGCCGCTGGCGCTGCCGGCCGCCGGGTCGGCGCCGGCCTCGAGCAGGGTCTCGAAGCCCTTGCGGTCGCCGCGCAGGATCGTCAGTTGCAGCAGCGGCGTGCCGTCGGCGTTGGCGGCGTTCGGGTTCGCGCCATCGGCGATCAGCTGCTTCGCCTGCGCCAGGTCGCCGGCAGCGGCGGCCTGGGCCAGCTGCGCGGCGGCGGGATCGGCGAACTGGTCACGGCTCATGGAATGTCCTTGTCTGGCGCAGGCGCCGCTGGTGGCGAGGATCAGCAGCGCACAGGCGAGCGCGCGGCAGCGGGCCGGCGTGGAAAGCGGGGAAGCGGAATCCATCATGGCGTCGCCCTGCAAACGGCACAAGCGGCCAGCCTAGCGTCCGGTCGTCGAACCTGTCGTGACAACGACGCCCGCATCATCGCGAACGCGGCGATGCGGGCGGCATCCGGGCCGGTGCCCGGACCGTCAGCGGCCCCAGTTGAAGGGGTTGAGATTCTCGGCCACCCAGCCGGCGCCGTCGGCGATCTTGCCGCCGGCCCAGCTCGCGGCATCGCCCACCGCGTTGGCGGCATCGACGGCGCGGTCGCCGACCCATTCGGCGCCCTGCACGACCTTCTCGCCGGTCCACCTGGCGCCGTCGACGATCTTGCCGCCCGCCCACTGCGCGCCCTCGACCGTCCGGTCGGTCAGCCACTGGGCGCCGTCGCCGGTCCTGTCGAGCAGCCATTCGGCGCCGTCGCCGATCTTGTCCAGGCCCCATTGCGCGCCGCCGCCGACGGCGTCGGCGACGTTGTCGACGGCCCGGCCGGTCCATTCGACGCCGGTGGCGAGCGCGTCGAACGGCGCGTCGAGGCCGGTGCGGTCGCCGACGTCGCGCAGCACGCTGCCGCCGAGGTTGGCGACGTTCTCGACCACGTCGCCCGCGGTGTCGAGCGTGTTGCCGACCACGTCGCCGGCCAGCCCGACCACGCCGTCGACCACGTCGCCGGCAATGCTGAGGCCGCCGCTGACGTAGTCGCCGTTGCCGAAGTCGTCGTTGACCGCGTCGCTGATGCCGTCGACCACGTCGGTGACCGTCGCACGGCCGTCGTTGTAGATGCCGGCGACGCCGTCGATCACGCTGCCGAGCTGGTTGAGCCCGTGCTCGCCGATGTTCTCCACCGTGCTCAGCGCCAGGCCGAGATTGGTGCCGGACAGGTCGGCCGGGCGGTAGGCGGTGTTCTCGCGCAGCGCCTCGACGTAGGAGGGGTTGTCGCCGCCGCCGCCGTGCAGGCCGCCCAGGTCCAGCCGGCCCATGCCGGCCGGCGGGTCGATGCGCAGTTCATGGCCGACCGCATTGGGCGGGGACACGGTCAGGATCGGCAGCACCGGCACGTCCTGCTGCGCCAGCGTCAGCGGATCGCCGTCGACGACATAGCGGCGGATCTGGCCGCTGTCGGCGAGGTCGCTGCGCGCGCCGTTGGGATTGAAGCCGAGCGAGGCCAGGGTGTTGTTGCTCAGGCCCGAGGCGTTGAAGGTCACGCCCGGGGTGTCGGAGGCCAGCATCGCCGCCGAGGCCAGGCCGCCGCCCAGCGAGTGGCCGGTGATCGCGACGTTGCCCTCGCCGAAGGTGTCGACCGCGAGGTTGGCCAGCTCCATCGCCTGCGAGTACTGCGCGGTCTCCATGCCGAGGCCCTGGCCGCCGTTGGCGCGCGAATCGCCACCCGGCCCGGTCAGCGCCCAGTTGTCGGTGCCACGGTAGGCGACCACGTACTGGCCTTCGGCGTTCTGGTAGATCGCCGCGTCGAAACCGGTCTCGGCATCGTGCAGCTGGTCGGCCGAGATCGGGATCTGGTTGCCCTGGGCATCGACCAGGTGGCTGCCGTCCTCGCTGGGCGTCAGCCGGGTCCAGCCGGCGGCCTGCAGCTCGGCCTCGGCCGCGGTGCCGGTGACCCCGTCGGGGCCGGCCAGCGTGTAGCTGTCGTTGGCCATCAGCGCGAAATGCAGGTCGCGCTCCGGCTGCGGGGTCGTGCCGCGCACCGAGTCGGCGAACGTGCCGTCGCCCTTCGGCCAGCCCGCGCTGGTGTCGACGCCCGGCACCGGTGCACGCGCCTGGGTCGAGGCCGCCTGCAGCGGGGTGAGGCCGTAGTCGCGGTAGTGGTCGATCGGGCTGCTGTTGCCGGAAAGCGGGGACAGGCTCATGGCGCGCACCTCTGGACGGATATCCCGACAGTACGGCGCCGGTCCGGCGGCCGACAGCTGGTGCAGACCCTAGGCGCTTCCAGCGCAGGAGCGTCCCACGGGCGCGAACGGGATTGGTGCGAGGTTGGATGCGGGTCGTGCCCAAGGGGGTGCTCCTGCCGGTTTCCGGGCCCGCGCCGCCGCCAACCTCAGCGCGGGCGCGCCGCCGCCAGCAGCGATGCCGGCCGGGCATCGGCCGCGCGGCGGATGTCGCTGAATCCCAGTTCCCGTGCCAGCGCGGCCAGCCGGTCGCTGGCGGCCAGCACCCGGGCGCCGCGCAGCCGCGCGCGCGCGGCATCGGGCAGTTGGTCATCGACGCACTGCAGCGCCTCGCCGCTGCTCAGCGGCAGCAGCCATGGCCCGTCGCAGCGCAGCAGCGCCGCGACGCGGGCGTCGGACACGGCGACGGGCACGCGCGCGTAGACGTCGGCGCGGCGCAGCGTCGCGCCGACGGCGGCCACCGCTGCGGCGATGTGGCCGCGCCCACCCGGCGCGGTCACCAGGCCGACGCTGTCGCCCGGCGCCAGTTGCATGGCCGGCAGCGCCAGCAGGCCCTCGCTGTCCATCCGCGTCGGCGCCACCACCGTGTCCACGCCGGCCCGCCGCAGCGCCTGCGCGGTGCCGCTGCCGACCGCCAGCCATGTCCCGGCGCCGGCGGTCGCCAGCGGCTGCAGCCGTGCCGCGGCGGCGACCGCGGCCGGGCTGGTGAACACCACCCGGTCGGCCATGGTCGCCGCCCGCAACGCGGCGCGGGTCGCGGGATCGTCGTGCCGGGCGATGCGCCATGGCGACAGCGCGAACAATCGCGCGCCCAGGCGCGCGGCCGCCCGGCGCAGCGGCGCGTGTCCGCCGCGCGGCCGCAGCGAGATGACGTAGTATCCCGCCAGTTGCGGGGCGGCCGGCGCAGTGTGCATGGCGCAAGCTTGGTGGTTGCCGCATGGGCGCCGCAAGTCCGGTGCCGCGGGTCGGGGCCGCGCCTGCCCGGCCCGCCGCCCCCACTCCGCCCCTTCCCCGAGGATCTTCATGACGCTGGACCAGTCCCTGCGTGCGCTCGAAGCGCACTACCGCTCGATGCCGCCGGTGGCGGTGATGCAACTGCGCGTCGACGGCTACGACGGCCAGCGCCTGCGCCTGCACGCGCCGCTGTCGGCGCACGTCAACGACAAGGGGTCGGCGTTCGGCGGCAGCCTGGTGTCGCTGATGACCCTGGCCGCCTGGGGGCTGGTGACGCTGCGGGTCGAGCAGGCCGGCCTCGATGCCGAGGTCTATGTCGCCGATTCCCAGGTGCGCTACCTCGCGCCGCTGCACGCCGACCTGGTGGCCGAGTCGACGCTGGCCGACGACGGCAACTGGGAGACGTTCGCCGATACGCTGCGCACGCGTGGCCGGGCGCGGGTGACGCTGGCCTCGACCGTGGCCCTGCCCGGCGGCGGCGTGGCCACCGAGTGCCGTTCGCGCTACGTGGCGATCGCGCGCCGCTGAACGGCGCCCGGATGGCGATGCCCCTGCGGCCGCCGGCGCTTGCGCCCGGCCTGGCGCGCGGCAAGAATCCGCAGCTTCCCTTCTTCTCCCGACCCGGCCGCGCCATGTCGCATCCGTGCCTGACCTGTGGTGCCTGCTGCGCGTACTTCCGCGTCAGTTTCCATTGGAGCGAAGCCGATCCCGGGCTTGGCGGCCGGGTGCCGCTGGCGCTGACCGAGCCGCTGCGCACCCACGAGCGGGTCATGCGCGGCACCTCGCAGGCGCATCCGCGCTGCATCGCCCTCGACGCCGACATCGGCCGCTACTCGCGCTGCACCATCCACCCGGTACGGCCGTCGGTATGCGAGGCGGTGCCGGCGTCGCTGGAGTTCGGCGAACGCAGCGGCCAGTGCGACCGTTCGCGCGCCGCGCACGGACTGCCGCTGTTGTCCGAGCGCGACTGGGCCTGGCGTGACGCCGCCGCCAACGAAGACGACCATCCCGACGACGGCAGCAGCCCGCCGCGGCCGACGCAGCCGCCGATCGCGGCCTGAACCGGCCGCGCGGACGCCCTACAGCGGGTTGCGGTCGAGGAAGGCGCGCATCGCCGGCACCAGCACCTCGTGCTTGTCCTCGAGCACGTAGTGCGCGGCATCGTCGAAGGCGTGCACCTCGGCCCGCGGCAGCGCCTTGCGGAAACCGTCGAGGAAGTGGCGGTCGAACACGAAATCGCGCAGCCCCCAGCCGATGAAGGCCGGGCGGTCGGCGTAATCGGGCAGGCGCCGGCCGGCGGCCTCGAGCAGCGGCCAGGCCTCGTCGCGCGGTCCCAGCGGGATGTCCTGCATGAAGCGGACGGTGGCGATGCGGTGGGCCCAGCTGTCGTACGGCGCGACATAGGCGCGGCGCACGTCGGCCGGCATCTTCCGCGCGACCCCCTGGTACGAGGCGCCGGCCGAGAACGCATTGAAGCCGCGGATGATCCACTCGCCGACGGTGTAGTCGCGGCCCAGCGCGATCTGCCACGGCATCGGCTTGTCGGCCGGCAGCGGGAACGCGGCGGTGTTGGTGATCAGCAGCCGTCGCACCTGCGGCATGTGCGACAGCGCCCAGCCGAAGCCGATCATGCCGCCCCAGTCGTGCACCGCCAGCGTGACCGGGCCGTCGATGCCCAGCTGCGCCAGCAGGGTGCCGAGGTCCTCGACCCGCGAGCCGAGGGTGTAGTCGTAGCGCGGCAGCGCCGACGGCGCGTCGTCGGGCTTGTCCGACAGCCCCATGCCGACGTGGTCGGGCACGATGCAGCGGTAGCGGTCGCGCAGGCCGTGCACGAGGTGGCGCCAGTAGTAGCTCCACGACGGATTGCCATGCAGCATCACCACGACCTCGCCGTCGCGCGGGCCCTCGTCCAGGTAATGCATGCGGATGCCCGGCCGCACCTCGAGGAAGTGGTCGGTGAAGTCGTAGTCGGGGAACGGCATCGGCAGCGGCGCTCTTGCGGGGCAGGCCGGCAATTCTAGTGGGTCGCGTCCGGCGGGGCGCGGCGACGGCTGGCGACGGCGTGGCTCTGCGGCATGGCGAACGGATGCTTGCGCCCGCGTGCGTATGATGCGCGGATGACAACGCCCGGTTTCCCGCAGCGCCTCGCGCAGGCACCCGATGTCCGCCATCGCCTGCGCGAGGCCACGGCCCAGGCGCATGCGCGCATCGATGCACGCTTCGCCCGCGGGCTGGGCGAGGCGGGTGCCTATCCGCGCTATCTCGTCGGCATGCACCGTTTCGCGATCGACTTCGAGACCGCGACCGGCCGGCCGCCGCGGCAGTCGGCATGGCTGGCGCGGGATCTCGTGGCGCTGGCGCTGTCGCCGCTGCCGGCAACGCAGGCCCGCGCGGCCATCGACGATGCCGGCGAGCGCACCGGCTGGGACTACGTGATGGCAGGCAGCAGCCTCGGTGCGCGCCGGCTGCTGCGCGACGTGCGTGCGCTCGGCCACACCCGGGAATCCGGCGCGTGCTTCCTGGCGCAGCATGCGCACAGCGACGACTGGCCGACGGTGCAGCAGCGGCTGGCCGGCTTCGACAGCGGCGATGCGCGGCAGCTTGCGGCGCTGACGCGCGGCGCGCTGGATGCCTTCGCCGCGGTCGCCGCGTGTTTCGCGCGCAGTTTCGCCGCGGACGCGAGGTCCGGCCAGGCCGCCGTGGCGGTCCACGCATGAGTGCCCCTGGCATCGGCGCGGACTTCGAACGCGCGCTGCAGACCTGCGCCGACGAGCCGATCCACCTGTCCGGCGCGATCCAGCCGCACGGTTATCTGATCAGCTGCCGGCTGCCGGACTGGACCATCCACCATGTCTCGGCGAACATCGAGGCGCTGACCGGCACGCCTGCCGTGCGCATGCTGCGCCAGTCGCTGCGCGGCTTCCTGACCGATGACCTGATCGAGGCGCTGGCCGAGACCATCGGTTTCGGCGAGCCCGGCGCGCCGTCGCAGCGCGCCGCGGTCGGCAACATCGGGCCGATGGCGCAGCTGTGCGACGTCAGCGTGCATGTCGTTGACGGCCTGGTGCACATCGAGATCGAGCCGCAGCCGCGCGGCACCGGCGAACGCTCGCCGACCGTCGTCGCGCAGGCGATGATCGCGCGCGTCGCCGCCAGCGAGGACCTCGAGGACTTCCACCAGCGCGTCGCCGAACAGGTGCGCGCGCTGACCGGCTACGACCGGGTCATGGTCTACCGCTTCCGCCACGACGGCGCCGGCGAGGTGATCGCCGAATCGCGCGACTCGGCCTTGCCGGCATACCTCGGCCTGCGCTATCCGGCATCCGACATTCCCGTGCAGGCGCGCGCGCTGTACCTGCGCAACCGCATCCGGGTGATTCCCGATGCCGGCTATGCACCGGTGCCGGTGGTACCCGATCGCGACGAGGCCGGCGCGCCGCTCGACCTGGGCCAGCTGGCGCTGCGCAGCGTGTCGCCGGTGCACCTGGAATACCTGGCGAACATGGGCGTGGCCGCATCGATGTCGCTGTCGATCATCTCCGGCGGCCGCCTGTGGGGCCTGATCGCCTGCCATCACCGCGCGCCGCGCGCAGTGCCGCCGGGCGTGCGCGCCGCGGCCGACCTGTTCGGCCTGTTCGTGTCGATGCGGGTGGCCGCGCGCGAGCAGAAGGCGGCGTTCCTGCTCGAGGAAAATGCGCGCGAGATCCGCGACGTCCTGGCCCAGCGCCTGGACGGTGCCAGCGAGCCGCGCCTGGCGCTGGCCGGCGAACTCGACCTGGTCGGGCGCACCGTCGACAGCGACGGCGTCGGCCTGGTGCAGTCGGGCCGCTGGCATACCGCCGGGCGCACCCCCGATGTCGCGCACCTGCCGGGCCTGATGGACTGGGTGGCGCGCTGCGACGCGGGCGGCAACGGCATCGCCGCCACCGCCCGGGCACAGGACTGGTGCGCCGGCGGCGCGGATGCCGACGGGCTGGCCGGCGTGCTCGCGGTGCCACTGGATCCGTTCGGCGGCGAATGGCTGTTCTTCTTCCGCTGCGAGCAGATCGAGGACGTGCGCTGGGCCGGCAGCCCGGATGCGCCGCTGCAGATCGACGAAAGCGGCGACCGCATCGGCCCGCGCACCAGCTTCTCCGCCTGGCACCAGACCGTGCGCGGCTGCGCCGAGCCATGGCGCGACGCCGACTGCCGCGTCGCCGCGCGCCTGCACCTGATGCTGCGCGAGCGCTACCGCCGCAGCGCCTCGCTGCAGGCCGCGGCCGGCGACCTGCAGGCCCGGCGCACGCGGCTGGACGTGCGCGAACAGCGCGTGCGGCTGCTGCAGTTGTCGGAACTGCTCGAAGGCCTGGTCCACGTCGGCCCGCAGGAGGCCGCGCAGCTGTCGGCGCGCATCAACCTGCTCGAATCCGAACTGCAGGCGCTGATCGGGACGGGTGGGGCGGCGGAAGATTGAAAGGCTGAGAGTCTCGCCCGCCGACTGCGACCGCCGTCGAACGCCCGTGGTGGTGGCTGCGGATCGTCGCCCTGATACCCCGCAGGTCGGCCCCACGCGGCCGACCTGCGCGGTGGCTGGATTCAGAAGATGTCGGGGGCGTTCTCGACCTGTGATCTGCGGTCATTTGGCGCGCCAAACGCGCTTGTTTTCGCCCAGCGCGCCTTGCCGCGGACGCCCGGCAACGCTCTCGCGAAGGCATTCGATCTACTTTCAACCTCTGAGTTCCCGCCGTGAGGCCTGCGGCGTCGTGCGAGGCAACTCCCGGACAAGCAGACAGATCGCTTCTGTCGTGTATGGATTATCCGGAAAATCTATACACGTTGGCGGTGCCGGCGGTTCTTACCACACCACCTCGGCCATCGAGCAGTTCAGGCCCGAGCCGATGCCGAGCAGGGCGACGCGGTTGCC
Organism: Proluteimonas luteida; assembly: GCF_021191695.1. Lineage (GTDB taxonomy): Bacteria > Pseudomonadota > Gammaproteobacteria > Xanthomonadales > Xanthomonadaceae > Luteimonas > Luteimonas luteida. Next base: position 53,284 of record NZ_JAIWPT010000005.1, read on the forward strand.
CTTCTTCAGGCGGCCCATCTCGCGCAGCTTGCTGAGCACGATCGGCACCGAGGCCGGGCCGATGTTGCCGTGCTCGCCGAAGATCGTGTGGACCTTGGCCGGGTCGATGCCGAACGACTGCACGAACGCGCCGGTGTGGACCTTGCTGACCTGGTGGATGACGAACTGGTCCAGTTCCTCGACCACCCAGCCCAGCTTCTCGCGCGCGGCGACGAAGGTCTTCTGCGCCAGCTTCATGCCTTCCATCAGCAGCATGCGGGTGTCGGTGACCATGCGGTCGAGGTTGCCGCGGCACAGGGTGTTCCACTCGGTCGCCGAGCGGGTCACGCCGCCGCGGTAGCGCGGGGCGTCGGGCACCAGCTCGGCGCGCGCCAGCACCATCGCCGCCGAGCCGCAGCCGAGCGTCAGCGTCGCCAGCTCGTTGCGGAAATCCTCTTCGGTGGTCTCCGGGCGCAGCAGGCGCTCGATGGTCTTCTCGTAGGCGAGGTTCGCGGTCTCGCCGTCGACGATCATCGCGTAGTCGATCTCGCCGCGCTCGATCATCCGCGCGGCCACGTCCATGCCGTTGACGAAGGCCAGGCACGCATTGGCGAGGTCGTAGTTCTGGCAGGTATCGGGGATGCCGAGGTTGCCGCCGACGATGCTGGCCGTGGACGGCTCCAGATAGTCGCGGCTGACCGAGGTGTTGACCAGCAGGCCAAGCTTCGACGCGTCGATGCCGGCATCCGCGAGCGCCTTGCGCCCGGCCTGGGTGGCGGCGTCGGAGGCCAGCATGTCGTCGTCCCACAGGTGCCGGGCATGGATGCCGGCGATGTCCTGCAGCACGTCGGTCCTGATGTCGAGGCGGTCGAGGGTCGGCTTCAGCCGGGCGTTGATGTCATCGCTGGTCACGCGGTTCGGGGCATCGACATGGGCGAGGCCGGCGATGGCAACGTGTTCGAAAAGCATGGGCTGGCCGCCGAATCAGGCAAGAGAGCCGCATAGGGTACCCGCTTCGGCGGGGCGACGCATGCGGCCACCCGCCCGCAATCGCGGCGGCGGTCCGTCACGAGCTTCGTTGCGGGCGGTCCGGCGTGTTCAGCGGGCGCAGTGCCAGGCGGCGAAGCGCTGGCTGCCGGCGGCGGGTTCGCCGAGCGGACTGATGGTGTCGGCGTTCAGGCCCGGCGCCTCGTTGCGCGCCAGGGTCTCGAGTTCCTCGCGCACACGTAGCGGGTTGCGCTCGACGAAGGCGATGCTGTGCTTGACCGAGACCTCGACCTCGCCGCGCTTGTCGCAGCCGGTCGGCGCGGCGCTGACCACGCGCACGGCGCTGGCGCCCGGGGCCATGTGCACCCAGGTGCAGCCGGCGGCGGACAGGGACAGCAGCAGGATCAGCGGGAACTTGCGCATCGGGAAGGCTCCGGAAGGGGCGGGCGGAACGGGAAGGCGTACCTGGAACACGTGCCGGACGGCACGATGCCCGCCGATTGTGGCGGGCATCGGCTGAGCGGACCAGAACCGGTGGCCGGCGGCGGCGCGGTCAGTCCTTCGCGACCGGCCTGCCGTCGGCGTCGATGACCTGCACCTCGCCCAGTCCGAGCGCGCGCACCGGCGCCTCGATCTGCTGGAGGTCGCCGACCACGACCCAGGTCAGCGTCGCCGGGTCGATGGTCTTCGCGGCCTCGCCGATCTCCGCGGTGGTCAGCGCCTCGACCTCGGCCTTGCGCTGGAACACGTAGTCGTCGGGCCGGCCGAAGCGCACGTTGCCGCCGATCGTCGACAGCACCGCGCGCGCGGTCTCGTAGGCGCCGGGCAGGCTCAGGGTCTGGATCGCCTGGCCGCGCGTCAGCTCGGCGGCCGTGGCCGGGCGGCTGCCGCTGGCGAAGTCGCCGAGCTCGCGCTGGATCTCGGCGATCGCCTCGGCGGTCTTGTCGATCTGCACCGGTGCCGACACCAGCCACGGCCGCTGGCCGAGCGCACTGCTGGCCGAGCTGCGGACGCCGTAGGACCAGTGCTTGTCCTCGCGCAGGTTCATGTTCAGGCGCGCGGTGAAGTCGCCGCCGATCAGGGTGTTGGCCATGTCGAAGCGCACCGACGCGGGATCGCGGTTCGACGGCACCACCTGGCCGGCGAAGATGTTGGCCTGGACCGCGCCGGGCTGGTCGATCAGGTACACGCGCGCGGCCTGCGGGCGGGCGACGTCGGTGACCGCGATCGGCGCCGGCGCCGGCGTCTCGGCGCGCCAGTCGCCGAAGTGCTTCTCCAGCAGCGGCACGATCTCCGCCAGCGTGGTGTCGCCGACGACGATCAGGGTCGCGCCGTCCGGGCGCACCCAGTCGCGGTGGAAGGCGACCAGGTCGTCGCGGGTCAGGGTGGCGATCGCGGCCTCGGTGCCGCTGCCGGTGAACGGGATCGCGTAGGGATGGCCGTCGCCGTAGAGCAGCGGCGGCAGCACGCGCATCGCCGCGGTCGCCGGGCGGGCCTTCTCCTGGGCGATGCCGGCGATCCAGGTCGCCTTGATGCGGTCGATCTCGCCCTGGTCGAAGTTGGGCCGGCGGACCATGTCGGCGAACAGCGCCAGCGACGGGTCGAGGTTCTCCTTCAGCGCCGACAGGTAGGCGTTGCTGCCGTCCAGCGAGGTACCGGCGCCGAGGCTGGCGCCGAGCGCCTCGGCGCGGTCGGCGAAGTCCAGCGAGCCGATGCCGGCCGCGCCCTCGTCGAGCAGGCTCATCGTGAAGCTGGCGGTGCCCGGCGTGCGGCCGAGGTCGGCGGTGTAGCCGCCGTTGAACTCGTAGCTCAGCTGCACCACCGGGATGTCGTGGCGCTGCGCCAGGATCACCCGGGTGCCATTGGCCAGCGTCGCGTGCTGCTGCTCGGGGAACTTCAGTTCCGGGAAGCGCTCGGTCCTAGGCACGCCGGCGCTGCGGTCGACGGTGGTCGGCAGGGTGCGGTAGCGGCTGTCGGGCGCCGGCGGGGTGAACGGCGCCGGGGTGACCGCCGGCTCCTCCTCCAGCGCGGTGCGCGCGCCGGGCACGACGACGATGGTGTGGCTGCCGACGTCCAGCCACTTGCCGCCGACCGCCTGCACGTCGGCCGCGCCGGTGTCGGCGACGTTCTGCAGCGAGGCGCGGAAGCAGCCCGGGTCGTTCTCGTAGACGGTGCACTCGGCCAGTGCATCGGCCTTGCCGCCGAAGCCGCCGATGCGCTCGATGCCGCGCACGAAGCTGGCGCGGAAGCCGGTCTTGGCGCGCTCGAGTTCCTCGGCGGTCGGGCCCTCGTCGATCAGCCGCCGCAGTTCCTCGTCGATCGCCGCCTCGACGGTCGCCGGGTCCACGCCCTGCTTGACGGTCGCGATGATGCCGAAGCTGGAACCCAGCTGCGACGCCCACGCGCCGGCGCTGATGTTGTCGACCAGCTTGTCGTCGTGCAGCAGGCGGCGGTCGAGCCGCGAGGACTTGCTGCCGCCAAGGATGCTGGCCAGCACCTGCAGCCGGTCGATGTCGACCGTGCCGATCTCGGCGACGTTCCACACCCGGTAGATCCGCGACTGCGGCACCTGGTCCTCCATCGTCTCGCGGGTGTCCTGGGTCCGCTTGGCGACGTCGACCGCGGGCTGGGCCATCGTCGGACCGGCCGGAATGTCGCCGAAGTAGCGCTCGACCTGCCGCCTGGCGGTCGCCGCGTCGATGTCGCCGGCCAGCACCAGCACCGCGTTGTTGGGGCCGTACCAGGTGCGGAACCACTGCTTGACGTCGTCGAGCGCGGCCGCGTTGAGGTCGTTCATCGAGCCGATGACGCCGTGGTGGTACGGATGGCCCTTCGGATACAGCGCCCGCGTCAGCCGGTCCCAGACCTGGCCGTAGGGCTGGTTCTCGCCCTGCCGCTTCTCGTTCTGGACCACGCCGCGCTGCTCGTCGAGCGCCGCCTGGTCGACCGCGCCGAGCAAGTGGCCCATGCGGTCGGATTCCATCCACAGCGCCATGTCCAGCGCGGTGGTCGGCACGTTCTGGAAGTAGTTGGTGCGGTCGGTGTTGGTGGTGCCGTTCTGGTCGGTCGCACCGACCAGCTTGAACGGGTCGAAGAACTCGCCCGGATGGTTCTCGCTGGCCTGGAACATCAGGTGCTCGAACAGATGGGCGAAGCCGCTGCGCCCGGCCGGCTCGTCCTTGCTGCCGACGTGGTACCAGATGTTGACCGCGACGATCGGCGCCTTGCGGTCGGTATGCACCACCACGCGCAGGCCGTTGGGCAGGGTGAAGGTCTCGTAGGGGATGTCGACGCTGGTGGCGGCCGGCGCCTGGGCGAACGCGGGCAGGGTCAGCCCGGCGGTGGCGAGCACGAACCCGGTGGCCAGGGCCAGCAGGGCCTTGCGCGGGGCGGAGGCGGTCGGGGCGGAACGGCGGAGGCCAGCGGACATGGAAATCCTTTGCACGGGATGAATGCGGAATCCGCATCGTAGCCAGCCGGGCGCCGGTGTGCACCGGTCACAGGTCATGTGTGGCGTCGATGGCGTGCCCGCGCCGTCACGACTCCGGCGCTACAGTTGCCGGATCTCGATGCAGCGGGAGCATGGCGATGCCGCAGTGGACCCTCGTGACCGGCGCCAACCGGGGCCTCGGCCTGGAATTCGTCCGCCAGTCGCTGGCCAGTGGCGCCCATGTGGTCGCCGCCTGCCGGCAGCCGGGCCGGGCGACGGCGCTCAATGCGCTCGCCGGCGAATATCCCGGACGGCTCAGGCTGCTGCCGCTGGACGTGACCGATGCGCGCTCGCGCGACGAACTGGTGCGCGAACTGCCGCTGGCCGTCGGCGACGACGGTCGTATCGACCGGCTGATCAACAACGCCGGCGTGCTGCATTCGGGCGAACGCTTCGGCCACCTGGCCGCGGCGACGCTCGACGACAGCCTGCAGACCAACGTCGTCGGACCGCTGCTGCTGACCCAGGCGCTGGCGCCGTGGCTGGTCGACGGCGCGCGCGTCGCCAACCTGTCGTCGACGCTCGGCTCGATCGCCTCGACCGTTCGCTTCGGTACGCCCAGCTATGCGATCAGCAAGGCCGCGCTGAACATGGCGACGGTGCAACTGGCGTGCGCGCTGGCCGACCGCGGCATCGTCGTGGTCGCGCTGCATCCGGGCTGGGTGCGCACCGACATGGGCGGCGAACAGGCCGACCTGGACCCCGCGCAGGCCGTGGCCGGGCTGCTGGCGCGGATCGACGCGCTGGGCGGCGGCGACAGCGGCCGTTTCCTCGACGCCGACGGCAGGGTCCTGCCCTGGTAGGGGCACGTCGTCCCGCGCTGGCGCCCGCATCGGCCGCGCCGTGACAATGCCGGGCCCGTTCCTCCCGGTTGCCTGCCGTGTTCGACGTCATCCTCCACCAGCCCGAGATCCCGCCCAACACCGGCAACGCGATCCGGCTGTGCGCCAACACCGGCGCGCGGCTGCACCTGGTCCGGCCGCTGGGCTTCGATCTCGACGACCGCAACCTGCGCCGCGCCGGGCTCGACTACCACGAGTATGCGGCGCTGCAGGTCCACGACAGCCTCGACGCCGCGCTGGCCGCGATCGCGCCGCCGCGGCTGTTCGCGCTGAGCACCCGCAACAGCGTGCGCTACGACCAGCCGGCGTTCGCCGCCGGCGATGCCTTCCTGTTCGGCAGCGAGACCCGCGGCCTGCCCGGCGATGTGCTGGCCCGCGTGCCCGACGGCATGCGCCTGCGCCTGCCGATGCGGCCGGACAACCGCAGCCTCAACCTGTCGAACGCGGTCGCGGTGGTGGTGTTCGAGGCGTGGCGGCAGCAGGGGTTCGCCGGCGGCGCCTGACCTGAACGGCGCGCCAAAGTTCCTGAACTCGTCGGTTCAATATTCAGCGGCGGTTGCCGGGCGGGGCCGAGAATGCATCCACCGGCCCGGATGGTCGTGCTTCCCCTCCCCTCGAAGCGCCATCCCCTCCCGCCGTCCGGGCCGGCCCCTTTCTTCCGCAACGCCGCGAACACGAACACCAAGCGAGCCCCGATGAAGCGCACCCTGATGGCCGTGGCCCTGGCCGCCACGCTCCCCTTCGCCGCCCATGCCGCCGAAGGCCTGTCGTACAACTACGTCGAGGGCGGCTATTCCGTCAGCAAGTCCGACATCGCCCCGATCAACCGCGATGTCGATTCCGACGGCTGGTCGATCCGTGGCGCGGCCGCGTTCCACCCCAATTTCCACGCCTTCGGCGACTACACCCGCGAGAGCGTCGACAACAGCAGCCTCGACCGCGACCAGTGGCGCGTGGGCGTCGGCTACAACCGCGAGGTCTCGCAGCGCACCGACCTGCTGACGCGGGTGGCCTACCAGAAGCTCGACTTCGGCCGGGGCTTCGACGCCGATGGCTACGCAGTGGAAGTCGGCGCGCGCAGCGCGCTGCTGCCGGCACTGGAAGGCTACGCGCTGGCCGGCTACGAAGACTACGGCAGCGATTTCGACAGCGAGTTCTACGGCCGTCTCGGCGCGCAGTGGAAGTTCACGCCGAACTTCGGCGTCGCCGGCGACATCAAGCTGATCAAGGGTGGCGACACCCAGTGGTTCGTCGGTCCGCGCCTGACCTGGTAGCCGCGCGGCACGCAGTCGCACAGCACCGCTCCCCCGCGACGTCCGGCGCTTCCCCCGGCGCCTCTCTCTCCCCCGGACGTCGCACCCGACCCGGCCCGAAAGGGTCGGGTTTTTTTTTGTGGCTGTCGGGCGTGGTCCGAGACCCGCCCTGCGGCTTGCCGGGAACCAATGAAGCCCGTAGGTCGGGGCAACGTCCCAGACGACGCCTGAGATCCGCGCGTCGGGGGCGTTGCCCCGACCTACGGGATGACAGGTGTGCGGTATGGGGGCGATTGGCGTCTTCGGCCCGGAGGTCGATCGGAGCTGGCCGGCGATTGCCCTCGCCCCACCATCCGCGTTGCGGATGGTCCCCCCCCTCTCCCGCAGGCGGAAGAGGGGCGTCGGTCGGGCCTGCGGCCCGGAGTTTCAGTCGAACAGGTGTTCCGGGTATTCGGGCTTCTGCTCGCGTGCCATCAGCCGTGTCAGGCCTTCGGCCGGGGTGATGTCGCCGTGCAGCACGTCGCGGACGTTGCTGGAGATCGGCAGCTCGATGCCGTGGCGGTCGGCCAGGCGCATGACCTCGTCGGCGGTCTGCACCGATTCGACCACCTGGCCGATCGCGCGGACCGCGTCCTCGAGCTTCTCGCCGCGGCCCAGCGCCAGGCCGAGCCGGCGGTTGCGCGACAGATCCCCGGAGCAGGTCAGCACCAGATCGCCGAGACCGGCCAGGCCCATCAGCGTCTCGGGACGGCCGCCGATCGCCTGGTTCAGCCGCAGCATCTCGTTGAGGCCGCGGGTGATCAGGCCGGTACGGGCGTTGAGGCCCAGTTCCATGCCGTCGGCGGCGCCGGTGGCGACCGCCAGCACGTTCTTCATCGCGCCGCCGAGTTCGGCGCCGCGCATGTCGTTGCCGGTGTAGGCGCGGAAGGTCGGGCCATGCAGCACGTCGGCGACGGTCTGCGCGAACGCCTCGTCGTCGGATTGCACGGTGATCGCGGTCGGCAGGCCGGCGGCCACTTCCCGGGCGAACGACGGCCCGGTGACCACGGCCAGCGGCACGTCGTCGCCGACCAGGCCGCCGGCCACTTCATGCAGGAACCGGCCCGAGCCGGGCTCGAAGCCCTTGGTCGCCCACGACACGCCGACGCCGTCGGGGCGCAGCGGCGCCAGCAGTTCCAGCGTCTCGGTGAACGCATGCGACGGCACCACGACCAGGATCAGCCCGGCGCCGTCGACGGCGCGGGCCAGGTCGGTGGTCGCGCGCAGCTTCTCCGGCAGCGCAATGCCGGGCAGGTAGCGCGGGTTCTCGTGGCGGGTGTCGATCGCCTCGATCGTCGCCGCGTCGCGGCCCCACAGCGTCGTGGGATGGCCGTTGCGCGCGATCAGCGAGGCGAGCGCGGTGCCCCAGGAGCCCGCGCCCAGCACCGCGACCGCGGTCCTGCGGTCACTCACGATCAGGCGTTGCCGATCTGGTCGGTGGTCGGCTGTTCGCCGGCCTGCTGGCTGCGCTGGCGCAGGCCTTCGGCGTAGAGCGCGTCGAAGTTGATCGGCTGCAGCAGGAACGGCGGGAAACCACCGGCCTGGATCAGCTCGCCGATCAACTGGCGGGCATAGGGATACAGCACGTTCGGGCACTGGGTGCCGAGCAGGGCGTCGAGGGTGTTGCTGTCGAAGCCGGCCAGGCCGAACACGCCGGCCTGCTTCACTTCGGCGACGTAGACGGAGTTGCCGTTGTCCTCGCCGGTGGTGCAGGTCAGGGTGATGCCCAGGACCACCTCGTAGGCGTTCTCGCCGACGCGCTGGACGCTCTGGTTGAGGTTCATGTTCAGCTGCGGCTGCGCCTGCTCGTTGAAGATCGCGGGCGACTTGGGCGACTCGAACGAGACGTCCTTGACGTAGATCTTCTCGACGCTGAACTGCGGGCCGGCCGGTTGGGCCGGGGCTGCGCCATTGGCGCCGGCGGCACCGTTCGCTTGTTCTTCGGACATTGCATCAACTCCAGGAATTTGAATGAGGCGGGAAGGGCGCCGGCGGCTGGCCGATCGAGCGCCCGATTATGGCATCCGCTGCGGCAGGGCCCGAATCAGCCCTTGCCCTTGACCAGCGGCAGGTCGGCCTGCTGCCAGCCGCCGATGCCCCCGTCGAGGACATGGACGTTCTGGAAACCGGCCTTCTTCAGCCGCTTGGCGGCATCGGTCGCGGTGCTGCCGGTCTTGCACACCAGCACCACCGGCAACGCCTTGGCGGCGCTGAGCTGCTTGTTTTCCGGGTCGAACTGGCTCATCTGCACGTTCTTCGAGCCGGAGATGTGGCCCTTGGCGAAGTCCGCCGACGGACGCAGGTCGACGACCAGGGCGTTGTCGCGATTGACCAGCGCGGTCAGCTCGGCCGGGCGCAGGGTCTTGAAGCCGCGGAACAGCCGCGAGATCTCGTTGAAGATGATCGCCGCCGTCAGCGCGGCGAGGATCAGCGACAGCATCTGGTTTCGGCCGAGGAAGGCCAGCAGTTCTTCGAAGTTCACGGATGGATCGCGGGTGGGCAGCGGGCGGCGATTGTCGCACACCGTGCCGGGCGAACCCATCGGCACCGGCCATGGCCAACGCGTGGTCGCGTGGGACGGCGGGCGGGGCCGCGCCTGCGACGCCGCGCGAATCATGACGCCGCGCGTCGGCCGCGTGGGGCCGGCCTACGGGCTTGCAGGGATGCCGCAGGCCGGGGCCGCGCCCCCGGCGCCCGACCGGCTCATTCGCCGGCCCACAGGTCCGGCAGGCCGTCGGTGATCCACCAGGTGCCGGCGGCGGCGTCATAGCGCCAGTGCTCGGTGTAGCGCACGGTGCGCTCGGCCATCGTGTGGCGGTTGACCAGGGCGATGTCGATCTCGCGCGAGGCGCTGGCGGCATCGGCCCGGGCGCCGCCGCGCTCGGTGTAGCCGGTCACCTGGATCTGCCGGTAGCGCTCCCGCGCCTGTTCGGTCAGCGGATGCGCCTCGCGCCAGGCCGGATCGACCAGGTGCCAGGCGCTGTCGAAGTCGTTCCAGCGGACCGCCGCCGACCATGCGTACTGGACGCGGTCGAGCGCCTGCATGGGCTTGCCGGTGCTGGCGCAGCCGGCCAGCAGGGCGGAGGCGAGCAGCAAGCAGAAGGCGCGGCGCGCGCGTCGGGTCGACCGGATCGTCATCGGAAATCCTGCGCGGGATCGGGAATCGGCGCATGTTAGCCCGAACCCGGGCGCAGGCCCGCGCGGCGCATTGCCGGCCTGCATGCGGTTTGCTCAGGCGCCCCCGGCGTCCAGCCCCATCTGCCAGAAGTCGGCCTCCAGCCGCGCGGCCTTGGCGAAGATCGCCAGCAGCGCGTCGAAGCGCTGGTCGCCGCCGTGGCGCCGGCCGAGGTCGTCCAGCCAGGCCTGCGTGTCGCGACCCAACTGCTGGAACGCGTCGCCGGCGTACTCGCCGATCCATTCGCGGTAGGGATGCGCGGCATCGATCGCGTCGACGCCGCGCGGTGCGAGCCGGCGGCCGATCTCCGCGTAGCCCAGCGTGCACGGCGTGAGCGCCACCTGCAGTTCCAGCAGGTCGCCGGCCATGCCGATGTCGAGCACCCAGCGGGTGTAGGCGACGGTCGCCGGATGCTCGGCACCGGCCTCGACGTCCGCGGCCGACAGGCCCCAGCGTTCGCACAGGCGCAGGTGCAGCTGCATCTCGACGTCGACGATCGCCGCCAGGCCGGCGTTGGCGATGCGCATGTCGGCGAGGCTGCGCGCCTTGTACGCGGCCAGCGCATGCGCGCGGGCGAACTGGATCAGGAACAGGTAGTCCTGCACCAGGTAGCGGCGGAACGCGGCCTGCGGCAGCGTGCCGTCGCCGAGGCCGCGGACGAAGGCGTGGTCGACGTAGCCGTTCCAGTCGTCGGCCGCGGCGGCCTTCAGGCGTTCGAACAGCGACATGCTCAGGCGTCGCCGTCCGGCGCGTAGGCCGCATCGAAGAAGGCCAGCTCCAGTGCCGTCGCGCGCTGGAAGAAGTCGCGCGCCACCGCGTCCTCCGCGGGGCCGACGCGGTCGAGTTCGCCGCGCAGGAAGGCGACGAAGTCGCGGAAGAACGGGTTGTCGTGCAGGGTGATCCACTCCGCGTGCACGAAATTCTCCGGCAGCGGCTGCGGCGCACGCGAGGCCCAGTCCAGGTACAGCCACTCGGCCACGTTCAGCACCGCCAGCGTCGCCACGTACGAACGCGTCGCCGCGGCCTCGCGCATGATCGCCTGGAAGCCGGCGGTCGGCGCGGTGTCGGGGATCGCCGCGCGCGTGGCCTCGTCGACGCCCAGCGCCTCGAACGCACGCAGAAAGTAGGTGTTCTCCTCGCCCGAGACCATGCCGGCGAAGCGGCCGAAGCGCAGCCGCGCCCCGAAGGTGTCGGCCGTGGCGATGGCCGCGCCGAGCAGGGTCAGGAAACTGTCGAGGAAGCGGTGGTCCTGGACCAGGTAGGCGGCCATGACCGCGTCGTCGATGCGGCCATCCAGCAGTTCGCGCACGAAGCGGTGGTCCACCGCCTGCGACCAGGTGGACCCGGTGGAAGCACGCAGCGCGTCGGTGTAGCGGTGGCTCATGGGGGGCTCCGATGAAGACGGTCCGAGGGGACGGGGGAATGGATCGGGTTACGGATCGGGCTCGCGCCGCGCATGGTGCAGGGGCTGGCAGGCGTCCGATTGTCGGCCACCGCGGCAGGGCCGTCCAATGCGCGCTGCGGCCGCGCTCACCCGTCGCGCGACGCGTTTGCCGCGCACGTCGTCGCCGGCGACAGGCGATAATCCCGCCATGAACGAGCCCTGCAACATCGCCGCGTCGCTGCCGCGGCTGGCCCGCGACACGCCGGAACGGATCGCGATGCGCTGCCCGGGCGGCGATGGCCGCTACGCCGATGCCGAGGCGCTGACCTATGCCGCGCTCGATGCGCGCAGCGACGCGATCGCCGCGGGACTGGCGACGCGCGGCATCGGCCGCGGCACGCGCACGGTGCTGATGGTGCGGCCGACGCCCGAGTTCTTCCTGTCGATGTTCGCGCTGTTCAAGGTCGGCGCGGTGCCGGTGTTGGTCGATCCGGGCATCGACAAGCGCGCGCTGAAGCAATGCCTGGACGAAGCCCGGCCCGAGGCCTTCATCGGCATCCCGCTGGCGCAGTTCGCGCGCGTGCTGCTGGGCTGGGCGAAGTCGGCGCGCGTGCGCATCACCACCGGGCGGTGGGCGGTGCTGAGCGATGCGACGCTGGCGGATGTGGAACGCGCTGGCGCCGGCGCCGGTCCGCAACTCGCCGCGACGGCCGGCGACGACATGGCCGCGATCCTGTTCACCAGCGGCTCGACCGGCGTGCCCAAGGGCGTGGTCTACCGGCACCGGCACTTCGTCGCCCAGATCGCCATGCTGCGCGACGCGTTCTGCATCGCTGCCGGCGGCGTCGACCTGCCGACGTTCCCGCCGTTCGCGCTGTTCGACCCGGCGCTGGGCCTGACCTCGATCATTCCCGACATGGATCCGACCCGGCCGGCGAGCGCCGACCCGCTGAAGCTGCACGCGGCGATCGACCGCTTCGGCGTCGACCAGCTGTTCGGCTCGCCGGCGCTGATGGGCGTACTCGCCCGCCATGGCGCGCCGCTGCCGACGCTGCGGCGCGTGACCTCGGCCGGCGCGCCGGTGCCGCCCGACACCGTCGCCCGGATGCTGGAACTGCTGCCCGAGGGCGCCGGTTTCTGGACCCCCTACGGCGCCACCGAATGCCTGCCGGTCGCGGTCATCGAAGGCCGCGAACTGCTCGCCTTGCGCGAACGCACCGAACAGGGTGCGGGCACCTGCGTCGGCCGTCCGGTGGCGCCGAACGAGGTCCGCATCATCGGCGTCGACGATGGTGCGGTTCCCGCGTGGTCGGACGCGCTGCTGGTCGCGCCTGGCCAGGTCGGCGAGATCACCGTCGCCGGCCCGACCGCGACCGACGGCTATTTCGGCCGCGAGACGCAGACGCGACTGGCGAAGATCGTCGAGACCCTGCCGGACGGCGGCACGCGCGTGGTTCACCGCATGGGCGACCTCGGCTATTTCGACGGCGAGGGCCGGCTGTGGTTCTGCGGCCGCAAGGGCCATCGCGTGGTCACCGCCGACGGCACGCTGTGCACCGAGCAGGTCGAGCCGGTGTTCAACGTGCATCCTTACGTGCGCCGCACCGCACTGGTCGGGGTCGGCGCGACGGGCGCGCAGACGCCGGTGCTGTGCGTGGAGCTGCGGCCGGGCGTGGCCAAGCGCGAGCAGCCACGCATCGCCGACGAGCTGCGCCACATCGGCGAGGGCTTCGTGCACACCGCGCGGATCACGACGTTCCTGTTCCATCCGGGCTTCCCGGTCGACATCCGCCACAACGCCAAGATCGGGCGGGAGAAGCTGGCGGCATGGGCGGCGAAACGGGTCCCTTGACGCATGCAGAAAATGAAGGAATCCACGGCATGAAGATCCTGGTCACCGGCGGCGGCGGTTTCCTCGGCCAGGCGCTGTGCCGCGGCCTGGTCGAACGCGGCCATGAGGTCACCAGCTTCAACCGCGGGCATTACCCCGGGCTCGATGCCATCGGCGTGCAACAGGTCCGTGGCGACCTGGCCGACGACGATGCGGTGCGCAATGCCGCGCGGGGCATGGACGCGATCTTCCACAACGCGGCCAAGGCCGGCGCCTGGGGCAGCTACGAGAGCTACCACCAGGCCAACGTCGTCGGTACGCGGAACGTGCTCGACGCCTGTCGTGCGCACGGCATCGGCCGGCTGGTCTACACCTCCACGCCCAGCGTGACCCATCGCGCCACGCATCCGGTCGAGGGCGGCACCGCCGACACCGTGCCCTATGGCGAAGGTTTCAAGGCGCCGTATGCGACCACCAAGACCATCGCCGAGAAGGCCGTGCTGGCGGCCAACGACGGCGACCTGGCGACGGTCGCGCTGCGGCCGCGGCTGATCTGGGGGCCGGGCGACCAGCAGTTGCTGCCGCGCCTGGTCGAACGCGCATGCGCCGGACGCCTGCGCTTCGTCGGCGACGGCAACAACCGCATCGACACCACCTACATCGACAACGCCGCGCAGGCGCATTTCGATGCGTTCGACCATCTTGCTCCCGGCGCCGCCTGCGCGGGGCGGGCGTATTTCATCAGCAACGGCGAGCCGAAGACGGTGCGCGAGATCGTCAACGCGCTGCTGGCCGCGGCCGGTGCGCCGCAGGTGCACAAGACGATTCCGTTCGGCGTCGCCTACGCGGCTGGCGCGGTCTGCGAAGTGGTCTGGCCGCTGCTGCGGCTGTCCGGCGAGCCGCCGATGACCCGGTTCCTGGCCGAGCAGTTGAGCACCACGCACTGGTATTCCATGGCACCGGCGCAGCGCGATTTCGGCTACGTGCCGAAGGTATCGGTCGAGGAAGGCCTGCGCCGGCTGGCGGCCGGGTATCGGCCGGGCGCGCCTGCGGCATAGCGCGTCGTCGTTGCGTGGAGATCGTGCCCGAGCCCGGGGCGAGGGGGATGGAAGCTGTCGGGGATTGATGCGTGTCCGATGTGCGGCGTCGGACCACCGGCCTTCACGGCGGAATCATCCGGCTGAAGGCGACGCCGGCGAAACCGCCTCGCCGTCACCTGATCGCGACCTGAGCGGGCATAACGTGGCGCCACGGCCGCTTCTGGTCGACAAGCCCAACGGAGACTCGCCATGCTCAGATACGCCGTCATTTTCCTCGTGGTCGCCATCATCGCCGGCGTGCTCGGCTTCAGTGGTGTCGCAGGTGCCGCGACCAATATCGCCTGGATCCTGTTCGTCGTGTTCCTGATCCTGGCCGTCATCTCGATGCTGCGTGGTCGACGGGTCTGACGCCCGCGCCTGCGGTCGCAGGCATCGAATGAAAGAGCCCGCCTTCCGGCGGGTTTTTTCTTGAAACGACCGGGGCCGCGCGCAACTCCCATGTTGGCGGCTGCGGATCGTCGCCCTGATCCCGTAGGTCGGCCCCACGCGGCCGACGTGCGCGGCCTCAGGATTCACGAGGTGTCGGTGGCGTTGCCCCGACCTGCGGCCAGGGAATCCAGGGAGTCGGAGAAGAACCTTTTTCGTCGATGGAACTGCATCGCGCGCGGCGTCCGCGGCGACTTGCGCGGCAGCGCCATCCGCGGCTCCGCCGGGCATCTCCGCCCGCCACCCCGACGCTACAATGCGCCATGGCCGACCTCCCGTATTCCCCGTTTTCCGTGCTCAAGCCGATTGCCGGCCGTGCGCTCGAAACCGCGCTCAACCAGGCGCTGGCGCTCGACGCCGACACCCGCGCGTCGCTGCGCGGTCTCGACGGTCAGCGCATCGCGTTGACGCTGTCCTCGCCGCCGCTGGCGCTGCAGTTGCGCGTCGACGGCGAGCGGCTGGTCGTCGGGCCCGTCGACGAGACGCAGGAGCCCGATCTCGCGGTGCGCACCTCGCTGGCCGGCGTGCTGTCGCAGCTGCCGTTCCTGCGCCGCGACGACGCGCCGCCGATCGGCAAGGTCCGGGTGTCGGGCGACGCCGACCTCGCGCGGCGTCTGCAGCGTCTGGCCGCGCGTTTCGACCCCGACTGGCAACAGCCCTTCGTCGGCGTGTTCGGCGAGGTCATCGGCGTGCAGGTCGCCAATGCCTTCGCCGCCGCACTGGGCCAGGCGCGCGAACTCGGCCGCGGCGTCGCCGCGAGCGCGGCCGAATACGTGACCGAGGAATCGCGCGACGTCGTTGCGCGCGCGGAACTCGACGCTTTCCACGACGACGTCGACGCGGTCCGCGACGATGTCGAGCGGCTGGCAGTGCGCGTGTCGCGGCTGGCGCGCGCCGGGGCCGCTGCATGAGGGGCATGCTGCGTGCATCGCGGATCGGCCGCGTGCTGCTGCGCTACCGCCTCGACGACCTGCTCGACGGCACCCCGGCCGAGCGCTGGCTGAAGCTCGCGCGTCCGTTCGTGCCGCGGGCCTCGCGCGACATCGCCGCACGGTCGCGCGGCGCCCGGCTGCGGTTGGCGCTGCAGGACCTCGGCCCGATCTTCGTCAAGTTCGGCCAGATCCTGTCGACCCGCCGCGACCTGATCCCGGCCGACATCGTCGACGAGCTGTCGCTGCTGCAGGACAACGTCGCGCCGTTCGACGGCAGCGTGGCGCTGGCGATCATCGAGCGCGAACTGCAGATGCCGATCGCCGACGCGTTCGCCGAGTTCGACAGCGTGCCGCTGGCCTCGGCGTCGATCGCCCAGGTGCACGCGGCGACGCTGCCGGCCGACGACATCCATCCGCGGCGCGAGGTCGTGGTCAAGGTGTTGCGCCCGGGCATCGAGAAGCAGATCGCTGCCGATGTCGCCCTGCTGGGCAATCTCGCGTCGCTGGTCGAGCGCACCCATCCCAACGCCGACAAGATCCGCCCGCGCGAGGTCGTCGCCGAGATCCAGAACACCCTGGCGGCCGAACTCGACCTGCAGCGCGAAGGCGCGAACGCGTCGGTGCTGCGGCGCTTCTGGGAAGGTTCGACCGACCTCTACGTGCCGGCGCCGGTGTGGGAGCGCACCACCCAGCGCGTACTCACGCTCGAGCGCGTGCGCGGCATTCCCAGCGACGACATCGCCGCGCTCGACGCCGCCGGCATCGACCGCAGGGCGCTCGCGGCCAAGGGCGTGCGCGTGTTCTACACCCAGGTGTTCCGCGACAACTTCTTCCATGCCGACGCGCATGCCGGCAACATCTGGGTCGATCCGGAGCGCACCGTCAATCCGCGCTTCATCGCACTGGATTTCGGCATCATGGGCCAGCTCTCGCGCGAGGACCAGTACTACCTCGCCGAGAACTTCATGGCGATCTTCCGCCGCGACTACCGCCGCATCGCCGAGCTGCACATCCAGGCCGGCTGGATGCCGGCGACGATCCGCATCGACGAACTGGAGGCCGCGGTGCGTTCGGTCTGCGAGCCGTACTTCACCCGTCCGCTGTCGGAGATCTCGCTGGGCGAGGTGCTGGGCAAGCTGTTCCGCACCGCGCAGCGCTACCAGCTGACCCTGCAGCCGCAGCTGATCCTGCTGCAGAAGACCCTGCTGAGCATCGAGGGCATCGGCCGCCTGCTCGACCCGAAGCTCGACATCTGGGCCGTCGCCCGGCCGGTGCTCGAGCGCATCCTGGTCGAGCGCTACAGCCCGCAGCGGCTCGGCCGGGAATTCCGCGAACGCCTGCCCGAACTGATCACCCAGGCGCCGGACATGCCGCGGCTGCTGCATGCCTGGCTCAAGCAGCAGGTCGAGGGCGACCACACCCTGCGCATGCGCTCCGACGATCTCGCCGCGCTGACCGCGACGATGCAGGGCATGCAGAAGCGCGTCGTCGCCGCGATCCTCGGCGTGGGCCTGCTGATCGTCGCCGCGGTGCTGTACGCGCTGGAGGCGGGCGGCCCCACGTTCGCCGGCGTCCCGGTCGCGACCTGGGTGGCCGGCGTCGGCGGGCTGTGGGCGCTGCTGGCGGCCTGGCCGAGGCGCAATCCGGCCACGCGGAACCAGGGCGACGCCTGATCGTCTTTGCGTCAGCGGAGGCGTGCACACCATCATCCGGGCAGCAGGGCACGATGCCGTATTTCAAAGTCATGATGTCCGGCCGGGGAATCGATCTGTCATCGGAAGGTGTGGCCATCATTGGCTTCTTTGCGACCAGACTTGTTCGCGCTCCTGACCTGGCAGCGGCAGAGCAGCAAGCGAAGGCGGAAATCCTGTCGGAGTGGCGGCCCGGTGGCTCGTATGCGCTCGCCAATCGAGGGGGCGTGCCTGCGGTGACAGTGGAGGAAGCCTTCCCCGTCGGTTTCGTGGTCGGCATCTTCGGGCGCCGGCCTTCCGGTTACACCTTCTACAGCCATGAGGACTAGGCCAGCGGCGCTGGCAGTACGGCTCGACACAAGCGTCAGGCGCCGACGCCCGAGTCCACATCGATCGTCGCGTGAAGAATGCGGACGATCAGCAGCGCGTTCTCACTCGGCTGCTTGTAGTAGATGACATGCGTTCTGTGCGGTAGCTTGCGTTGGCCATGGCGCTCTCCTTCACCTGTACCGGATTCTGGTATCAGTGGCGGTGTGCGTAAATCGGCGGGCGGATCGACGTTTCTTCATCCGACAGCGGAGTGCGAGGCGCGATCCGGGATCGCCTGCGGATATCCCGCTGGGCCGCGGATGGATCATTTGCCGAGCAAAGCCCGCGCAATGTCGCGCCAATACGGTAGGGCGGGTCTCGACCCGCCAGGGCGTTCGCAGCGATGTCGGATCGAGACCCGCCCTGGAAGGTTCGACCGGGAGCTCGGGCTCCGAATCGATCGGACCGGGCGCGACGGGTGCCTCGTCGAAACGGCCATGACAGGCCGCGGCGGACGCTATGCCAGGCGGAAGAACGCGGTCGCCGTCGCGGTGGTCTGCGCGGCGGTGGTGCCGACATCCTCGCCGCGGTCGCGCGCCAGTGCCTCGACGATGTGCGGCAGGAATGCCGGTTCGTTGCGGCGGTCTTTGGGGCTCGGCTTGAGCGTGCGCGGCAGCAGGTAGGGCGCGTCGGTCTCGACCATCAGCCGGTGCGCTGGGATGCTGGGCACCAGTTCGCGCAGGTGCGCGCCGCGGCGTTCGTCGCACAGCCAGCCGGTGATGCCGATGTGCCAGTCGCGGTCGAGGCAGTCGAACAGTTCGCGGCGTCCGCCGGTGAAGCAGTGCACGACCGCTGCGCCGATCCGGCCCTCGAAGTCCTTCATGATCGCGACGAAATCGTCGTGCGCGTCGCGCTGGTGCAGGAACAGCGGCTTGGCGTCGCCCCTGTCGGCGAGGTCGGCGGCGATCTGCAGCTGGCGCTCGAAGGCCCGGCGCTGCGCCGGACGCGGCGAGAAGTCGCGGAAGTAGTCGAGGCCGCATTCGCCGACCGCGACCACCTGCGGATGCGCGAGCAGCGCGCGCATCTCGGCGTCGCATTCGTCGGTGTATTCCAGCGCATGGTGCGGATGCACGCCGGCGGTGGCGTACAGCAGGCCGGGATGCGCCTGCGCCAGTTCCAGGGCCCTGGGCGAGTGCTCGCGGCTGGCGCCGGTGACGATCATCGTCGCCACGCCGGCATCGCGTGCGCGCGCAAGCACGGCGTCGCGGTCGCGGTCGAAGCTGTCGTGGGTCAGGTTGGCGCCGATGTCGATCAGGGGCATGCGGATGCGGCAGGGATCGGGAGCCGCGCATTGTAAGGCGGACCGTTATGATGCCGCCCCCACACTGCGCGCCGGAGCCGTTGCATGCCGTCATTGCGTCCGTTGTTGCTGTTGCCGGTGCTGTTGCTGCCGCTGGCGGCCTGCTCGAAGGTCGATCCGGTCCCCGAACGCCCCGAACGCGCCGTCCGCCTGTCCGCCTGCCAGGCCGCGGACGGTGCGCGCTGCACCGAGGCATTCGCCGCTGCGCCGAAGGACCTGGAACTGTCGGCCGGGGACATCCGCGGTGCCGACATCGCGACCGGCGACATGCAGTGCCCCGACGGCGATGTCGCGGTCGCCAGCTGTCCGTCGTCCGGCAGGCTGGCGATCTGCGACCTCGGCAACCCGGCCGGCATCCTTGTGCGCGTCCATTTGTACACGGAGGCCGACGCCACGCCGGAGACCTGCGACGGGCCGCGCATGCGCCTGCACCGGCTGGTGCCCGCCGCGGCGCGCTGACGCCGCGGCACGCGACGCCTTCAGTCCGCCAGCTGGCAGGTTGCCGGGGCGGTGCTGTCGAACAGCGCCGCGGTCGCCCATTCCGGATGATCGATGAACGGGTTGCGGTTGCCCTGGAAGCTGTAGACCACCTCGTTGCGCTCGCGCTCGCGCGCATCCGGCGGATCGGCCTGGTGCCAGGCCAGCAGCGTCGACAGCAGGCCCATGTAGGCCGGCGACGACGAGGTGCCGACGATGCGGCTGCGGTCGTCGGTCAGCTCCAGGTCGGGCTCGGACTGGCCGGTCGAAGGGTGGGCGCCGCCTTCGTAGCGGATCGCCATGTACAGCACCGCGCGCGCCATGTCGCCCTTGCGATGGTCCCAGGTCTGGAAGCCGCTGCTGTTGCTCCAGTTGGAGTTGCCGGGGAACAGGCCGCTGCCGCCGCCGACGCCGTTGTTGGCCTCGGTCACCAGCTCGCTGCAGTTGGCCTGCGCGGTGCAGTCGGCGTAGGGCTTGTTGCCGCGCACCGAGTTGTGGGCGGTGTCGGACAGATAGAGCATGTGCGCATCGGTGTGCGGCGCGTTGGGCAGGCCCTTGTCGCCGGTCGTGCCGGGGAAGCCGAGCGACTTGGGCCAGGTGTGCTCGCGGTTGTAGGTCAGGCCGCTGCCGGTGCCGGCGCGGCCGCTGACCTTGGCATAGCTGCGGTTGCGGTAGACGTCGAGGATGCTGTTGCCGTCGTTCGGGTCCTCGTCGGCGATCTCCAGGATCGTCCAGGTGTTGGTGGTGCCGCCGCTGTAGGGATACGAGGTGTGGCCGCGGATCGTCGCGTGCAGCGAGCAGCGCAGCTGCGCCGGGCTGCTGGTGTTGACCCGGCCGTAGTAGTCGCCGTTGCCGCCACCGCCGCCGCCGGCGACGGTGAAGGCGACCGTGGTGTCGGCCGCGGGCCGCAGGCCGTCGGCATCGGCGATCGCCGCGGCGCGGATCGTCAGCGTGCAGCTCTCGCCGCCGTGCAGCGCGGTACCGGTGCCGATCGCGAACACGTCGCCGCTGCCGGCGTGGTCCAGCGTGACCGTGCCCGAGGTCGCGCACTGCAGCGCGAACGCGCCGCCGGCCAGCGTCACCGGCTCGCTGAAGTGCACGGCCAGATCGCCGGCCGCCGGGAAATCGCCGGCGCCGTCGACCGGCGTGGTCGCGATGACCGCCGGCGGCGTGTCGTCGCCACCGCCGCCGCCACTGCCGTTGAAGCTCTGCCCGGCGTTGCAGGCGCCGAAGCTCTGCGCGGTGGAGCCGGCCCAGTCGAAATCGGCGGCCGCCTGGCCGATGCCGGTCAGCTGCAGCGAGCTGCCGACCGGCGCGCTCGCGCTCTCGGAGACGGGCAGGTTCTGGCTGCCCAGCCCGGCCGCGGGTCCGTCGCCGGCGACGATCGTGCCCTCGTAGCTGATGAACTGCACGACGTTGCCGGCGCCGTCGACCAGCGCGATGCCGTCGTTGGGTCCGTTCTGCAGGCCGTCGCGCGGCCAGGTGACGGTGGCGATGCCGACGGTCGCGCCACAGGCATGCGTCTGCGCGGCGGGCACCGCGACGTTGCCGTAGGTGGTCGCGCTGTTCGGCGCGTTGCTGCCGTTGTAGAGCCAGACCCGGTAGCCCGACAGGTCCTCGCCGGCGGTCGCGACGATCTCCACCGCCTCGCCGCTGTCGGCGCCGCTGTTGTCGTAGTGCAGTTCGTTGATGAAGACCTCGGCCAGCGCGGCGGGCGCCGCGGCAAGCAGGCCGAGGCCGCACAGCAGTGCGACGGGAAGGCGGACGGGGCGACGGCGCATGGCGGTTCCGGTGGCGGGGGACGCGGGGAATCTAGCCGCCACCGCTGCGCGCCGGTAACCGGGGCAAACCCTTGCACGCGACCGGTGGCGGCGCATCGACGCAGATGCGTGACGCCGTTAGCCTGTGCGCCGTGACCGCCGCCGCGCCCGCTCCCGTCTTCCCCATCACGTCGCTGCTGCCCGACATCGTCGGCAGCCTCGCCGCGCATCCGCGCCTGGTGCTGGAGGCGCCGCCGGGCGCCGGCAAGACGACGCAGGTGCCGCTTGCGCTGCTGCACGCCGACTGGCTGCAGGGGCGCCGGATCGTGATGCTGGAGCCGCGGCGGGTGGCGGCGCGTTCGGCGGCGATGTTCATGGCGCGGCAGCTCGGCGAGGACGTCGGCGGGACCGTCGGCTACCGCATCCGCTTCGAGAACCGGGTCTCGGCGCGGACCCGCATCGAGGTGGTCACCGAGGGCATCCTGACGCGCATGCTGCAGGACGATCCCGAGCTGTGTGGGAGCGCGCCCGGCGGCAGCGGTCCCGGCGGCGTCGGCGCGCTGCTGTTCGACGAGTTCCACGAGCGCCATCTGGCCGGCGATCTCGGCCTCGCCCTGGCCTGCGACGTGCAGGCGGGGCTGCGCGAGGACCTGCGCATCGTGGTGATGTCGGCGACGCTCGATGGCGAGCGCATCGCGCAGTGGCTCGGCGCCCCGCGGCTGTCGAGCGCGGGGCGCAGCTTCCCGGTCGACATCGCGCACGTCCCGGCCCGGCGCGACGAGGAACTGGAGCACCAGGTGCGGCGCGTGGTCGTCGACGCGCTGGACGCGCATCCGGGCGACGTGCTGGTGTTCCTGCCGGGACAGCGCGAGATCGCGCGCTGCCGGCAGCTGCTCGAATCCGCGCTGGCGGGAAGGGAGAAGCCGCCGGAACTGCTCGCCCTGCATGGCGAGCTGCCGGTCGAGGCACAGGCGCACGTGCTGCAGCCCGCCGCCGACGGCCGCCGCCGCGTGGTGCTGGCGACCAACGTCGCCGAGAGCAGCGTCACCCTGCCGGGCGTGCGCATCGTCGTCGACAGCGGGCTGGCGCGCGAGCCGCGCTTCGATCCCAACAGCGGCTTCTCGCGGCTGGACCTGGTGGCGATCGCGCAGGCCTCGGCCGACCAGCGCGCCGGCCGCGCCGGCCGCGTCGCACCCGGCGTCGCGTTGCGGCTGTGGCCGCAATCGCAGCGGCTCGAACCGCAGCGCAGGCCGGAGATCGCCCAGGTCGACCTGGCCGCGCTGGCGCTGGAACTGGCGGCCTGGGGCGACGCCGGCCTGCGCTTTCCCGATCCGCCGCCGCCCGGCGCGCTGGCCGCCGCGCGAGATCTGCTGCGCCGCCTCGGCGCATTCGACGCGGGCGACGCGATCACCCCGGTGGGCCGGCGCATGCTCGGCCTCGGCACCCATCCGCGGCTGGCGGCGATGCTGCTGGCGGCCGACACGCCGACGGCGCAGGCGCTGGCCTGCGACCTGTGCGCGCTGGTCGAGGCGCGCGACCCCTTGCGACCGCTGCCCGGTGCGCCGCGTTCGGATGCGCTCGCCGCGCGCTGGCAGGCGCTGGCGGCGTTCCGCGCCGGGCGCACGCCGGCCGACGCGCAGCGCGGTGCGCTGGCGGCGATCGATGCGGCTGCGAAGCAGTGGCGGCGGCGCCTGCGCAGCGATGCCGCTCCGCCGCGCGACGCGCCGGCGCACGCGCTCGGCGACCTGCTGGTGCACGCGTTCCCGGATCGCATCGGCCACCGCCACGCCCGCGATCCGTACCGCTATCCGCTCAGCAACGGCCGCATGGCCAGGCTGTTCGACGACAGCACGCTGGTCGGCGAGCCATGGATCGTCGCCAGCGAACTGCGCTTCGACGCGAAGGACGCCCTGTTGCTGCGTGGCGCGCCGGTCGACGAGGCACGCCTGCGCGCGACCTGGCCGCAGCGGTTTTCCGATGCCGACGAAACCCGCTGGGACGCCGGGAAACGCGCGCTGGTCGGCGAACGCGTGCGCCGCTTCGACGGCATCGTGCTCGATGCCGTGGCGAACGGCCGCGTCGACCCGGCGCAGGCCGCGCAGGCGCTGACCGACGCGGTCGGCGAACTGGGCCTGGAGGTGCTGCCGTGGCGCGACGGCCTGCGCCAGTGGCGCGCGCGCGTGCAGGGACTGCGCGCGTGGATGCCGGAACTGGGTCTGCCCGACCTGTCCGACGCCATGTTGCTGGACACCCGCGACCGGTGGCTGCGTCCGGCGTTCGCCGGCTGCACCCGGCTCGATGCGCTCGACGCCGAGCATTTCGCCGGCGCGCTGCACGGCCTGCTCGACTGGTCGCAGCGCCAGCAGCTCGACCGCCTGGCGCCGGTGCGCATCGTCGTGCCGTCGGGGCAGGCGAGGGCAATCGACTACACCGTCGACGCCGACGGCGCACCGCAACCGCCGGTGCTCGCGGTCAAGCTGCAGGAACTGTTCGGCCTGGCCCAGACCCCGGCGATCGCCGACGGCCGGGTGCCGCTGACGATCCACCTGCTGTCCCCGGCCGGGCGGCCGCTGCAGGTCACGCGCGACCTGCGCGGGTTCTGGGAGCGGACGTATCCGGAAGTGCGCAAGGAGATGAAGGGGCGGTATCCGAAACATCCCTGGCCGGATGACCCCTGGAACGCCGTTGCTACCCACCGCGCGAAGCCGCGCGGCACGTGAGCGGGCCTGGTCGGCTGTCGATTGCCCGGACCCGTGGCGACGGTGAGGGACTCTCGTTGCGGGGAGATGTGCGTGGCGCGGCCCGATGATCGAAGCTGCGCGGCACCTGCAAACAGCCGCGAAAAACGCCGGTCGCGGCCATGGGCCGCTCCTGCATTTCGTATTGTTTACGGGCTGGATCAGAGGTTGAGAGTCAATCGAACGCCGTTACGGGCGTCCGGCGGTCGCAACAGGCGGGAGATTGACGCGCATCCTCTCAGCAGATGTCGCCGGCACGGCGACTGGCGGCGACAGCCGAACGGGTGTTGAATGCAGGGGCGCGTCGCCATCGGCGTCACGCGCGGTCGACACCGCTGCTCCCAGACTGTCCATCTCCCTTAAGCGGACTTCAAGGAACCCCCACATGAGCAAGTTCGAACAGCTGTCCGACAAGGCCATTTCGCTGGTCGGCCACGCCGGCGAAAGCCTGCGCCACGCGATTCCCGATTCGGCCGAGAAGTGGCTGCAGACCGGCATCGCGATCGGCGTGGCCAAGTCCAGTGCCAAGGCCGCCGGCGGTTTCCTGCGTCGCAACCCGGCGGTGATCGCCGCGACGGTCGCCGGTGCGGGCCTGGCGTGGCTTGCCGTGCGCCATTACAAGAAGAAAAAGGCCAACGGCACGATCGAGGGCTCGTCTCGACGCATCGAGGCGAAGTCGGGCACGGCCCGTCGCAGGGCATCGGCACGCAAGGCGGCCACCAGCGAGGAGTGATCTCCGCACCGCCGCGTGTCGCGGCATGCCGTTACCGGAACGCGCGCCAATGGCGCGCGTTTTTCGTCGGGTGGGGCGGAAGCGGCTGCTCGCCGTGTCCGGAGCGACGGGCCGCGACCCGTCTTCGGGTCGGCGCGAGGATCTTCCGGCGTGCCCGGCGCGCCGGTCAGCCGGCGCTGTGCGCCGCGACCGTGGCGCTGGCGGGGTCGCCGCCGTTCACTTCCGGCAGCTCAATGATGAAGCGGGCGCCGCCGTCCTCGCGGTCCTCGTACCACAGCTGCCCACCGAGGTCGGAGATGATCTGCTTGGCCAGCGACAGGCCCAGGC
Organism: Proluteimonas luteida; assembly: GCF_021191695.1. Classification (GTDB taxonomy): domain Bacteria; phylum Pseudomonadota; class Gammaproteobacteria; order Xanthomonadales; family Xanthomonadaceae; genus Luteimonas; species Luteimonas luteida. The sequence goes on from NZ_JAIWPT010000005.1 coordinate 78,117, forward strand.
CGGTGGAGCGGCCGTCGTCCCTGCCGGCATGCGCAAGCCGCGAGAACGGCAGGAACAGCGCCTTCTGCTGGTCGCGCGCGATGCCCGGCCCGCGGTCCTCGACCAGCAACTGGAAATAACCCGGGCCGCCGCTGCGCAGCGACAGGTCGACGTCGCTGTCGGGCGCATACTTGATCGCGTTGGTGATCAGGTTCTCGGCGACCTGGCGCAGCACCAGCGCATCGACCGCCACCAGCGGTGAGATCCCGGGCGCATGCAGGCGCAGCGCGACGCCGCGATCCTCGAACTGCAACCCGTAGCGGTCGACCAGCCAGTCCAGCACCTCGCGCAGCGGCGTGCACTGCCGGGCCTGCGCATTGTCCCGGTGCTTCTGCGTCTCGAGGTAGCGGCGGATGTAGCCCAGCGCATCCTCGGCGCTGTCGTGGATCATCCGGTGGTAGCGCGGCACCCGCTCCGGGCGGGTCTCCCCCTTGATCAGCATGTCGCTGGCGAACCAGATGCTCGACAGCGGATTCTTCAGGTCGTGCGCGACCAGGTTGACCAGCTCCTGGCGCTCGCGGGCGATGCGCTCGAGCCGGTCGCGGGTCTGCTTCAGTCCCACGTGCGCATTGACCCGGGCCAGCAGCTCCTCCGGCATGAAGGGCTTGGTCACGTAGTCGACCGCGCCCGAGTCGAAGGCGCGCAGCAGCAGGTCGCGATCCTGGGCGACAGTCAGGAACACCACCGGCAGGCGCAGCAGCTCCGGGTTCTGCTTGATCTCGGCCAGCAACGCGAAGCCGTCCATGTTCGGCATCAGCATGTCGAGCAGCAGCAGGTCGGGCTGCGCCTTCGACAGGATCGACAGCGCTTGTTCGCCATCGGCCGCCGTGGTCACTTCATAGCCGTGCCGGCTCAGCAGCGAGCTGACGACGAGCAGGTTGGCGGGCTGGTCGTCGACGACCAGGATGCGTCCGCTGATGGTGGCTGTTGTCGGCATGTCCCTGCTGCTTTGCCCCGTGGCGTTGACCCGAGGCGACGACCCTGCCCGCCCGCTGCGGAACGGTAGCAGAAATCGCGACGCACCTCCGGGGCCCAACCGTCACATACGGCCAAGTGCCGTGAACTCCGGTCAACGTCGCCCGGTTCCGGCCTGCAGGGGACGCCAGGTGCCGGGGGCGAGGCCGTCCAGCGTCCACGGCCCGACCGCCACGCGCACCAGCCGCAACGTCGGCAGGCCGACGGCCGCGGTCATGCGCCGGACCTGGCGGTTGCGGCCCTCGTGGATCGTCAGCTCCAGCCAGGCGTCGGGCACGGTCTTGCGGAACCGCACCGGCGGGTCGCGCGGCCAGAACGTGGGCGCGGGATCGAGCAGTGCCACCCGTGCCGGCCGGGTCGGGCCGTCGTTCAGGGTCACGCCGTCGCGCAGCGCCTGCAGCTGCGCCGGCGTCGGCGCCCCCTCAACCTGCACCCGGTAGGTCTTGGGCAGCTTGTGCCGCGGGTCGGTGATGCGGTGCGCCAGGCCGCCGTCATCGGTGAGCAGCAGCAGGCCTTCGCTGTCGTGGTCGAGGCGCCCGGCCGGATACACGCCGGCCGGCAGGCCGAAGCCCGCCAGCGTCGGCCGCGGCGGCTGGCTGCGGTCGGTGAACTGGCACAGCACGCCGTAGGGCTTGTTGAAGGCGACGAGCATGGGATTGGTGATTGGTGAGTCGTGATTCGAAAAAGCGGACGGTGCTGCGATCCGATGGCAATCCTGCGATCGATGCGAAGAACTGGCCGGCCATGCGGATACACCAATTGACCGCAGCTGATCGACTCCTGCGAATCACCAATCACCAATCACGGCCCCTCACGGCTTCACGAACCGCAACGTCATGCGGTCGCTCTCGCCGATCTCGCGATAGCGCGCGGCGTCTTCCGGCGGATGGTTGTTGACCGGCGGCAGCGTCCACACGCCGTTGGGATGGTCGCGGGTGTCGCGCGGGTTGGCGTTGACCTCGCTGCTGGCGTCGACGCGGAAGCCGGCGGCCTGGGCCAGCGCGATCACCTGCGACTGCCCGACATAGCCGCTACGGTCGTCGTCGGGAACGTCGCCGGTGGCGCGGTGTTCGACCACGCCGAGCACGCCGCCCGGGCGCAGCACGTTGTAGAAGCCCCGGAACATGCCTTCGGCCTGGCCCGAGGCGCGCCAGTTGTGCACGTTGCGGAAGGTCACCACGACGTCGGCCGAGTTGTCCGGCCCGAAGCGCGGCGCGGCCGGGTCGTAGGCGACGATGCGGGCATCGCCGAACAGCGCCGGCGCCCCATCGAAGCGGTTGCGCAGGTTGTCGTGCTGGGCCTGCTGGCTGGTGCGGCCGCGGCCCTCGGGCAATGCGTCCGGATCGACGACGGCGGCGATGTAGTGGCCGTCGTCGCGCAGGTAGGGCGCCAGGATCTCGGCATACCAGCCGCCGCCGGGGGTGATCTCGACGACTGTCTGCTCCGGCCGCACGCCGAAGAACGCCAGGGTCTCGCGCGGGTGCCGGTACACGTCGCGCGCGCGGTTCTCCGCGCTGCGCCAGTCGCCGGCCAGGGCCGCGTCCAGGCGCGACAGGTTGGCGGCATCGACGTCGGCCGCGGTGTCGGCGCGCGGCTGCGGGCCGCTGCTGCAGCCGGCGAGGGTGGCGAGGGCGACGGTGGCGCAGAACAGCATGGCGCGTTGCATGGAGGGAACTCCGGTGCCGGGACGTGGCGCAAGGGTGCCACAAGCGGGGCGCGGACGGTCCGAATGCGATTGGCGGACGCCGGCGGCGATCGGTTGCAGCACCGGAACACAGCTTTCGGTGCTGCCTGCACGCGCTGTGGCGCATCGCGCGCCTATGCTGGATGCACATGGTTTCCAGGAGTCGATGATGTCGGAACGTGAACTCGGGCGCTCGGGTTTGAAGATCTCGCCGCTGGCCTTCGGCGGCAACGTGTTCGGCTGGAGTGCCGACGAGGCGACCACGTTCGCGCTGCTCGACGAGTGCGTGGCGCTGGGCATCAACCTGGTCGACACCGCCGACGTGTATTCGGCCTGGGTCGACGGCAACCAGGGTGGCGAATCCGAGGCCCTGATCGGCAGGTGGCTCAAGCGCGGCGGCAGGCGCGACCGCATCGTCATCGCGACCAAGGTCGCCAAGTGGTCGAAGCATCCCGGCCTGTCGCCGGCCAACATCCAGGCCGCGGCCGAGGATTCGCTGCGGCGCCTGCAGACCGACGTCATCGACCTCTACCAAGCCCACGAGGACGACCCCACGGTGCCGCTGGAGGACACCCTGGGCGCGTTCTCGCGGCTGATCGAACAGGGCAAGGTGCGCGCGATCGGCGCGTCGAACTACAGCGCACCGCGGCTGGCGGAAGCGCTGGCGGTGGCGCAGCGGCACAACCTGCCGCGCTACGAGACGCTGCAGCCCGAGTACAACCTCTACGACCGTGCCGGCTACGAGGACGCGCTGGAGCCGCTGGTGCGCGAACATGGCCTCGGCGTGATCAGCTACTACTCGCTGGCCAGCGGCTTCCTCAGCGGCAAGTACCGCACCGAGGCCGATGCCGGCCGCAGCGCCGCCCGCGGCGCGCAGGTGGTCAAGCAGTACCTCAACGCGCGCGGCAAGCGCATCCTCGCCGCGCTCGACGACGTGGCCTCGCGCCAGGCGGCGACCGTCGCCCAGGTCGCGCTGGCCTGGCTGATCGCACGCCCGGGCATCACCGCGCCGATCGTCAGCGCGACCAGCATTCCCCAGCTGCGCGAACTGGCCGCCGCGCGCACGCTGCTGCTGTCGAAATCCGACATCGCGGCGCTGGATGCCGCAAGCGCAGGCAGCTGACCCAACCGGCGTCTTGCACGCCTGCCCGTGACGCGCGAGGCCTGCGCATGCGGCCCGCCCCATGTAGGAGCGCCCCCTGGGCGCGATCGCCGGGACATGGGGCGGGATCGCGCCCAGGGGCGCGCCTGCAAGGCGTGCTGCCTGCGCGACGTTGCCCTACTCGTTGCGGCCGCGTTCGCCGCGGACCGAGCGCCACAGGCGCGACAGCCGCGAGCCGCCCGCGTCGCCGGGCGGCGGCGCATCCGGCGCCGACCCGGCAGGCGCCGCCGCCGCGGTCGCGACGACCGCATAGCTGCTGAGATAGGCGGCATTGAAGAACCCGTGGACGATGTCCCGTGCCATGCCGAGCAGGGCGCAGGCCTCGTCCGCCGTGCTAGGCCGCTTGAGCAGCAGCGAACACAGCTGGAAGTGGTCGGGACGGTGCGCCACCGCGCGGAAGTCCGGCCATTGTTTCAGCGACAGCACGCTGCCGGCATCCAGCGGCGGCAGCAGCGGCGATGCGCCACGCGCCTGCAGGGCGATGTTCCACAGCAGCGGGATCAGCGGCAGCGTCGGCAGCGGCTGCGCGTTGAACGTGGCCGCGTCCGACAGCTGCATCGTGGCGTCGGGCAGCAGCGGCGCCAGTTCGCTCGCCAGTGCGGACGCCTGCGGCGTGCCGGTGACCGGCACGGCCAGCTTGCGGTCGAAGTCGAGCATCAGCAGGTGGCGGCCGCCGTGTGCGATCAGCGCATGGCCGCGGCCCGCGGCAACGCGCTCGCGGATCGCGCGGGCGATCGGCGGCGGATCCTCCATGGCCACTGCCGCCGCCGGTTCCCGCAGCGGCACCGGCTGCGGTGCCACCGCCGCCACGGGCGCCGGCGGCGGGGCGGACGCGGCAATGGCGACACCCGGTCCAAGCATGTCGTCCAGTGCGTCCCACAGCTGCCGTTCGTCGAGCGGCAGCTGCGGCGCCACCAGGCCGTCGTGGAGAACGCCGGCATCGTCGAGGATCCACAGCCGCACGCCGGGCCGGCCGCTGGCCAGCCCATGGGCGACCTTGCGCATCGCACTGTTGTCGCGCACGACCAGCAGGTCGCAGGCGTGCAGGTCGTCGCAGGGCGCGATGCACGCGTCCGGTGCCCCGGACACCGTGCGCAGCCTGTGCAGCAGGGCCTGTTCTTCGCGCATGTCCGTTCCGATGGACACGACTTTGACCACGCCGCGATTCCCTTCGCCGCCCCCCTCTTCGACCACCTGTTTTCCCCCGTGTCCGGGTGCGGTCGCGCATGCGACGCACCAGCGTGCAGACTACGGTGGCATCGTTGTGTTGCGGGTGATGCAACGCACAAATCCGGATTTCACGATCGGTGAAAAAACCCCGTGCGAAGCTGCCCGCGCAGCCGCGACCTGCCACCCTGCACGCAACCGGATGGAGAACTCCCGCATGCCCGACATCGACAACATCCGCATCGTGCTGGCGGCACGCCCGAAGGGCGCGCCGACGCCGGCCGACTTCCGCCTCGAACACGCCACGCTGCCGCCGCTGCGCAACGGCCAGGTCCTGCTGCGCAACCGCTGGCTGTCGCTCGACCCCTACCTGCGCGGGCGCATGAACGCCGGGCGCTCGTATGTCGCGCCGCTCGAAGTCGGCGACGTGGTGGAAGGCGGCACGGTCTCGGAGGTCGTGCAGTCGCTGCATCCGGCGTGGTCGCCGGGCGACCTGGTGCTGGCGCATGCCGGCTGGCAGACGTACGCGGTGGTCGACGGCGAGGCGCTGCGGCGCAAGCTCGATCCCGACGGGCCGCCGGTATCGACCGCGCTGGGCGTGTACGGCATGCCCGGCTTCACCGCGTATGCGGGGCTGCGCGAGATCGGCAAGCCGGAGGCCGGCGAGACCCTGGTGGTCGCCGCCGCCAGCGGACCGGTGGGCGCCACCGTCGGGCAGATCGCGAAACGCGCCGGTGCGCGCGTGGTCGGCGTCGCCGGCGGCCCGGACAAGGTCGCCTACGTGCGCGACGTGCTCGGCTTCGATGCCGCGCTGGACCATCGCGCCGACGACTTCGCCGCGCAGCTCGTCGCCGCATGCCCGGACGGCATCGACGTGTACTTCGAGAACGTCGGCGGCAAGGTCTTCGATGCGGTGCTGCCGCTGCTCAACGACTTCGCGCGGATCCCGGTATGCGGGCTGATCGCGCAGTACAACGCATCGGCGCCGCCGCCCGGACCGGACCGGGTGCCGCAGCTGATGGCGTTGATCCTGACCCGCCACCTGACGGTGCGCGGCTTCATCCAGCGCGACTTCATCGCCCTGTACCCCGAGTTCCTGCGCGAGATGGGTCGCTGGCTGCGCGACGGCGAGATCTGCTTCCGCGAGGATGTCGTCGACGGGCTGGAGAACGCGCCCGCCGCGTTCATCGGCATGCTGGAGGGGCGCAACTTCGGCAAGTTGCTGGTGAAGATCGCCGACTGAGGGGCCGCGCTGCCGGGCGCGGCGAGGGGCGCTCAGCGGCGCTGGCGTGGCGCGGTCGCCTGCTTCTTCCCGGCTGCCCGCGCGCGTGGCGCCGGCCTGCGCACGGCGCCGGCCGGCGGCGCGTCCTGTGCGACCCGGCGCACGTGCTCGGCCGCCTGCGCCCGCAGCCAGTCGCGGAACGCGAGGAAGCCGCGATGGTCGGCCGAGCGCGGCGGATGCACCAGGTAGTGCCCCCACGGCGTGCGCAGCCGGTGCGGCGACAGTGCGACCAGCTGGCCGGAATCGAGCAGCAGGCGCGCGCGCGTGACCCGGCCCAGTGCCACGCCGACGCCATCGAGCGCGGCGCGGTGGTGCGATTCCGAATCGTCGAACACCGCGACATAGCGCGCCGGCGGCGTTTCGCCCGACAGCGCGAACCAGCGTTCCCATTCGCCGTCGGGATCGCCGAGCAGCGGCCATTGCGCCAGCTTCGTCTGCCGCGCGCGGCGCATGCGCGCGATCAGCGCGGGGCTGGCCATCGGCACCAGGTATTCGTCGAACAGCGGCTCGGACTCGACCCCGGGCCAGCGCCCGTGGCCGACGCGCATCGCCGCGTCGATGTTCGGCTGCTGGTCGAAGTCGACCACGCGCTCGCTCGACAGCAGGCTCAGCTCGATCTTGGGATGCGCGCGCATGAAGTCCGCCAGCCGCGGCACCAGCCACGCCGAGGCCATCGTCGGCGTGATGCTGACGGTCAGGATGTCGTCGCGCCGCGCCGAGAACGGCTGCAGCGCATGGGCGATGGCCTGCAGGTGCGGGGCGATGCGCTCGAGCAGGCGCTGCCCGTCCGGCGTCAGCGACACGCCGCGCGCATGCCGCACCAGCAGCCGATAGCCCAGGCGTTCCTCGAGGGTGCGCATCTGGTGGCTCAGCGCGCTGATTGTCAGGTGCAGCGATTCGGCCGCGGCGGAGATCGTGCCGGCGCGCGCGACGGCCACGAAGCCCTGCAGGGCATGCAGCGGTGGTCGGGACATCCTTGAATTTCCTTCAAGTCTCGCTTGCGAAAGCGTCGCTATTCGTGGCTCCAGCGTGCACCTATCTTCGATTCCACTCAAGTCGTGGAGCCCGGAGATGCGTATTTTCAGAGAACTGCTGTTCCTGCACGGCCACGTCGTGGATCCGGCGCTGGCCCGGCAACTGGATGCCGACGACCCGCCGGTGACCGGAAGCGCCACCCCCGCATCGACACCGGCCGCGGTGTGCGAAGCGGACCACCCGCGATCCACGTCGTGCGATGACCACGACGGCGATGCGATCGCGGCCCGCGGCAGGCTGGCGGCGCTTTCGCGCTGCACCTGACCCTGCCATTGCGCCGCAGCCGCGAGAAGCACCCTCATCCGGCGCTGCGCGCCACCGTCCACCCGTAAAGGGCGCAATGTCCCGCCTGCGGGAGAAGGGACGTAGATTTGAATGTCGATCCGGCCCTGTCGATCCCCGCAAACAATACGAATCGTAGGAGCAGCCCATGGCCGCGAAATGCCGGTCGCGGCCATGGGCCACTCCTCTGCATGTTTGCGGGCCGGATCAACAACGCAACAGGCCCGCCGAAGCGGGCCTGTCGCTGCCGAGCCGGTCCTGCGCGAGCCGGGTTACGACGCCAGCGACTTCAGCGCCGCGTTGAACGTCGCGCTCGGCCGCATCGCGGCGCCGACCTTGTCCAGGTCCGGGTGGTAGTAGCCGCCGATGTCGACCGGCTTGCCCTGCGCGCCGTTGAGTTCGCCGACGATCGCCTGCTCCTCCGCCGCCAGGCGCTCGGCCAGCGGCGCGAACAGCGCCTTGAGTCCGGCATCGTCGTCCTGCGCCGCCAGCGCCTGCGCCCAGTACAGGGCGAGGTAGAAGTGGCTGCCGCGGTTGTCCAGCCCGCCGACCTTGCGGGCCGGGCCGCGGTCGTTGTCGAGGATCCTGCCGTTGGCCGTGTCCAGCGCCTTCGCCAGCACCGTGGCGCGGGCGTTGCCGTAGGCGTTGCCCAGGTGCTCCAGCGAGGCCGCCAGCGCCAGGAACTCGCCCAGCGAATCCCAGCGCAGGTAGTCCTCCTCGACGAACTGCTGCACGTGCTTGGGCGCCGAGCCGCCGGCGCCGGTCTCGAACAGGCCGCCGCCGGCCATCAGCGGCACGATCGACAGCATCTTGGCGCTGGTGCCCAGCTCCAGGATCGGGAACAGGTCGGTCAGGTAGTCGCGCAGCACGTTGCCGGTGACCGAGATCGTGTCCTCGCCCTTGCGGATGCGCGCCAGCGAGAACTGCGTCGCCTCGACCGGCGACAGGATCCGGATGTCCAGGCCGCTGGTGTCGTGGTCCTTCAGGTACTTCTCGACCTTGGCGATGACCTGCGCGTCGTGCGCGCGGGCCGGGTCCAGCCAGAACACCGCCGGCGTCGCCGACAGGCGCGCGCGCGTGACCGCCAGCTTCACCCAGTCCTGGATCGGCGCGTCCTTGGTCTGGCACATGCGCCAGATGTCGCCGGCCTCGACCTTGTGCTCGAACACCACGTTGCCCGCGTCGTCGGTGACCCGCACCGTGCCGTCGGCCGGGACCTGGAAGGTCTTGTCGTGCGAGCCGTATTCCTCGGCCTTCTGCGCCATCAGGCCGACGTTCGGCACCGAGCCCATCGTCGCCGGGTCGAACGCGCCGTTGGCCTTGCAGTCCTCGATCACCGCCTGGTAGATGCCGGCGTAGCTGCGGTCCGGGATCACCGCCTTGGCGTCCTGCAGCCTGCCCTCGGCGTTCCACATGCCGCCCGAGTCGCGGATCATCGCCGGCATCGACGCGTCGACGATCACGTCCGACGGCACGTGCAGGTTGGTGATGCCCTTGTCGGAATTGACCATCGCAAGCTTCGGGCGCTGCGCGTACAGCGCGTCGATGTCGGCGCGGATCGCGTCCTGCCGGTCCTGCGGCAGCGACTGGATGCGCGCGTACAGGTCGCCGATGCCGTTGTTCGGGTTGAAGCCGACCTCGGCCAGCGCGTCCGCGTGCCTGTCCAGCACGTCGCGATAGAACTCGCCGACCGCCACGCCGAACATGATCGGGTCGGAGACCTTCATCATCGTCGCCTTCAGGTGCAGCGAGAACAGCACGCCCAGCGCCTTCGCATCCTCGATCTGCGCATCGATGAACGACGCCAGCGCCTTGCGCGACAGCACCGCCGCATCGACGATCTCCCCTGCCTGCACCTTGACCGGCGCGCGCAGCGCCGTGACGCTGCCGTCGTCGCCGACCAGCTCGATCTTCAGCGACCCGGCCCGGTCCATCGTCGCCGACTGCTCGCTGCCGTAGAAGTCGCCGGCGTCCATGTGCGCCACGTGCGACTTCGAGTCCGCGCTCCACTTGCCCATGCGGTGCGGGTGCTTGCGCGCGTAGTTCTTCACCGACAGCGGCGCGCGGCGGTCGGAGTTGCCCTCGCGCAGCACCGGGTTCACCGCGCTGCCCAGCACCTTGCCGTAGCGCGCGCGGATGTCGCGCTCGGCGTCGTCCTTCGGCGTGTCCGGATAGTCGGGCAGGTCGTAGCCCTGCGCCTGCAGCTCCTGGATCGCGGCCTTGAGCTGCGGCACCGACGCGCTGATGTTCGGCAGCTTGATGATGTTGGCCTCCGGCCGCGTCGCCAGCGCGCCGAGCTCGGCGAGGTCGTCGCCGATCTTCTGCGCCTCGCCCAGGCGCTCGGGGAACTGCGCCAGGATGCGCCCGGCCAGCGAGATGTCGCGCGTCTCCACCGCGACACCGGCCGGGCGCGCGAACGCCTCGATGATCGGCAGCAGCGACTGCGTCGCCAGGAAGGGCGCTTCGTCGGTGAGGGTGTAGATGATCTTGGGGGTGTCGGACATGGGGCGTCGCGTTCCTTGGATGGCAGGGGATGCGCGCCACGCCCACGACACCGGACCGCTGGCCTGCCAAGGCCTGGTCCGGTACCACTGGACCGGTGCGCAATCCGCCTATTGTCGCGGTTTGCGCAGGGGCGGGCAAAGAACGCGTGCGTGCGGTGGAGTATGGATATCGGCCGCAGTGCGATGGCGGTACCGGGCAGGGGCAGGTCAAAGGCTGCTCGCGGGTACGCCTGCCGGTGATGCATGCCCCCGGCCCTGGCGGTTGAGCGGCAGCGGGCGGGTGCCAGCGTCGAGGCCTTGCAGGAGAGGGGCGTCGATGGAGCCCGGTAATGCAGGTTGGCCTGGCAATAGTTGCAGGTGCGGTGGCATCGCAGCGAGACCACGAAGATGTGCAGCGCCGGCCCGCCCGGCAGGTCGGACTTCCGGGTCCGATACTGGCTCAGCAGCGGCGCCAGCGAACTGCGCTGCAGGTCGACCACCGCCAGGTGCTACGTCTGGTCCGCCAGTATGGGGGGCGTGCGTGTCGAGCTTGTGGCGGAGGAACCGCTCGAAAGCGTCCCGCTTCATCGTCAGACAGTCGCCCGCCAGCGACGAAACGAATACCCGGTCCCGGTCCCACGGAAAGCGACGGAAACGCAGCGGAAGCAGGCGGTAGCCCTAGCTGGAGACGGCGAACGCCTGTGGCGGGTGGAACTTCATGGCCCGGCATCCGTACGCCGCCGCAGGGATTCGCGCAGCACCTCGCGGATGAATTCCACGTACAGATCCTTGGTTTCCTCGCGCACGGACCTGGCCTGGACATGCAGCAGAACCCCGGAGGGTTCATGGAGTCGTTCGATTGATGTCTTGTCGGCATAGCGCTTCCCGGTTTGTGAATCTGGTTTCCGGGCGGTAATGCCGCAGTCGCATTGCTGTAGCCGGATGGATGCATGCCGCAGTCATGCATTCCGCATGTGCTTGTCCTGGAAGGAAATCCGCTTCTGTGCAGGCTTTCCGGGGTAGTACGGTTTGCTGCAGTGGAGGTGCGACAGGAATTCGGGAGTTCTGAAGTGTGACCTTGCGCGCGGATATGCGCGTCTTTAGGTGCAATAACGATGTTGGCGGCACCGACGAATTAAGTTCGGGCTGTCAGGGGTAAAAGGGGATAAACGAAACAGCGATGAGGCGGGTACTGGGCCTGCTGAAGAACGGGTTTTGGATTCTTGCGTTGCTGGCAGGTGGCCGAGTACTGCTACTCCTCATCAGGCCGGGACTGTCCGGCTTTGCGTTATATCGGGATCCTGACTCTGGATCCTGCAGTGTAATCGCGTGTTCACTTCTGTCTGGATAGTTGTTAACCGGATATTTAGTAATCAAGGATTGTACTTGGGTTGATTGATCTGATGTCTAAGCAGGGATGGAGAGACTATGAAAATGTGCGGCGCGAAGAGCTTGTGCGCATTCTATCCATTGCTGTCACTTGTTCTTGTTTTGCCCGGCGTCGCAATTTCCCAGTCAGGGATTACTGCGAACGAAAACTATGATCCTCACATCCGGCACCGCTCCTTGGTGGGGCCGGTTGATGGGAACGTCGCCTTTGGAGACAGGACCGACTTCTCATCCGGGGCGACCAGTTTTTATGTGACTGTGCTCAGCGTTCCCGGAAACAATGAACTGGAAGTTGCCCTTCGTTACAAATATGTAAGGAACAGGGATTTTCTACAGAATACTGCGGCATCAACATGGGAGCGGGATGACCCGTACATTACTGGAGATTTCAGTAAACGTGCCGGTTGGGTGCTTGGAAATGGAAGTGTCCCGACAACTTCCAGGACGACGTCAAGATGTTCTATGCCTACGGGGTATGCGACGCCACCCGTTCTTCCAAGTGATAATGACAGGCCTGCAGAGTATTATCCTCATGAATACTGGTCTGGATACCGGTTAGTGCTGCCACGTGGTCAAGGGGCTTTGGTCAATCCTTTGGCCAATGCGCCAGCTCCGCCAGATGTTCCATCGCTCGGCGGACCATACAAATGGGCTACGAATGATGGGTGGTTCTTTTCATGCATCCCGCTCAAGAACGGTGTGGGTGAAGGGTTTCTTGCCCATTCTCCAGACGGGAGTAAGTACTTCTTCGACGATTACAGGCTGGGGCCAGAGCTTGCGCCAATCGACAAGTTAAACGGGTTCGGGCAGGATGTTACATTCCAGCGCCAGGAAATAAGAATCTACGCTTCCAGAATCGAAGACCGTTTTGGTAATCATGTCGAAGGGCTTTCTGGAAGTGACGGCAGGGTGATTAATGTGACTGCGTCTGGAGCGGTTGTGCAAGCCTCGTCCAGCGGGCGGCAATGGAGCGTATCCATTGGCAACCCATTCGTAGTCACATATCCTGATGGATCGCAATGGAAACTGCAATCAAACTGGCAGATATTTCCGACCCAATATCCATATGGTGGGCCGGGGCAGTTTTGTTCGGCAACAAACCCTCCTGTGTCCGCAGCGGGCAATGGAACGATTACTGTCACGCTTCCTTCCGGAGCGATAGGGACCTTCAGTTTCACCCCGGTTCTGCGGGGTTACTCCTATGTTCCTTTGAGATGCATGAATCCGGAAGGTATGAATCCTCCATATGTTGTAGATCCGAGTAGGGTTACCGAGATCTCACTCACCAGGAAATCTGTCAGTGGGCCTGGACTTGGTTCTTACTGGTCACAGATCACATACGGGCCGCCAAATGATTGCTATGCCGCCGGGTATCAACCAGCTACCTGTACAGCCAGCTCTCCAACGACGGTTGCAACCACGGTCACGCGATCGGATGGAACGTCAACCTTGTACACGTATGGAAACCGGTACCGTGTGAATCAGGGGCTGCTGTTGAGGCAGGAGGAGCGGCAGGGGTCTTCGCAGACGTTATCAGTGGAGACGAGGGAGTGGCGTGTGTTTGATGGCATCGGTGTATCGAGCCTGGGTCAATACAGTCAGGCGGGCTCGTTGGGCTCAGTCATGCGCCCGGCATTGTCAAAGAGGGTGCTGAACCAGCAGGGTCGTATATTTACATGGCAGGTTGCGACCGATTGCGGTTCCAATTCCGCTTCTCCGTGCTTTGATCTGCACGCGAGGCCTACAAAGATTGTGCGGAGCAGCCAGCCGGCTCCATGAGTCATGGAAGACGTATGGCAAGTACGGACTCTTTGTCCCCATGTGATCTTGTTGGAACAATGATGTCGAGCAGGACAACTCAAGGGGAGCTGGGATGCGACGGTCACTGATCGGAAAGGCGGCTCTGCTTGCGGGCTTGTGGCTGGTTGGGGGGGGCGCCGGCCGAGGCCCAGACCTATACCAGTACCGAGGTGATCAATTACCACGACGACCTGTCGAAATGGGTGCTGGGCCAGCAGAAAAAGCTGACCGTGAATGGTGCTGTGGCCTGGGAGGTCACATACAACGCCAACGCCCAGCCGACCGTCTCCAAGGCCTTCGGCAAGACGGTGCAGACTCTGACCTACAACGCCGACGGCACGGTCTCCACCGTCAAGGACGGCAACAACAACGTCACCACCTTGTCCAGCTGGTACCGCGGCATTCCGCGCAACATCCAGTATCCGGGCGGCAGCACCCAGTCGGCCGTGGTCAGTGCCGCCGGCTGGATCACGTCGGTTACCGACGAAACCGGCGCGAAGACCTGCTATGCGTACAACCCGATGGGCCGGGTGAACAGGATCACCTACCCATCGGAAACACAGGCCGGCGTGTGCGACACCTCCCAGTGGGCGGCAACCACGATCGATTTCGGCCCGCAACCCACTGGGGCAGCAGGGTTGCCCGCCGGCTATTGGCGGCAGGACATCGCCACCGGCAACTACCGCAAGCACGTCTATCACGATGCGCTCTGGCGCCCGGTCGTGGTGCGTGAACATGACCAGTCGAGTGTTTCGGCGACCACACGCTTCACCCGGTACGCATACGACCATGCCGGCCGGGTGACCTTCGCCTCGTATCCCGGCACCAGCCACAATCTCACCACCGGCACCTGGAGCGAGTACGACGCCCTCGGCCGGCCAACGTCGGTCAGCCAGGACAGTGAGTTGGGCCTGCTGACCACCGCTACCGAATACCTGAGCAACTTCCGGACCCGGGTCACCAGCCCCAAAGGTGCGCAGACGACAACCACATATCTGGCCTGGGACCAGCCGACCACTGATTATCCGGTCGCCATTGCCCAATCCGGCGGTGTCTATACTCATATCACCCGGGATGCCTTCGGGAAACCGACGCAACTGCGTCGCAGCAACAGCAGCAATCCGACTGGCGGCTCCGTAGGGGTCAACCGCAGCTACACCTACAACGCCAACCAGGAGCTGTGCCGCAGCGTGGACCCGGAGAACGGTGCGACGCTGATGGGCTACGACGGCGCCGGCAACCTGGCGTGGTCCGCGGCGGGCCTGCCGGCGGAGACCGCCTGCCACGCCGCCGGCAATACCGGCACGATCAACCCGCGCAAGGTCACGCGCAGCTACGACGGCCGCAACCGCCTCACCGCGCTGTCCTTCGCCAACGGCATCGGCAACCAGGCCTGGACATACACGCCCGACGGCCTGCCGGCGACCATCGTCACCCACAACACCAGCGGCGGCACCCTGGTCACCAACGCCTACAGCTACAACCGGCGTCGCCTGCTGACCGGCGAGAGCGTCAAGCGCGGCACGGCAGCGGCCTGGTCGATCGGCTACGGCTACAACGGCAACGGCCACCCGGCCAGCCTGGTGTATCCGTCCGGGCTGACCGTGAACCACGCGCCCAATGCGCTGGGCCAGCCGACGCAGGCGGGGACGTTCGCCAGCGGGGTGAACTACTTCCCCAACGGTGCGATCAAGTCGTTCACCTACGGCAACGGCATCGTCCATACCCTGACCCAGAACGCCCGTGGCCTGCCGCTGCGCAGCACCGACTGCACCACCACGGGGACGTGCGCGGCGGCCAACCGGCGACTGGACCTGCAATACGGCTACGACCAGCACGGCAACGTCACCGGCATCACCGACCATACGTCCTCAGGCAGGCAGACCCGGGGCATGAGTTACGACGTACGCGACAGGCTGGTCCAGACCACCTCGGGCATGTTCGGTACGGCCAGTTACGCCTACAGTGTGCTGGACAACCTGACCACGGTCAGCGTGAGCGGCGGCAGCCAGTCGCGCAACCACACCTACACCTACGACACCACGACCCGTCGGCTGAGCCAGGTCAAGAACACCGTGGGCGGCGCGGTGGTGGCGAACCTGACCTACGACGTGCAGGGCAACCTGGCGGGCAAGGGCGCGCAGACCTACCAGTTCGACCTGGGCAACCGGCTGCGCAGCGTGCCGGGCAGGGAAACCGGCTACGAGTACGACGGCCACGGCCGCCGGGTGCATGCGCAGACGGTGGGCAGCAGCCAGATCCTGTCGCAGTACGGCAACGCCGGGCAGCTGCTGTACCAGCAGGACCACAAGCAGGCGAAACGGATCGACTACATCTACCTGGGAAGCAGCCTGGTGGCGTTCCGGGAGCGCCCGCTGACCACGGCCACGGAAACGGTGAAGTACCAGCACACCGATGCCCTGGGCACGCCGATCGCGGTGACGAATGCGACGAAGGCGACGATCGAAACCGGCGAGTACGAGCCATACGGGCAACTGGTGAACAAGGTGCTGCCGGACGGTCCGGGGTTCACGGGTCATGTGCAGGATGCGGCGACGGGGCTGACGTACATGCAGCAGCGCTATTACGATCCGCAGCTGGGAGTGTTCCTCAGCGTCGATCCCATCACGGCGTATGGCAACCCAATAGGCGCATTCAATCGCTATCGCTATGCAGCCAACAATCCGTACAAGTTCGTTGACCCGGATGGCCGCGATATCAAGTGTGCCAGCAACACCTGCCAGTTGGTGCCGATTGGTGGCAATCTCCCCACCGTGAACTTCCCTAGGCCAAAAGGTTTTCCCGCGAGTATCAGCGAGAGGGATTCGTTCTTCCATCACGTTTACCGATTTACTGATTCGGCCGGAAGTGGTGATGGTGCTTACAGTCAACGCCTTAACGAGCAGTTGGTCAGCAACCCAACGCCCATGCAAGATGAGCCCGCCACCTTGCAAGGCAACAAGATCGACGTGAACGCGAATAACGCGATTAGCAGGCTAACCGGCCAGGACAACGTGATGTCGTATCAGATACCCCTGCAAAATGGAACCAGCGCCGTTCTCAATGTCACGACCGGCAACCATGCTGCCACTTGGGGGATTGTGTTGAGGCTAGTCCAGCCCGGCCAAGGAGGTGAGCAGAACATTGTCACGTATGGTGAAGGCAACTCCTTCCTGCAACGTGTCTTCGACCCCGATAACAACCAATCTCGGGAAGTGTGGTCGCGAAGTGCAGAAGAGATCAGCCGGAGAGCCCGGCCATGAGAGCGTTGGTTGCCATTTCCTTCCTGGTATCGTTGGCGCTCTACCTCGCCCAGATTTTCCTTTACACGAAGGATCAAGAAATCATCGTGTATGGAGTGTTCGGCGCGTTGTGGTTCCTGGCCTTGTCCCTCAATGCGTTTGGCGCGCAAATCAAGAGCACGACCACGGGCATCTTCCTCCTTTCCGGTCTGGCCGCTTTTGGATTGGGGTTCATCCCCCATCGCCTGCGCCTTAGCCCAGGGATCGACATCTACGTAGTCCTGTTCCCGATGATCCACTTCCTGGCGACGTTTGCCTTCCTGACAGCCAAGCGCAAGGCTGGCGAGGACCGAGGTCAGAGAACAATTGATCCGGCTCCATGAAACATAAGGCCCGCGTCTGTGGGCGGGCCTTCAGACTGCTGACAAACTCCGGCCCCGGCCGGAGTTTGTCATTTCTAATTGCTCATGCTTAAAAACCCGGCGCCCGGGGTAATCGTAAGCTTCGCAGAATTCCGGACATCCCCAAAATAAATAGTCGTCCCTGAAGAATTCATTTCAACCTGCAGTTGCCATCCCCACCGGCCGCGGACCTTGAACACTCTGGATCAGGGTTGCCCGCAGCCAGGCACGCAGAAATGCAATCCACCGCAGCAGCCAGCGGATGCTGTAGCCGGCCGCGCAGGCGATCACGTGCAACGCGTCGCCCTTTGCACCCTTGAGGTGACAGCGGCGCAACCGGCAATCGTCCTTCAAGTGTCCGATCACCGGCTCGATCGCCTGTCGCCGTTTCACCCACGCCCACTGCCGCCGCGTCAGCGACTTCGGCTTTCCCCGGTGCAGGATGCTGGCGCCTTCGATCTCCCGGCCGCGATAGCCCAGATCCACGATCGCCGTCCGTGGCTTCTGGCCGCTGACGATCTCCACCTGCTCAAGCTGCTCTTCAAGCGTGTCGCCGTCGTACGGGTTGCCGGCAAAACTCCGGGCGCCGACCACCAGCCCCTTCCGGGCCGTCACCGCTATGCCCACCTTCACCCCAAACTCGTAGGGCTTGCGTGCCTTGCCCTTGCCGATGCACTCCACCTCCGGCGCGTGCAGGGCGTAGAGCTTGTGCTTGTCCTTTGGGCTGTTGGCTCCGGATCCGCTCGGCCCGCTCCAGCCACACCTGCATCTGTTCACGGACCGTGCCTTCCCGTGCGTCCAACTGCCGGCCGATATCCCGGATCACCCGGCCCAGCAGCGTGCGCTGCCGACGCAGCACCTTGCGCATGCGCTTGAACTGCCGGGTGTGGGCGTGGCGGCCGGCCTTGCGGGCCAGCCCCGGCGCCTCTCGCTCGTAGGTCTGGCGCAGCTTGATGTCATGGCGCCGGCTCAGCAGCACCAGCTTCCTGCGCGCCACCTCCAGCAACCGACTGTCGGTCGGGTGGGCGATGGCCTTCTCCTGCACCGTCGTGTCCACGATCACCCGCGACAACTCACGGGCATCGACCGCCTTCAGCGAGCGCGCCGCGGCGATCGTCTGCGCCAGCAACTCTTCCATGCCGGCCTTGCCCAGTCGCTGCCGCCAGCGCGTCAGCGAACTGGGGTTGCACGGCAGCGCCGTCTGGAACACCACCTCACCGGTGAAGAACTGCCAGTAAGGGTTCTCCAGCCAGCGCAAGCACACCTCCTCGTCGGACAGGTCGTAGGCGTGCTTCAGATACAGCAGCCCGGACATCAGCCGCACCGGCAGCGCCGGACGGCCGCCGCCTGCCGGATCGGGCGGCAGTGTTGGCGCGAGGGCGTCCTCCAACTCGGCCCAAGGTATCCGCCCGGCCAGCTTCGCCAGCGGATGGCGCAGGTCGATCTGGTTCTCCAAGCGGGAACGGAACAGCTCGTCGGCGTGGGCGTCGGTACTGTCGGCAGCGCCGGGGCGCTTGCGCATCCGGTGGCTCCAAACTGCAAGAAAACAGGCGCCAGCGTAGCGGCTTCTCAACAGCCAAAGGCTGGTCAATCTTGTAGTTCCGGCATACCCCTACAGGGAGAAACGAGCTATACGTCCTGCGTCAAACGATTTCTTCAGGGAAGACGACGTAGCGGCAAGGTGTGGAGTACGGACGTTTATGAGTGGCCGTCCTCGCCAGACGTTCACTGGGCCGCGCCGGTGGCCATGGAGAAAGAAATTCTCGCCTTCAAATCACGTGCTGCACTTGATTCTTGAGGCCGCCTTTCTATCCGGAGGAGACTCATGAGTGGACGGATGTGCCGAACTACCTTTTAGGCTCTGATCAACCTGGCAAGGTTCTCGCCAACGTTAGAAGCCTTAGCCGATGACGATACCTCGCACTCCCATATCACAAAGACTCTCCAGCCGCTTTCTTCCAGTTGGCTTGTAACTCGGACATCCCTTGACACATTCTTCTCGAACTTCTCCAGCCAGAATGGCGTGTTGCTCTTTGGTGTCGTCGCGATACTGCATCCTGCATGCCGGTGCCAGAAGCAACCATGGACGAACACCACTGCCTTGTAGCGGGGAAACACAAGGTCCGGCTTGCCTGGCAGCCCTGCCCCGTGAAGCCGGTAGCGGAGGCCAAGGCGGTGCAGGACCTTGCGGAGCGCAAGCTCTGGCCGGGTATTCTTGCCCCGGATCCGGGACATCCTTTCCGAGCGCTCGGCAGGAGAGAGGAAGTCGGCCATGCCATCTCTAGGCCCCGCTGGAGCCATTCCTCGCGAGTTCGTAGAACGGGAGTCCCCGGATCACCTCGCCGGCGACACTGGCTGTCTTGTAGAGGCAGTGGTGGTTGGGCAGGGTCTTTACCCGTTCGGAAAGCTCGCCCAGGTCGGCGGTGAAACCGAGTGCCCCAAGCTCTGCCGGGGTAACGTTGGGGACCTTGTGGATGAACCAGGTCAGCAGCGGGTCCCGGTAGTCCGTCGTGGCCGTCTTGAAATGCCTGAGATATTGCGAGGCCAGGATCACACCTGTTCCGAATTCCCGGCCTTGCAGCAACAGCTTGCGTAGTACATCGAACTCGTAGCGCATGATGTTGTCCGCCTCGTCGACCAGCAGGTACGAATCGACTACCCGCAGTTGGGGGTCGGTACCAACGAAGGGTCGCTTGGGAGTCCTGAGCATGTTCTCGTAGAACATGTTCAGCATGATGGCAACCAGCATGTTCTTGCTGCGGTCGTCCTGACCCATCGCATCAAGCGATATCACCACGATGCCATCGAGGAACTTGTCGAATGGCTTGGTCTTGGCCGGGTCTTTCTCGAAGACCTCCATGTCGACGAGGTCGTCGATTATCGCCATTGGCGAGTCAGATTTACCGGCAAGCAACTTGCGATATTCTGCATGGACGTCATAGATGGTTGGAGGTCGGCCTTCCGTCGTGCAAGCGTCGTAGGCGCCGCGGACCGCACCCTTGAGCTTGTCGCGTTGCACGGGGCCAATGCCGGAGTACACCTTGTCTAGTACATCGGCAAAGAAGCGGAACCTGTCCAGCCATGGGGCCACGGATTCGCCCATCGACGAGGTATCGAACAAGTTGAGTGGCAAGCGAGTGGGCCTTACCACGCGCGCGCCCGTTGCCTCGATGAACTCTGGACTGCTGTAGTCACGCTTGTAGTCGAATACAAGGAACCGGGGCTTGATGCCGCGGTTCTCCCGGCTTGCAGTGGCGATCTGGAATATTAGCGACTTGAGGAGTTGGGTCTTGCCAGTTCCCAGGTCTCCCACTACGCCGATGTTGAGGTGGTTGAGTCGGGTATCGGAAACGTTCAGCGCAAGCGGGCGGGGCTCGAAGCCATCGACGGTCCTCCCGATCGACAGGACAATGCCATCGGCAGGGATCTGGCTGGATATCGTGGTCCCCGTCCTAGCCCGTGGATGCAGGCCGGGGGGCTGGCCTTGGGTGATGCCATCGCCGGATGCTGCGCCCAGCGTGTCAGGCTCTGGCGCAGGCGGAGGCATGTCGGTCCCGTCGTCCTCTGGGGGGCGCGCGGTTACGGGGGGAGAGGCCGTACTGGCTGTGTGGCCCGGGGGTAGCAGACGCCAGTCGCCAACCTTGGCTCGTACTGTCTCGTAGAAGCCCTGGGCGTCGCCACCCACGATACGCCCGGCATCCTGCGGGGACACGGAGATGCTCTCGTGGAACCCGTCCCCATCATGGTCGAGTGCGTTGCTCGTGGATGATCCATCCACGACAATGAGCCGGCCGCTGTCGTCGATGGTGATCTCCGAGGTCGGGCCGAGCATCGCAGCGGCAATGCGCTCGTGGTAGCTGGCCCAGCGTCCAGTCTGCTCCTTGGCTAGCACGTGCTGGCTATAGACACGCAATCCGAAGCCGACCATCGACAGCAACAAGTGCTGGTATGCCAGCTTCCACGCCAGGGACTTGGCAGCATGCTGTTCCATTTCCTTGAATAGCGAGGATAGTGCTTTGGCTTGGCCCAGAGCCTCCCTGGCGTCCCTCGGGCTGAGCGTGTTGCCTTGCTGCCGGCACTTCACCTCGACTGGCGTGAGACGGATGCGGACTGGTCCATTGCCAACGCGAAGACCTATGACCAACAGGTCCGGGCGTGAGAGCGAGGCTTCCTTGCGCTCCTTGCCGAGCGACCGGGCGAGATCCGCGAGATAGCCACGGAAAGGATCGACAGGGACGATGATCGCGATGGATGCATCGCCCGGCGAGCCGGACAGCACGGGCAGTATGCTGTTCAGGTTGCCTGACATACGGAACTGGTCCTGCAGCAGCCGGACTGCGAGGAACAGGCCAAGGTCGCCGGTGGCCCCGGAATCGTCGCCGGAGAGGCCGCGGACTGTCGGGATGCCGCGCCTTGCCACCTCGAGGAGGATTTGCTCGATCTGGCCATCGCCTAGCTGGCTGCAGCCAGGTAGGGGACGCAATACCCTGGCGAGGGCATCGCGATCGGCATCCCGGACCTGGGATAGCAAGTAATAGCCGTTGGTATCGCCGGCCCGGTGGGAGTAGGAGGGTAAGTCGTAGTCCCAGAGATAGGTACCCTTGATCCATCCCCCCAGGAAGCAGGCTGGGTCGATGGCGGAGGACGAAACTGCGACGAAGCCAGCCTTCTTTTCCTCCAGCATGCTGGAGACGGCATGTACGTTGGGGGCGAACTGCAGTCCGATTGCGGTGTCTTGCCCCCCCTCCAGCGCGCTGATGCAGTGGGCCACCTTGTCCGCGAATACCTCGCCCGAGGGAGGTGCGGGCAAGCCTTGCCGCGACTCGCTGAGGAATGCCCCGTGCAACTGGCGCCTGATCCGATGCCGGATCAGGCCTCCCGTCCCGAGGGGGGAGCGCATGCCGACTGTCGTGGACTCTGGTTGCGCCGAATCTAGCTGGGCAATGATGCCGAGGTCTGGCTTGGAACCGGCAGGCTGCTTGTCGAACCAGCGCACGTGGTTGTCCGTGTCCTCGGACAGGTTCGCGACCATGGCCTGGTCAGGGCGCGAGCTGTCCGGCCTGGTATCGAAGACCTCGAGTATCCTCGGGCCGATGCCTTGCATAGTTGCACGTACATCGCCATTGCCGAATCGCCGCGTGCACCAAGTGGCAAGTCCCTCGTTGCAGGCATCAGTGGCGCCGCCGCCGCTGGACACTACAAGGCTGACGATGGGCTTGGCAGCGAGGAGATCGGAGACGTCCTCGAGGGCACGGCCGACCTGAGCGGGACTGAAGCCACTCGATATCCCCCCGACGACCAGGCCGAAGGTACTGTCGAATGGAGGTTTCCTTGACTTGTCGGCGATCTGGCCGAGGCGCGACCCGTTCCACAGTACCGACCAGTAGTCGGAGTTGCATTCGACGGACAAGTACGGGACCTGGTCGACACCCGCAGGTCCACCGGGAGCTTGCAGTGACATGACCAATAGGTCCGGTATGCAGTCGGGATCCAGGATGCTCGCTGCAGGGCAAGGCATTGGGTCATCGCCTTCTACCGCGTCGTACAGCACTTCTTGTGCCAGGCAATGCCAGGCTAGGCGCAAGGGATGCAGCGGGGAGAGGATGATTGCATCGGGCACGCGAGCAAGCGTGCGACCATCGGCTTCCCTGGGACACACTGCAATGACGTCGACCCAGCAGGCGATGGCTCGATCCGCGGCGAGCCATGCGGCATAGCCATCGAGGTAGTTTTCCAACAAGGTACGGAAATCGGAATCCCGGGAGAGCCACTTGCCAAGGGGAGCTGACTCGAGGAGGCCTGCCTCGTCGCTGGTCTTTCGTATCCGGTCGGCGATCTTGAGCCGGGCTTCCACAAAGCCTGGCGGTGGCACGAATAGCGAGGCCTCGGGCCTTGGATCGTGGAGGAATCGGGCTTCCGAGAGGATCGGGCCGGAAGGTGATTCCCAGTCTGGCGAGGCCCACTTGGATACGTAGTCATCGGAAAGGGCCAAGGGAACGAAGGACCTGCCGATGTTCTGCTCGTCGAGCATCCATGCCTGGAGGCTCGACGAGCGGGCATGGCGATCAAGTTGCACGATAGCCTTTGTGTCGAACTTCTCCAGATGGCGGCGGTTGAGCTTGATAAGGCGCTCGAACTCGCTCCTGCATCCTTCCTCCCTGGCTTCCTGGCAAGTTACATAGACCCGGCATGTCTCCATCCCGCGGCCGGGTGCCTGGAAGGAGACGTCGAGCTGGTAGTTGCTGTCGGCATCGATCTCCACCTGGTAGCCACCGTCCTTGGCCGGGTGTAGTTGGAGTACTTGCGGGGCCTCCATGGCTTGCTCGGTTGCATCGTCGGGGATTCCCTTTGCATGTGCCACGGCGACGCCCGGGGACACGAGGAGGAGGAGCTCGTAGCGTCCCGGGCCAGGGACCGAGAGCATGGTTTCCCAGTCGGCGCGGCCGTTGCCCTTGCGCGGTTTCTTGGGCAGCGAAAGCTTGGTTGCCAACCTGGACGTGACGAGGACGCCTGGCTGCCAGCTGGCGAGCGAGACGACCCTGGCAGTGGCAGTCTTCCGCCCGGGGGCGGTTGCCTTGTAGCTTGCCGGGGAGCGCTGGCTGCCTGGGGGAGGAGCATCGTGGAGGGTTGAAGTCCCTTCCACCTGGATCATGGTCCCGGTCTTGCCCAGGGACCCGCCGGCAAGCAATACCTCCACGGGCATGCCTTCTTCCGGCGTGCTCGCGGATATGGAGAGGTCCGCGCCGGACAGGACGATGGCTGGCATCCCCTTGGCAATAGGGAGGATGGCATTCGTGCAGGTGATCGAGAGGTCGCCTGCTTGCTCATCGGGTTCTTCCGCGAGGAGCTCTGACCAGCACTCGCTCGTCAAGGCCAGCCACCACGAAGGTGGAGGCTCTAGCTCGAGGGTATCCGAGGGCAGGTAGAAGGCTGGCGCGGCTCGCTCGAAGGCCGTCGGTATCTCGCACCTAGCCTGTATGTGCGAAAGGAATGTCTGGAGCGCCTGGTTCACTGGCTCAGGAGCCGTGGCCGTGCTTGCTAGCCGGTCGATGGCAGTCTTGAATCCGTCGGCCATCTCGTCGGCGATCTTATCCAGGACGCCGAGCTGTACCTTGGCCGCGATGCCCCCGTCCTGCATGGGAGGCACCCCACAGGCAAGCGCTAGCGCTGAGCCCGGCTGCAGGCCCTGCGGTTCGTCGTGGATCGAGTAGAGGCGCGACAAGAGCTGCCATGGCCCTTTGCCGGGCACTGCATCGTCGACTGCCGCGGATGCCCGTTCGACAAGCTGCCTGGCGTCGTCAATGTAGTCGTCGGTGACACCCGCGCCCTTGAGTCCCCGGGTGACCAGCGACTGGATGAACCCATCTTCCCACCATGCTTCGAACGTCGCATGACCGGTGTTGTTGGAGGCGTTCATGCCGAACTCCTCCGTCGTCGATGCCACGGACCTGTTGCTGTGTTGTCCCGGCGGCATGAGGGCAACGAAACTGGCTGTGCTGGGATCGTTGCGGACGTGCAGGAGATGGCTTTCGTCGCACTTCCCTGATTCGCCGATTCCAGGGTTGGCCCCGGGAACCTGGCCAGGCGGGAGCTGCAGCAAGACCGGCAGGACAGCCTCGGCGCTGGTGGGACCATGCGCGACGAATATCCCGCCAGGGGCAGCGAGTTCGTCGAAGACCTTCTCGAGGATTTCCAGCGGTGGCCCATGGAAGACAAAGCGGGATTCCAGCTTGCCGCCTACTTGTTCTCGGGTTGCTGCCTGGACCTTGTCCCGGATGATGCTGGCGAGGGTATGTACGAGCCTCTTCATGCTTCCTTGTCCATGGCCTGGCTAGCGGGGAAGGGAGGGAGCAGCAGCATCCCGCTCTCGGCGTCCGGGCTGTCCAGTACGAGCCCCAGCATCCTGAGCTGGTGGCCTAGGTCGTTCCGCGCGATATCCTGCCGGTCCACGACGATGCCGTAGGCCGCCAGGTGCTGGCTCAGCCTGTGGATCGAGCGAGGGCCTCCCATACCGGCGAGGGCGCAGTGGACAAGCGCGAGCACGGCGACGGGCCCCAGCGAGACGATCCATGGGCTGGACGGGCTGCTGCCCTTCTTCCTTAGCACATAGCCCTGGTCGTATCCCCGTAGCAACTGGACGGCGGTCTGGCGTTGGCCCAGTGTGTGCCGTGCGAACTCGAGTAGGTTGTCGCCGATACCTTTCCTGCAGTTCAGTGCCCGGGCCTCCTGCTCGCGGATGTCAGCAAGCGTGGCTACGATCCCGGTGTCCGCGAGTGCTTGCCGGTTGTCGCGTACGTGCTGGCACAGCCTGGTGATGCCTTCGCTCGATGAAATATCCCCGTCGTAGGGGAACCCCAGGTCAGACAGCGACCATAGGATTGCGTTTATCCCCAGGCGTGCCGACAGGTAGCCGGATGCCTTGTCCTTCAACCCTTGCAAGGCCTTGCCCCCATAGGTCATGTACTGGACGTCGTCCGGGAAGACCGTGCCTCGCGTGTCGCTGGCCCCGGCAGGGCCGTTCCCGGCAAGGGTATCGGAAAGGCAGCGCCATATCCTTGCGTGCACGTCGCATAGCCATGTCACATGCGCCACGGCGGCAAGCCGGAGGACGGCCTCCAGCAGGCTTGTCCATTGCCGGCGGGTCATGGCTTGTTTGGCCTCGATGAGCGCGTTCAGGTCCTTCACGAATTGCTGGGCTGGCATGAACCGCACGCCGTCGAAGTCATCGGTCGACAGGTTGGCAACTTCCGCCTGGGGTACCGGAGCCGCTTGCCAGGGCGCAGGGTTGCCCCACGCGCCGGTTTCCTGCTCGAGCCAACGGGCAAAGACATCATCCTGCCCATCGACGCTCAGGGCTGCGAAGAGTGCTCCCCAGAGAGCCTGGGCAGACCCGGGATCCCGGGAACCAAGCCAGACCATGCGCCGCACGAGGTTGCCGGCAGGCCATGAGTTGCTGCTAAGGCGGGCCGAACCGGAAAAGAGTGCCAGCGAAGGAACCAGCGGGGTCACCTGCAGGAACCGCTTGGCGGACTGGTTGGGGAGCTTTGGGCTCTCGAGCACGCCATGCAGGACCGCGTTCCAGTCTTCCACGCCTAGAGTCGAGCCGCTTGGCGGAGGCTGCCGCCTGTCGCGCCGTTTCTGAAGTCTTTGCTCGAGGTCGCGACCAGCTGGTGGAACACTACCCTCGCTGATGGATTCGAAGCCGATAGTGCGATAGAGGGCAGCGACCAGCACCTCGGAACTCGCATATTCCGGTGCGGGGCTCATGGCAAGCGCGGAATCCTTGTATGTCGAGTGGGACTTCTTCCAAGGGGATTGCCTGAACTCTGCAAGTGTCATGCCTGGCCCTCTGCTGCGACGGATACGAAGCTACCGTCCCAGGAAGTGCCGACCTCGGTGCCATCCATGCCGATCCTGATCCGAGCATCTGGAAGCAAGTCGGGGTCTCTCACGATCGGGCCCGACAGCCTTGCCTTGGTCGTGTCGAGCAAGGCAACGACGGTACGGGGCAGCGAGGCCTGGGAAAGTCCCCGCTCCAGTTCCTTGACGGCCTTGAACAGGTCGTATGTGAGGGCGATGGGCTGCAGGGAATGGCCTTTCCCGACTTCGAGGAAACGGATCGGGGAGCGCGGTCGCCCGTTCGTGGGGAGGTGACGCGCCCTGACCGGCTGGACTGGCACGACGAGGATCGCCTGTCTCTGTTTTGGCGGGAGTGGCTGCCCGAAAGTAGTAGTAAGGGAAACCTCGAAATCCTGGCCAGGGTTCAACAGGCTCCTTACTTGCTTGGCAACCTCGAAGAGCCGTTGGCCCCGGTCATCTTCTTCTACTACTTGCTGGAAGGCCTCTAGCACTTGGATGTCGGAAACGACCGCCGAGCGTGTACAAACGCTGCGCCGGACGAGGCGGCAGGCAAAGTCTCGCAGGACTCGCTGCATGCGACTTGCTGCCGCCGGATTTCTCCGGCGGATGGCAGGGGAGGAAAGCAGGTCGTCTGCGCCGGCCAGCCTGCGTAGCAAGTCGAGCTCGGTCCTTGCCAGAACTTGGTACCTGCGGACGAAGTCGATGCCTCCTGCAATGGAGCGGCTGAACCTCGTGTCTAGTTCGCCCAGTAGTACCTTGCTGCGCCCGCTCACCTCTATCTCGAGGTCCGGGCTGGCCATGGCTGGGTCCAGCAGGTCTACCAGGCTTTCCAGCAAGGGGGCGATCGCCGCGGGCAGGTATGAGCCCTTGCGTTCCTGGAGGAAGTACTGGAGGCCGAACAGGGCTCGTGCCTCGCTCGTACCCTTGTCGAGTCCAAGATCCTTGATGCCTTGCTGCAAGATACCGGCGGCTTCCGGGTTCCAACGGTGGAAAAGTGCATGCTGGTAGCGGGAGGCCGCGAGGTAGAAAGCGGCGGTCAGTTGCTGTCGCCGTGGCTTGCTTGCCCGCTCTCCCGCCTTGTCTAGTTCGAGTAGATGGGCGGCCCGCTGACACGGGTCGCCCTGCTGGCCTTGCCCTGCAGGGGGATTGCCTGCCAACAGGTAGGAGACCAACGAGAACAGGTCACGGAAGCTCCAGCGCTTGCCACTAGCCAGCTCGTACCAACGGAGGATTCGGATCAATGCCGCGCGGGGTTCTTCGCGGACGAGCAACGCTTGGCTATGGCAGAAGGGACAGGCATCGCTGGCGGGGCATTCGCCTGGCTCCAGCCAATACGCAGGAGCGGTGGCGTATGCAAGGAGCGCTTGGGCTGGGGAGGGAAGTCCGTCCTCCGGGCTAACCAGCAATGACTCGGCATCCATGGGCCAGGCAGCGACTTCTGGGAAGCCATCGAGTGGCCAGCACGAGAGGGCCGTGGACGATAGGCTGACAGAGCGGGTGACGGTCTCCAGCAATCTGCAAGCCTCGCCTAGTCCGTGGTCGAGAGCATGGATCAATGCATCGTCGAGGACGCCACGGTTCACGCAGCACAGGTAGTACTGCTCACTGGGCCCCTCCAGCAGTGCACTCAACTCCTGGACTAGTAGCGCCGGGGCTCCTTGTCCTTCGTGCCCCGCGGTGGCGGATGCGTCCTGCACGATGGAGAGCCGCATTGGCCGTGGAATGGATGCAAGGCCGCCTGCGTCGACATCGACAACCCTTGCGACAGGTTGCCCGGGAGGCGGATGGAACCGTATGGAGAGCTCTTCCACGAGCTTGCCACCTGCCGCCAGATCCTTGTCCAGGCAATTGATGGTGTGTTCGATTGCCTCGGTCTTTCCGTTTCCTGGCCCGCCAACGAGTAGCAATATCCGAGGCGCGCCATGAGTCCCGGATGTGATTTCCTCGACCCATGACTCAAGCCGCGAGATCAAGTGGGTCCTCAGTAGTTCCCGGGCAGGTCTGCCGCTAGCAGGATCGAACAGCCGCTTGACCCCGCCGGAATGGTGTCCGGCCCATTCGAGGAGATCCCTTGGGAACCTAGCATCCGGCTTCGCTGTGCAATCCATGTACTCCCCCTTCCTTCGCTTCTTCTATGCCATGGCAACCATGGGTTCTTGCTGGTGCGCAACGTTGGCCTGCGCGTGATGCACGGATGCATGCTCCAACATGTCTAGGATGGATACGACGGCAAGGCCGATGGCCTCAGCGAGCAAGGGCGGCACTGCATTGCCTACCTGGGTATAGCGCGGGCATTCCTTGGTGCGCCGTTTCCCCCCCGTCGTGAACTTGCCGCGGAAACGGAACCAGTCCGGGAAGCTCTGCAGCCGGGCACTCTCCCTCACGGTGAGTATCCTGGGCTCCGAGTAGTGGAGGACATCGTCCGGCAAGGTCGTGATCGTCGGGGCAGGTTCCGAGGGCGACATTGGGTATATGCGGTGTTTCTTGAGGCCGAACCTTGCCCGGCTTATCTCGTTCATTCGCACTCCTTGTTCGCACTCGCGGATGATCTTCTTGAAGCGTGCCCGGACATCATCCCTGTGCCTTGCCAGACGCATACTATCCATGGCATCGCTCCGGCAATGCTTGTGCATTACCCGCTGGTAGTTTGTCTGTGGCCCGAGATAAAAAGCCTCCTCGAAGCCTTTGCGGGAGAAGGGGTCCGTGCAAGGCCGGGTCAATGTCTGTTCGACCAAGAGGTCGGATATCGCATCCTGCGCGGAGACTGGCTTTATCCGCGGCAAGCCGCGTCTGGAGAGCATCTCGAGCCGCATGGCCTCAAGTGCCTTGAAGGCATGCATGATGCCCTCGTCTAGCTTGGAGGCAAGGGGCTTCTTGATTCCAATGACGATTAGCCGCGAGCGGCGCTGGGGTACGCCAAACCGGGAGGCGTCCACGATCTCGCCATGGACATCGTATCCGACGGCCTCGAGACTTCTCTTGAGCTTGTCGTAGTAGGATTCTGCTGCCTGTCCTTGGGCTTCTTCTTCCCCATCCTTGCTGGAATGGGCAACCTTCATTCCTGGTACGTTCTCCAAGACCAGGATGGAGGGCTTGATGGTGTCGACGACCTGGACGTACTTCTCGAACAGCTGGTTGCGGGGGTCGTCCTCCCGCCGGCGGCCTGCGAAGCTAAATCCTTGGCATGGGGGGCCCCCTGCAAGCACCTGGACCGTGCCTTGCAGGCCGGTAAGGTCTGCATGGTGCTTGTCTAGCAAGTCATCGATCCCCCAGGCCTGCTTCTCCAGCCAGGACGGCCAGTCGAACCTGCCAATGGGGACTTCCCGGTCACCTAGGAAGTTGTCTGAGAACGTATCGAATGCCATCGGGTCGCGCTCTACGGCGAACCGGCCTTGGAGGCCAGCCATGGAAAGGCCTAGCGACAAGCCGCCACAGCCTGAGAAGAGGTCTACGAACTTGTACTTGGGCATGCCGTGCCTTGTTTCGCCGACTTTTGGTTGCATGAGATGCTTGGGCAATCTGCAGTTGCCTTCTTGGCGAATAGGGCCATGGTTGGTGGAGAAATGTCTTGGCATTCCTGCCGTCCTAGGAGGTTCGCATGCTGGAAGAGACCTGGTACTCGATTGACCAGCCACGCGCCGAGTTCTTCCCGATTGTCTGGGCCATCCAGGGATGGAGCATCGCCCGCGAGGCAGTAAAAAGGCGCCGGCCGGGCGGCGGCAAGGTACGTCGCAGTATCGCTAGCGTGTTCACGCTGCCTCCCCGTGGAGCACGAATTCTACTCTAGCTTCCTTCTGGCATTGCATGTTCCGGGTAGGCTGTCGCGTGGCTCACCCAGAGCGTGGTTCACGGCAGTTGGGGCCGCGCACCATCATGGGTATCGGGGTTCTCAATGGTTGCGACTGGGCCGGTTGGCAAGGACTCCCTGGGTGTCGGTGTCTCCGCAAGTGGCGCGAGTGTAGCGCCGCCGAACGGTGTTCCGGCGGCGGTCATCATTGGTTTGCGGAGGTCGCCGGTGGGACCTGGCAGCTATCCGTGCTGCGTGTCAATCGCCTCTAGAACTGGCCCCGAGAATCTGGAAATCCTATCGATGGCTGGGCCTACCGGCTTGAGCCATGGGTACTGGGCAGCGTAGCGTCTACTTCGGCCAGCCCTCGCCCAAGATGCCGTTATGGCGCTGGATCGACGAGTTGCACCTGGAACTGCCGTTGGCCGGTAGATGGATGCTGGATGCTGCGCGACCTGCTGGCCCGGGCGGCATCATCGTCTGCCACAAGCCCCGGGTCCCGCTGATGTGGAGATGGGATATCGAGGAGCTGTCCCGGGAGTTCGCGATGCCTGCGGAGTCGGCTTTGAACCCGATGACACCACTCGAGTACCTGTACTGCGCGCCGGAAGCAATTACGCGTTGTTGTCGCGCGCGACGCCGGGCCCGTGCGACGAGCAGATCTGGACCGGTGGGCTGTTCGTGGCCGGGTAGGTGGCCGTCCTCGCTATGCGAAGCGCACTTACGGTGTGCGGTGCGGCGAGGGGGCTGTTAGACCTTAGCCACGCCTTCTTGGGGTTCATTGTGCTTCGGGTTACCGCGATCCTCGTCAGTGCTCGCGATACTGACTACTTTTCCCAGTCAGGCTTTGCGGTTGACGAATCAATTTAGAGGCCAGCGGCCGGGGTGCTCCGTTCCCTGGCCCGCGCGTCTGGCTACCCGGGGGAAGTCGGGGATCGCGCGTTGCTGGCGGGGTTGAGGATGCTCTCCTGCCAAGGTCTGGACTATCGGTGCCTGCCGCAATGCTGTGTCGGGATTGTCCTACCTGCAACAAGCGTCTGTTACTTGGCATCCAACAAAGCTTTCCTTTAGCGCTTGGTCTTGGCTCGGCCGCCTTTGAAGTTTGCAATCAGCTGTGCAAGGTCATCGTCTTCAGCGTAGAAATAAGCCACCGGCAGTCCAAGGACTTGCGCCAGATGTTGCAAGGTCTGTAGATCGGGTTGATGTACACCAGCTTCGTACCGGTTGACGCGCGTGCTGGCGACGAATTCGTCCAAACCAGCCTGGATGCCCAAGGCCCGCTGGGAGATGCCATGGGCTTCGCGAGCCTCGCGCAGCCGGCGGCTGTAGATGGGGAGAGATCCCTTCTCAGCCACGTTTGCATGTGTTCTGGACTTCCATGCGGGGAAGCTTCCAGATGCACATGCATTCGCGATACTACGATTAACGTAGTATCTACGGCACTCGTCAAGAACAGCAATTTCAGGGGTACTTGTTCGCGCGACTCACGCGCGTGACCGACGGGAGAGCTGGGTTCCTCTTCTTTACAGCTTGTATTGCTGTGCCCAAGAGCGCCGCCGAAGGCGAGTGGTGTCATGCCGCGTCACGGCATCCTACAGGCGCTTCATCTGCGCAATGATCTTCTTAGTCTCGATGAGTGTTCTCGCGGGCTTGTTGCTGCGTTCGGATTCCGCGATCAACCGTGCCTCCTCTTCGTCTTCAGTGAAGAAGAAGCTTAGTGGGAGTTCCAGAACCTGGGCGAATCTCTTCTGCAACCCAGGCTTCGCTTGATGAACCCCATTCTCATAGCGGCTGACAGTGGTGCCTGCGGCAGAGTAGTCGAGTCCCGCCGCCACGCCCAGTTCACGTTGTTTAAAGCCGTAGCTCTCCCGTGCTTGACGCAGGCGTCGTCCGTAGAGGTTGTCTGATTGCTTCCGGGTCATGCCTGCATATCTGGAACCGATATGCAGAAGCTTCCGGATGACTGCTTGACTCGAATACTACGTAAAACGTAATATCCAACATCACTACGTTTATCGTAGTGTCAGAAGCTTTTGCTTGGCGATCCGGTTGAGGGGCAACTGCGCCCCGGAGCGCCTAGGGGAAAGGCGAAGTCATGGCAACTCCGCCGGCGTCGAGTTCTGGACCGTCTGTGGTTGAGCCGGGGCCTGTAGCCAGGCAACGGCCTTCAGGGCGCCGAGAGGGGAAGAACAAAGGACGAAACATGAAGACTAGAGCTTTGTGCAACGCTGTTTGCATCGTCTTGGTCATCGGTGTCACTGGTACGGCCGGATCGGCTGCGGCTGGGCAATCCGCAATCTGGAGATTTGCGGAAGAACAGGAAATGGATGCCCAGCCGCCCAGCGAAGATGATGCCGTTTTCCCCGAAGAATCAGTACAGCAGCCACCGGCATCCACGGACATGGCAACCGTCATCGTCACCGGCACGCGCATCCGCGGCGGCACAACGCCTTCGCCGGTGATCACGATCGGCAGCGAGCGGATCCGGGAGGAGGGTTTCTCCGACCTTGGTGAGGTGATCCGCAGCGTGCCGCAGAACTTCGGCGGTGGGCAGAATCCGGGCGTCGTGAGCGCCACCGGATCCGGGAACATCTACAACCAGAATGCCGGTGGCGGGTCCAGCCTCAATCTGCGGGGTATCGGTCCGGACGCAACGTTGACACTCCTCAACGGCCGACGTCTGGCCTACGGTGGCCTGATGCAGGCGGTGGACATCAGTGCGATTCCGGTCGAGGCCGTGGATCGCATCGAGATCATGGCCGATGGAGCGTCGGCAATCTATGGATCCGATGCCGTTGCCGGTGTAGGCAATGTGATCCTAAAGCGCGACTTCGACGGGATCGCCCTGGGTACGCGCTATGGTCGGTCGAGTGGCGGCGGACTCGACACATGGGAATTCAATGGGACCGCCGGCACCGTCTGGGATAGCGGTGGCCTGATCGCAACCTACAGGAACGTGTCCGTCGATCCGGTCGGCGCCGATCAGCGGTCCTACACCAGGCACATGGGAATGCCGTTCGTCCTCTATCCGGGAGGCGAACTCCGTAGCGGCCTGCTCAGTGTCCACCAGTCTTTGGGTGGCAGCGTCGAGCTGCGCGTGGATGCGCTCAGGACCGAGCGCGAGCAGGTCGACTACCAGAACGGCGCGGGCTTCTACTACGACCAGAAATACGATGGTGCCGTTTCGCTTGTGGCGCCATCCGTCGAGGTCGGCCTCCCGGGCGACTGGTCGATGCTGGTCGGCGGAACCTGGGCCAGGGACGAGAACGTGGACAGGGTGTGGATGGTCACGCCAGGCACGGACGAGTCCGAACTGGTGGCCGAGGGGTGCAACTGCAACGACAGCCGGTCGTACGAGGCAAGCGTCGAAGGGCCGCTGTTCGAACTGGCTGGGGGTGAAGCGCGACTGGCGCTCGGCGCCGGCTACAGGAGAAACGGACTGCTGAAGCACGACTGGCTGGAGGGGATGCGGGAGCGGAGTGCGGAAGGCAGCCGGTTCGCGTATGTGGAATCGAGCCTGCCGTTGATTGGTCCCCGCTCGGACGTTCCCTTCGTGCGCAGGCTTGCGGCCACTGCCGCAGTACGTACCGAGGATCACGACAGCTTCGGGCGTGTGACCACGCCCAAACTCGGCGTGATCTATGGGCCGGGCAGCGACGTCACCATGAAGGCCTCGTGGGGCAGGTCGTTCAAGGCGCCCACACTGAATGAGCGGCACGGGAACCTCGTGGCCTATCTGGTGCCTCCGGACATGATCGGCGGCACCGGGTATGGCGCCGAGGATGCCGTGCTGTTGTCGTGGGGGAGCAATCCGGATCTCGGGCCGGAGCGTGCCACGACGACCACGGTATCCCTGGTGTTGCATCCCGAGCGGCTGCCCGGACTCGAAGTCGAGCTGACGTGGTTCGATATCGACTACCGGGAGCGCGTGGTGCAGCCGTTCGCGGCATTCGGCCAGATTCTGGGCGACCCTGCGGTCGCCGGGTTCCTCGACTTCTCGCCGACGCCTGAAGACCAGGCGGAACTGCTCGCGACCTACTCGGACGGCTTCTACAACTGGACAGGGAATCCGTACGATCCGGCCCACGTGGTGGCGATCGGCCTCGGCCAGTACGTCAACGCGAGGCGCCAGCGGATATCGGGCATCGACCTTTCCGGATCCTATCGTCGGGATATCGGGGGCGGCCAACTGGCGGTGCGGGGCTCGGCAAGCTGGCTGGACAGCACGCAGCAGAACGCCCCGGGGCAGGGCGCATTCGATCTGGCGGGCACGATCTTCTATCCCGCCAGGGTTCGTGGCCGGTTGGGAGCGGTGTGGACCGAAGGCGGGCTCACTGCCTCTTCGTTCGTCAACTACACCAGCGGCGTGACCTACCGGGCTGCGGACCAGAGCCTCGCGTCATTCACCACCTTCGACCTCGCGCTGCAGTACGCCATCGTCAGGCGTGGAGGCGTCCGGTCCGGATTCGACCTGGGACTCTCCATCCAGAACGTCCTGAACCGGGCGCCACCGCTCTACAGCCCCCTTGCGATCACGGATGTGCCCTACGACTCGACGAATGCCTCCGCCATTGGTCGGTTTCCCAGTATCTCGGTGTCGAAGCACTGGTAAAGAGGCGTGTTGGCGCGAGGCGAGGATGGATGTCAAGGATCCCGCGTGATGGGCGGGTGGGGGAGCTCGATGAGCACGATTCCAGGACGGCTGCTGGCGGCCGGTGTGTGCGCGATACTGGCTGGCGGCCTCCATGCCCAGGTGGTCTCGCCGCGCCAGCTGGTGGAAGTCGCCGACATCAGTCATCCGGGCGCTTCACCGGATGGAAGCATGGTTGCGTACCGGGTGGAGCAGCCCAGCGTGGAGCGCAACACCCATGACACGGTCTGGTATGTCCAGCGGATTGACGGCACATCGCCTCCGCGAAAAGTGGCGGAAGCAGGGCCCCCTTTGCGTGAGTCCGATGGAGCGACGCTCGTGCCGATGCCGGCCGTATGGTCGCCCGATGGGCGGCATATCTACTATCGCGCGCTGATGGATGGCAGGGTCGGTGTGTGGCGGGCCGCCGCGGATGGTTCGAATGTCAGGGCGGTCACTTCCGATCCAGCGGACGTGAGGGACTTCCAGCTGGGTCCCGATGGCCGTGTGTTGATGTACAGCGTTGGCGCCACCCGCGACGAAGTGGCTGCTGCGGAGCAGGCCGAATACGACAACGGCATCCTTATCGACGAGACTGTGCCGATCGGCCAGGGGCTGTTCCGATCGGGCTATCTCGACCAGCGGTGGATGACGCAACGTCTGCTCGACAGCGACGTCATGCGTTCTCCGCTGCTGGCACAGGCGCCCGACCGCTGGAAGGCCGTTGATCTGGCAACCGGACGTGCGCGGGAACTTGCGAAGTCCGAGGTACTGCCGGGACCGGAGACGGCAGTCGGCTCCGTGGGGGGATTCGAGCCCTTGAGGCAGGCGCAGGACGGGCGGACGGGGCGCATCGCCATTCTGGCCCCCGTCGAGGAGTGGCCGGATACCGGAGCCGTGCCGGAGGTGGCGCTGTCGGTCCTGGCCGACAGGGAGACCGGCCGGTTCATCCGCTGTCGTGCCGGGCCTTGCACGGAGAAGGCGATTACGGGCCTCCAGTGGAGGCCCGGTAGCCATGAGGTCCTGTTTACGGTGACCGATCCGGACGAGAGCCACGCACAGTCGATCTTCCGGTGGGACGTGGAGACCGGCGAGGTCTCTCTGCTGGTGCGGTCCCGCGGCTTGCTCAATGGCGGCCGTGTTGCGTCCAGTCCGTGCGCCGTCACTGCCGAAGCGATGGTCTGTGTTGCGGCGGACGCGAATCGCCCACCCCGGCTGGAGCGGGTGGATCTGGCGTCCGGGCGTCGCAAGGTCATGTTCGACCCCAACGCGGCGATCGCCTCCGACATGGCAAGCGTGGCGGCGCGGCTGCTGGTCTGGAAGGACGCACAGGGGCGGCAGTTCAACGGTCTGTACTACCCGGTCCGGGGCAACGGCGGCGCTTCGCCACTGTTCATCACCTACTACTGGTGTTCGGGCTTCGTTCGAGGCGGCCTCGGGGACGAGTGGCCGCTGGCGACGCTGGCGGGTCTTGGGATATCCGCGTTGTGCATCAATGCGCCGCCAGGTGATACGGATGCGGTAAGCCGGTTCGAACTCGGCCGGTCCGCAGTCGAGAGCGCAGTGGACCTGCTGGACTCGAAAGGGGAGGTCGACAGGACACGGATAGGCATGGGTGGGCTGAGCCATGGCACCGAGGTGACTCTGTGGGTGGCCATGAACTCCGACATGCTGTCGGCGGCATCGGTGAGCAGCATTGCCTTCTCGCCGCTCGCGCATGCCCTCATGAGCATGCAGGGCGAGGTGTTCTTCTCGCGATTGAGCACCTACTGGCAGCTGGGAACCCCGGATGAGACGCCCGGACAGTGGAAGAGGCTGTCGCCGGCATTCAACATCGAAAGCATCAGGACCCCGATACTCATGCAACTGCCGGAGCAGGAGTATCTCCATTCGGTCGACTATGCCGTCCCGCTTATCCGTAGTGGAAGCGCAGACCTGTACGTCTATCCCAACGAGGCCCATCAGAAGTTCCAGCCCAGGCACAAGCTTGCCGTGTACGAGCGCAACGTGGACTGGTTCCAGTTCTGGTTGAAGAATTTCGAGGATCCGGACCCCGCCAAGGCCTCCCAGTACGCGCGATGGCGATCGATGCGGGATGTCAGTCCCTAGATCTGGTGCCGCACCCAGTTCTCGACCATGCACAGTTCGAGTACGCGCTCGTATGAGCAATCGCGAGGAGCGAGGTCGCGGTCGGTCGATTGTCGCAACGCCCGGGCGTCCAGAATTCCGTGGGCCTGCAGATGGCCATCCAGGAGGTAGTCCCGGATCCGTTCCCTGTTTCTCGCATACAGTGCACCAACGTAGCCGGCGAATGACCCCTTGCTCCGGCGGGTGATGACATCGGTGGGGAGCACGTCGGCGAATGCCTTTCTGGCGACCGCGCGGTTGTGCGAATCCGAGATCCACATCCAGCTTGGCGTTCGCAGCGAAGCCTCCATTACCGGTTGGGACAGGAGCGGCAGGCGCAGGTGCCGTCGCAGGCCGCGCGGTGCGGAGTCCCGGTACACCTGCGTCGTCGCCAGGGCAAAGATGCGCTCCCGATCGCCCGGCAGGGCGGCATCCGGGGCGTCGAGCCACGGGTGCTTCTCCGGAGCGCACTCGATATTGGCCGGATTGATCAGCTCATGAATCGCCCTGTAGGGAGACTCCGGTGGCCGGACAAGCTTAGACACCGTCAATCGCCCGGCTCTCCAGAGCGTGCACTGGTGCAGTTCCGCCAGGTTCCGGATTGCTCGGAATCCCTGCTGGAATCCCAGCACCCGGAAGGCATCCGCCGCGGGTGCAGCTGTTGTCAGATAGCAGAACACCGTGTCGCCGCCGCCTCCCGAGAAGAAGCTGGCCGCGCCATGACGGCGCCTCGCCAGCTCCATGATCGTGTCCGTGGCGTGCTGCAACATCCCGACTCTCGGTGATGCCGGTTGGGGATGCTGATCGAAGTCGTGAAGCCCGTACTCGAAGCGAAGCGTCTGTACATCAAGGGTCGCGCCCAGGAGGTCTGCGATCTGGCAGGCGTATTGGCGTTCGTCGGCACCGGGAACGGGCGTCACCATGGTGCAGCAGACCACATGCGCGGCGCTTCCTTTCAGGCTGGCTCCGACGATGGACGAGTCGAGCCCACCCGATAGCTCAAGAAGGGCGGACCGGTCGGTCATCGCCCAGGCCCCTACAACCGTATCCGTTGCGCTGCGGACGGCGGCAGCTGCGACATCGCTGTTGTCGTGGCGCCGGCCTCTGCCGACGAAATCCCAGGGAGACCATTCCGTATGGGTAGAGGCGCTCGATCCGCGAAGTGTCAATCGGATGCCGGGAAGCAGCTCTTCGAAGCGGTCCAGTCCGGTGCGCGAGGTCTTGATGTCGGGATAGATCAACCGGTGGAGAATGGATTCCCAGTCGATGCGTTTCCGGTACAGGCCCATCCGTGTCGGCAGTTCGAGGTCGGAAGCCAGGAATCCGGCGTCGGCATCCACGTGATGGAAGCATGGCATCCCTCCCTCCGGGTCCCGGGTTATTTCAAGGTCGTGACTATTGTCCGGTCCCGGCTGGATAATCAGGTAGGCGCCCCAGCAGTTCTCCAGGATGAGTCTGCGGAGCCTGGCTCCATCCGAATGGTGGGGAATTTCCGCCTCGTTCGTTATGGGTGCTCCGCTCCTGGAAAAGAGGTGTCCGATGATGACGCCAGATCCGGACAGCCGGATCGTGGGCGTATCCCCGGAGACATACAGCGTGAATGCAGCCGTCTGCATGCATTGGTGCATGTCCATCGCGCGAAGCCCGTGTTCCGCATCGCCAGTCAAAGGGCGTTCGGCACGATAAGCGGCATCAATCAGGGCGATATACCGGTAGGCCATCACACTACCCGGATAGGTGTATGGGCATTGGCGTTGCCGGTCGTGTCGTTCAATACCAGAGGTCCTGCCTGTACCCAGCAATGTGCCGAGAGAGGATCATTCATGACGCCAAAGACGAGGTTGGCGTACAGACCCTGTCTGGCCAGAAACCTGACCATCGATATGGAGTCGGGTAGGCAACATGTTTCGACGGGTACATACAGACGTGCTTTCCGGAATGCGGCGGCCGCATCGCATAAAAGGTGTTCCGGCCTGTCCGAAGAATCCGGTTCGCTCCCGGAGGCATGTCGCTGACGATAGGACGCCAGTGCATCCAGCGTGTTCTTGAGCTTCGCTGTTCTCAACTGCAGCCATGTCGAGTAGACAATCCAGAAAACGTGCACGCAGGTGTCAACAGGAATCGACTTGCAGTTCTCCGATCGCTCGATTGCACTCCGGGCGGGGCGCCCGACGGATGGCTGCACGATGCTTCCTGCGTTGTCGTTTGCGTCGACCAGCATTTCATGGGCGATCAGTCCCTCGAGATCTACATCTGGATGGCGCTTGCCTTCGACAAAATTCAGGAACGAGCGTTCCATCGCGCTCGACAGCCTGAAGTACCGATCATTGCGGAGATCCAGGAAGATGAGGTGACCGTCGATCGTGCAGTAGGAGAGATCGCTGTCCAGTTGATAACGCATGTGGCGTATCCCGGCAGGAAAGGGCGCACCTTCCGGTGCGCCCTACCTCTCACTCGTCCGAGAGCCCGGGGACGGGTCGTCCGCCCATCGGTTCATTGCCCTGGCGTGTGCCCTTCGTCTCGACGCTTGCGACACCGAGCACGATGATGTCTTCCGACGCGTTGGTGCGGGTGTTTTCGTTGGTGCCCATCTCTGTCTCCTTCGGTCTGCGTCACGGACGTCCCATGACGATTGCAGCGTAGGAGGCTGGGTTTTTGATTTTCAAATAATTATTGCGTGATTATCTGGTAATTATTTCCGGTCTGTGATGGCTGTCCCTGCAGTGGTGGTCCGGAGTGGGGCGCCGGTATGTGCGCAGGTACGGTGTCGCACGCCGGGCGCCCTGGTGCTGACTTCCGCGATACGCGGATCGCGGCGGAATTTGTGGCGGACGCACCGCGCAGTGGAGTCCGCGCGATGCAGGCTACGGGTGCGGCGCACGGCCGTCGCCCGCTTGCAGGCGAGGTATCTCTCTCAGTGGAGGGCGTCGAGGCCGTCGTTGAGCACAGCCACGATGCAGGGCGTGAGCCGCTTGCGGCGTTCGTGGTAGGCGCGGATTGCGGCTTCGAGGGCAGGGATGTCGCGCTGCTGCCAATGCCGGTCCAGCGTCGAGAGTTCTTCGAAGGCGTCCTCGATCAGCCCCTGCTTGGCACGGCGTACCGGTGCCAGCCGGTCGTTGGCCTGCTTCACGGCCTGGTGCAGGGACCGGTGGGCGCTTGCGCGGGCGATGGCGTCGAACAGTTGCCATGTCCGCTTCACCAGGTCGTCGCCGGCGGAAGCGGTCTTGGGCCTTGTCGTCCTGCGCGTGACCGGAGCGGCATCGATCCGGCACGCCATCAGCAGCAGGCGCTGCATCCAGTCGTAGTGGTCGCGCAGCGTGACTTCGTTGGGCAACGGGACGTGCAGCCCGGCGCGGGCGCAATCGGCGACCAGGCCTTCGCCGACCAGTCGCATCAGGGCCAGCCGGACGGGCGTGGGGCTGGTGTCGAACTCGTCGGCCAGCATGGCCGGGTCGATGCGCTGGCCGGGGACGTAGCGTCCGCACTGCAGCGCCCGCCTGATCCGTCCATGCAGGAATGCACTCTTGGAGTGGTTCTCACTCATCGCCGACTCCATGTCTGCGTATGCGGCCTCCCTGCGCTGGATGTTACAGAAAACCGCGGATCGGGCGCGGGGCAGGGTTTCGCGGGTTCCGGCGATGTGGCCCGGCGCAGGCCTTCGAGCGCGCACAGAAAAAGGGCGCGACTCGCATCGCGCCCTTCTCCTGTCCGGCCCGTACCGGCCCGGTCGTCCTGCCGTGGTGCTTACTTCACTTCGAAGTCGACCTTGCGGTTGCTGGCGCCGTCCAGCGAGATGTCGACGCTGTACCTGCCGGCCGGCAGGCCGCCGGGCTGGCTGATCTGGAAGTTGGTGGTGCCGGGACCGGTGAAGTTGATGGCGGTGGTTTCCTCGTGCACGGTCTGGCCGTCCTGGAAGGTCCACTTGGCATGCAGGTTGCCGGTGACGGGCTCGTTGCCGGCGGCGTTGGTGCTGACCGAGGCGATGATGGTGTCGTTCGGCGCGAAGCTCGTGGTCGGGGTGCTGATCTTCTGGTCGGTGCCGACATTGGTGCCGAGGTCGACGGAGACGATCGAGACCCGGGCGGTGTCGGTGGCGGACGGCAGCGGCGCAGCGGGCTCGGCAGCGGCCGGCGGGGTCGCGGCCGGCGGTGCGACCGCGGGTTCGTCCTTCTTGCAGCCGACGAGGGCGACGCCGCCGATCAGCGCGACGGCCAGCAGGTTGCGGGTAGAGGTGTGCATGGTGGTGTGTCCTTGTAGGGTCAGGCGTTGTCGGTGCCGGCGTCCGCGCCGGGGATGCGCAGCACCTGTCCGGGCTTGATCAGGTCGGGGTTGTCGAGCTGGTCGCGGTTGGCGTCGAAGATCTCGCGCCAGCGGTTGGGCGTGCCGTAGTACTGCTTGGAGATCTTCGAGAGGTTCTCGTTCTTCTCCACGGTATGGCTGCGCTCGGTGATGATCTCCTCGGTGGAGGTCACCTTCGACTGCACGTTGCTGAAGTCGGCCTTGGGCGCGGCCACTTCCTCGGTGGTGCTGACGCCGCCCTGCACCTTGGAAAAATCGGGTTTGTTGTCGTTGCTCATGGGTCAGGCTCCTTCCCAGTTGGCTGGGGCCGGTTGCAAGCGTGGCAGGTGTGCCGTGCAGGGCGCATCACGCCGGTCGTCGGGGGTAACGCGCGCATTCAGTTTAGTCGAAGGTGCGTGGTCCGCGCCGGTGGGTACCGGTCAGCGGATCGCGAACTCGCGGATCTCGACGACGGTGCCGTCGAGGGAGATCTCGACCTTGTAGTCGCCGGTCGGCCAGCCCTCCGGGTGGTGGATGTCGAAGGCCAGCACCTGCGGGCCGGCGGCGACGTCGGCGTCGGTGCTGCGCACCAGCCGGTCCTCGCCGTAGACCCAGCGGGCGTTGAGCTTGGCGGCGCTCTCGCCGTCGGTGGTCACCGAGGCGTAGATGGTGTCGCCGGTGCCGAACTCGGAGGCCGGCGTGGTGACGCGGTTGTCGGCGTCGATTTCGTTGCCGAGCTCGACGCCGGTGACCACCGCCGGCGCGGGCGGGGCCGGTGCCGGCTCCGGGGCGGGCTCGGCGGCGGCCGGCGGGGCGACGGGCGCGGGCGCATCCTGCTTGCAGCCGGCCACGGCCAGGGTGCCCAGCAGGGCGATGGCGAGGATGCGGGGAGTGGGTGACGTCATGGGGCCTCCGGAAGGGATGAAGGGATGCAGGGGCGACCCGGCAGCCGACCGGACCTGCGGCCGCTGTCGCGTGGAGCGCAGCGTCCCACGGCCCCTGTTAAGAATCCATTTCAGGGTGCCGGGCCACGTCGCGGCTACTGCCGCAGGTCGCGTCCGGCGGCAGGCCGCGCGGTGCCGGGCAGGGCGCGCCAGGGGTTGATGTCGAGGCCGCCGCGGCGGGTGTAGCGCGCCTCGACCGAAAGCGCCTCGGGCCGGCAGCGCGCCAGCAGGTCGACGAAGATGCGCTCCACGCACTGTTCGTGGAACCCGGCGTGGTCGCGGAACGACACCAGGTAGCGCAGCAGGCCGGCGCGGTCGATGCGCGGGCCGCGGTAGGCGATGGTCAGGCTGGCCCAGTCGGGCTGGCCGGTGACCGGGCAGTTGGACTTGAGCAGCGCCGAATGCAGGCGCTCGTCGGCGGACGTGCCGGCATCGGCCTGCAGCAGCGACGCATCGGGCGGGCCGTAGCCGGCGATGTCGATGTCGAGCGCGTCGATCGACACGGCGTCGCCGGCGCCGGCGTCGATCGGCGGCAGGCCGAACGCGACCTCGACCGGGGCGCCGGCGGCCTGCGACAGGTCCGCGGCGATCCGTGCGCGCACCGCCTCGTCATCGTCGAAGCGGGAGTGGTTGAGCGAGTTGAGGTAGAGCTTCAGCGACTTGGACTCGACCAGCTGCGGCGATCCGGCCGGCACGGTGATCGTCGCGGTGGCGACCACGGGCTTGCCGCGTGCGTCCAGCCAGCCCAGCTCGTAGGCGTGCCAGCGGTCGACGCCGGTGAACGGCAGTGCACCGGCGTCGATGCCGATGTCGCTGCGGCCTTGCGCGCGCGCGATCGGGAACAGCAGGCCGGGGTCGTAGTGCCGCGGGTAGGCGACCTCGCGGCCGAGCGGGATGGGCGGCGCGGCGGCGGCCGTGGCGGAATCGGGCCCGGCCGGGCCTGGCGTGGATTGCGATGACATGCGGCGATTTTACCGCTGCCCGCGCCGCCGCCGATGCGGTCGCCGTACCGGCGGCCCCTGCGTTCAGCCGGCGCCGCTGCCGTGCAGGTAGTCGAGGCTGAGCTGCAGCAGCGCGCGCAGGCCGAGGTCGAGCGCGGATTCGTCGACGTCGAACTGCGGCGAGTGGTTGCTCGGCGCGCTCATCGGGTCGCGGCCCCGGGGCGTGGCGCCGACGAAGAAGAACAGGCCCGGTACCTCCTTCGCGTAGTAGGCGAAGTCCTCGGCACCCATCGTCAGGCCCGGGTCGACGACGTTCTCCGCGCCGGCGACCGCCTGCAGGCTGGGCAGCATGCGCGCGGTCAGGTCGGGGTCGTTGAAGGTGACCGGGTTGCCGGTTTCGGCCGGCACGTGCGCCTCGACGGTCGCGCCGTGCGCGGCGGCGACGTGCGAGGCGACGTTCTGCAGGTCGGCGAAGATCGCCTGGCGCACGTCCTCGTCGAAGGTGCGGATGGTGCCGACCAGCTCGACGCGGTCGGGAATGATGTTGTAGCGGATGCCGCCGTTGATCGCGCCGAAGGTCACCACCGCCGGCAGCGTGGAGATGTTGGTGCGGCGGCTGACGATGGTCTGCGCGGTGCCGACCAGGTCGGCCGCGGCGACGATCGGGTCGATGCCGCCCCATGGCCGCGAGCCGTGCGTCTGCCGGCCGACGACGTCGATCGCGAACCGGTCGGACGCGGCCATCAGCGGGCCGCCGCGTACGCCGATCTGCCCGGCCTGCAAAGTCGAGAACACGTGCAGGCCGAATA
This sequence comes from Proluteimonas luteida, assembly GCF_021191695.1. Lineage (GTDB taxonomy): Bacteria > Pseudomonadota > Gammaproteobacteria > Xanthomonadales > Xanthomonadaceae > Luteimonas > Luteimonas luteida. The sequence continues at coordinate 121,934 of NZ_JAIWPT010000005.1, forward strand.
CCGCCTCGGGTTCGAAGCCGCGGAAGATGCCCGCGTCCAGCATCATCGACGCGCCGCCGTCCTCGCCCTCGGGCGGGCCTTCCTCGGCCGGCTGGAACACGAACAGCACCTCGCCCGGCAGTTCGTCGCGCATCGCCACCAGCGCCTCGGCCACGCCCATCAGGATCGCGGTGTGCGCGTCGTGGCCGCAGGCGTGCATCACCCCGGTGGTCTGGCCGCGGTACTCGGCGGTGGCGGTGGAGGCGAACGGCAGGCCGGTCTGCTCGGTGACCGGCAGCGCGTCCATGTCGGCGCGCAGGGCGATCCGTGGGCCGGGGCGGCCGCCCTTGAGCACGGCGGTCACGCCGGTGTGGGCGATGCCGGTCTCCGGTTCCAGGCCGAGGCTGCGCAGGTGCTCGGCCACCTTGGCCGCGGTACGGGTCTCGCGGTTGCCGAGTTCCGGGTGCTGGTGGATGTCGCGGCGCCAGTCGACGACTTTCGCCTGCAGCGCGGTCGCGGCACTGGCGACTTCGGTGCGTTGCGCGTCCTGGGCGAAGGAGGACAGCGGAAGGGCAGTGCAGGCACACAGCAGCGCAGCGGCAAGACGTGGCATCGAAGCGGCTCCCCGGGTTGGTGTACCGATGCTAGAGGATTTGTGCGGGTGGCGGGATGCGCGGGCATCGTGCGTTGGCGGGTCTCGACCCGCCCTACGGAGAAGCGCGTCGGGTAGGGCGGGTCTCGACCCGCCGCAGCTTCCCTCTCAGCCCTCGCCTTCGAGCAGGTCCAGCGTCGCCCGCAGCATCGCGCGCATGCCCACTTCCAGCGCGGCCTCGTCGGGCGCGTAGTGCGGCGAGTGGTTGATCGGCATTGTCGCCGGGTCCTGGCCTTCCGGCGTGGTGCCGATGAAGAAGTACGCCCCCGGCACGAGGTTGGCGAACTGCGAGAAGTCCTCGGCGATGGTCTGCATCGGCATCTCGACGACATTGGCCTCGCCCACCGCGGCCTGCAGCGACGGCAGCACGCGGCGCGCGAGCTCGGGATCGTTGATCGTCGCCGGCGCGTTGTTGACGACGTCGAGCGTCGCGGTGGCGCCGGCCGCATGCGCGTAGTCGGTGGCGATGCGCTCGAAGCGCGCGATCACGTCCTCGCGCACGTCGGCGTCATAGGTGCGCAGGGTGCCGACCAGGCGCGCATCGTCGGGGATGATGTTGAAGCGCACGCCGCTCTGGAACTGCCCGGCGGTCAGGACCACCGGCGTGTTCACGATGTTGACCTGGCGCGCGAGCATGCTCTGCGTCGCCAGCAGGATCTGCGCGCCGACGGTGATCGGGTCGACGCCGTCCCACGGCCGCGAGCCGTGCGTCTGCCTGCCGGTGACGGTCAGCGACCATTCGTCGGCGCTGGCCAGCGTCGGCCCGCTGCGGAAGCCGATCTGGCCGGTGTGCAGGCCGGCCCAGACGTGCAGGCCGAGGATCGCGTCGGGCATGCCGCCGTCGAACACGCCCTCGTCGAGCATGCGCCTGGCGCCGAACACCTCGCCGGGCTCCGGCGGGCCTTCCTCGGCCGGCTGGAACACGAACAGGACCTCGCCGGCGAGCTCGTCGCGCATGCCCGCCAGCGCCTCGGCCACGCCCATCAGGATGGCGACGTGCATGTCGTGGCCGCAGGCGTGCATCACGCCGACCGGCTGGCCGCGGTAGTCGGCGGTGACGGTCGAGGCGAACGGCAGGCCGGTCTGCTCGGTGACCGGCAGCGCGTCCATGTCGGCGCGCAGGGCGATGCGCGGGCCGGGCCTGGCGCCCTTGAGCAGCGCGGTGACACCGGTCGGGCCGATGCCCGTGCGCGGTTCCAGGCCCAGGCTGCGCAGATGGTCGGCGACGATCTGCGCGGTGCGGGTCTCCCGGTTGCCGAGTTCCGGGTGCGCGTGCAGGTCGCGGCGCCATTCGACGGCCTTGGGCTGCAGGGCCCGGGTGGTGGCCGCAGGGTCGTCGTCGGCCAGCGCGGGCATGGTCAGGGCGATCGACAACGGCAGCAACAGGGTGGCAAGCAGCGGTGCGGGGCGCAGGGACATGGCAGGCGTTCGGGTGGGGTCGGCCCGATGCTAGAGGATTCCGGGCGTCACGGTTTCGTATGCGCGTCGTCGTCGGGGGTCCGCGATACCGGGCGGAATGTCGTCCCGCGCAGGCCGGGGCGCCGGCGTCTTCCCCGCCTGCGCGGGACGACGCTGCGCGATGTTCCGCCGCGGCGGTGGACCGCCGAGGTGGCCCTCGCGGCGCAGGATGCGGACAATGGCGGCGGACACACCGCGGATCCCGCCGCGTCCCGCTCCCCAACCACGAGGTGCCCATGTCCGACGCCACCCCCGGCCCATCCAGGCTCGCCCAGCTGCGCGAGATGTCGGTCGTCGTCGCCGACACCGGCGACTACGAGGCGATCGAACGCCTGAAACCGGTCGACTGCACGACCAATCCCACCCTGGTGCGCAAGGCGCTGGACCTGCCGATCTATGCGGATCTGGTCGAGCGCGAGCTCGAACGCGCGAAGGATATCGGCGGCGAGCCCGGGCACGTCGCGCGCCAGGTCGTCGACCGCCTGACGATCGGCGTCGGCCGCAAGCTGGCCGGGCTGGTGCCGGGCCGGGTCTCGACCGAGGTCGACGCCGACCTGGCGCACGACACCGAGGCCACGGTCGCCAAGGCGCGCCAGTTCATCGACATGTACCAGGACGCCGGGGTGCCGCGCGACCGCGTGCTGATCAAGATCGCCGCGACCGTCGAGGGCATCCGCGCGGCCAAGGAACTGCAGCGCGAGGACATCGACTGCAACCTGACGCTGATCTTCAACCGGACCCAGGCGATCGCCTGCGCCGAGGCCGGGGTGTTCCTGATCTCGCCGTTCGTCGGCCGCATCCTCGACTGGCATGTCGCGCGCGGCGAGGTGCCGGCGACGATCGACGACGACCCGGGCGTGCGCTTCGTGCGCGACGTCTACACCGAGTTCAAGCGCCGCGGATCGCCGACGGTGGTGATGGGCGCCTCGTTCCGCTCGACCGCGCAGATCGAGGCGCTGGCCGGCTGCGACCGGCTGACGATCTCGCCGGAACTGCTGCAGGCGCTCGACGCCGAGCACGGCGAGCTGCCGCGCAAGCTGTCGCCGGGCAAGGCGGACGGCGGCCCGACGCCGCCGGTGGATGCCGAGGGCTTCGCCCGCGACCTTGCGGCCGATCCGATGGCCACCGAGAAACTGCGTGACGGCATCGCCGCGTTCGCCAGGGACCTCGAGGGCTTGCGGCAGACGATCGCCCAGCGGCTGCAGGCGGCGCGATGAGCCTGCGGGCATGGTCCGCGCTGCTGGCGGCGGCGCTGGGCCTGGCCGCCTGCGGCAGCGCGCCACCCCTGGCCGAGGCCGCGCCGGAAGGGCCGGCCCATGAGCTCCGCGGCGGGCGCGCGAAGGGCTATCTGGCGCCCGTGCCGGCGTTCGACAGCGCGGCCCTGCTGCCCGCGCCGCCTGCGCCCGGCTCCGCCGGGCAGGCGCTCGACGATGCCGTCAGCGCGCGGGCGCTCGCGCTGCACGGCACCGCGCGCTGGAGGCAGGCGACGGTCGATGCCGCGCTCGGTTTCCCGCAGGCCGCCGGGCTGTTCGCCTGCGCGCTGGGCGTGCGCATCGATGCGACGGAAACGCCGGCACTGGCCACCCTGCTGCATCGCAGCCTCGCCGACGCGTCCGCCGCCGGCAGCGCCGCGAAGCGCCAGTGGCAGCGGCCGCGGCCGTTCATGGTCAACGCGGCGCCGACCTGCGCGCCCGGCGACGAACCCGGCTTGCGCGGCAACGGTTCGTATCCGTCGGGCCATACCGCGATCGGCTGGACCTGGGCGCTGTTGCTGGCCGAGCTGGCGCCGGACCGCGGCGACGCCCTGCTGCAGCGCGGCCGCAGCTACGGCGAGAGCCGGCTGGTGTGCAACGTGCACTGGTACAGCGACATCCAGCAGGGCCAGCTGGTGGGCGCGGCGACCGTCGCGCGGCTGCACGCCGATCCCCGGTTCCGCGCGGATTTCGACGCCGCGGCGCGCGAGATCGCCGACCAGCGGGCGCGTGGCGCGACGCCGGCGGGCTGCGCGACCGAAGCCGACGCACTGCGGGTCTCGCCGCTGGACGACGTTGATGCCGGGCACTGATCCGGCGCGCCCGGGCATGCCCGCGTCGACGGGCGGCGCGCCCGGTCCCGTCGATCGTCCGGCGGTCGATCCCGACCCGCGGCCGCAGCCCCCGGAACCGCCGCTCCCCAGCGACTGCTGCGACAGCGGCTGTTCGATGTGCGTCCACGACGTCTACGCCGAGGAACTGCAGGACTACCGCGAGCGCCTGGCGCGCTGGCGCGAGCGGCACCCGGCCGTGCCGGACGCCGGCGCCGGCGGCTCTTCGCAGCCGTGACGCCGGGCCTCCGGTCCGGGACGGGACCGGGACCGGAGGCGTGGACGCGCCTTCTCCTAACGTTCTCGCCTGCCGCGTGCAATCCACTGCTGCAACCGGGGCCGATTCCGATGGAGTGGCCGGGCTGGAGCACCGCAGGCAGGATCGCAGCCGTGGTCCCGTGTCAGTGGGAAGCGCCGGGGGCGCGCCGCATGCCGGCTTTGGGCCGTTCCTCGCCTCGGCACCGTGCCCGCCAGCTGGCCGGCGACATGCCGAACCGGGCCTGGAACGCGCGCTGGAACTGGCGCTCGGATTCGAAGCCCAGGTCGTACAGCAGCCAGGTGATGCTGTGGTGGGGTTCTTCGCGCAGGCGACGGCGCGCCGCGACCAGCCTGCGTTCGCGGATGTAGCGCGAGACGCCGCCCAGCGGCTGGAACATCCGGTACAGCGTGGGCCGCGAGACGAAGAACAGGCGCTGCAGGAAATCGCAGTCCAGCGCCGGATCCTCCAGATGCTCCTCGATGCAGCGCAGGATCCGCGTCACGCGCGGGTTGTCCTGGTGTGCCATTGGCGCGGGCGTGCCACCCGCGACCGCCCTGCCGGTGCCGTGTATCGATGTCATGTCGTGCCCCCCGTTCCTGCCCCGCGCCGGATCGACGCCCTGTAACCAAGCAATGCGCAGAACGGGACCGGATCCCCTCACGGCCTTTTCACGATTCTTCTGATCGACGCGCTGAGACGAATTGTCGGGTGGGCGCTGGCGCCCGTTCCTAATCTCCGCTGCGCTGGTCGGGCCTGCATCGGCCGGGCCATTCGCGGGGCACGGGGTCGAACGCCGGCCGGGTCACAGCGGCAGCGGCGGGGATCGTGGCGAAGCGGGACGTCGGGCGGTGCGCCAGCGTGGCGCTGCGGCGGGGATCGATGCGCATACCGGGACCACCGCCGTGGCCCGCCCGTGCATGGCGCGGGCGAGGACGGCCGGAGCCCCGGCCAGGAAACGCCAACGGAGGCCAGCCATGGCAAACAGCCAGAAATTCATTGCGCGCAACCGCGCGCCCCGTGTGCAGATCGAGTACGACGTCGAGGTCTACGGCGCGCAGAAGAAGGTGCAGATCCCGTTCGTCATGGGCGTGCTCTCGGACCTGTCCGGCGCCAACGCCGGCGAGCTGCCGCCGGTCGAGGAGCGCAAGGCGCTGGCGATCGACGTCGACAACTTCGACAGCCGCCTGCAGTCGATGAAGCCGCGGGTCACCGCCAAGGTGCCGAACACGCTGACCGGCGAGGGCGAGCTGTCGATCGACATCACCTTCGAGAGCATGGACGACTTCTCGCCGGCCGCCGTGGCGCGCAAGGTCGAACCGCTCGCCAGGCTGCTTGAGGCGCGCACCCAGCTGGCCAACCTCGACACCTACATGGACGGCAAGGCCGGCGCCGAATCCCTGATCGCGCAGGCGATCCGCGACCCCGCGCTGCTGCAGGCGCTGACCTCCGCGGCCAAGCCCGCGGACGAACAGTAAGGAACCACGACCATGGCAACCGAACAGCTTGCTGTCGCGCCCGAGGCGGCGCAGGGCCTGGAGGCCGGCGAGTTCGCCGCCCTGCTGGGCAAGGAATTCAGGCCCAAGAGCGAGCGTGCGCGCGAGGAGGTGGAGTCGGCGGTGCGCACGCTGGCCGAGCAGGTGCTCAGCCGTACCGACATCGTCTCCGACGACGTCTCGCAGACGATCAAGGCCTACATCGCCGAGATCGACCGCAAGCTCAGCGAACAGCTGAACCTGGTCATGCATTCGGCCGAGTTCCAGCAGCTCGAGAGCGCCTGGCGCGGCCTGCACTACCTGGTCAACAACACCGAGACCGACCAGCAGCTCAAGATCCGCGTGCTCAACGTCGGCAAGAAGGACCTGGGCAAGGTGCTCAAGCGCTACAAGGGCACCGCCTGGGACCAGAGCCCGGTGTTCAAGAAGATCTACGAGGAAGAGTACGGCCAGCTCGGCGGCGAGCCCTACGGTTGCCTGGTCGGTGACTACCAGTTCGACCACAGCCCGCCGGACGTGGAACTGCTGCGCGGCATCGGCCAGGTGTCCGCCGCCTCGCACGCGCCGTTCATCGCGGCGGCCGGCCCGGGGCTGCTGGGCATGGACAGCTGGAACGAGCTGTCGAACCCGCGCGACCTGGCCAAGATCCAGTCCACGCCCGACTACGCCGCGTGGCGCTCGCTGCGCGAGTCCGACGACGCGCGCTACCTGGCCCTGGCGATGCCGCGCACGCTCGCGCGCCTGCCCTACGGCGCCAAGACCGATCCGGTCGAGGCGTTCGACTTCGAGGAGGACACCTCCGGCGCCGATTCGTCGAAGTACACCTGGCAGAACGCGGCCTACGCGATGGCGGTCAACATCAACCGCTCGTTCAAGGAGTACGGCTGGTGCTCGCGGATCCGCGGCGTCGAGTCCGGCGGCGCGGTGCAGAACCTGCCCACGCACACCTTCCCGACCGACGACGGCGGCGTGGACATGAAGTGCCCGACCGAGATCGCGATCACCGACCGCCGCTCGGCCGAACTCGACCGTCTCGGCCTGATGCCGCTGGTGCACCGCAAGAACTCCGACATGGCCGCGTTCATCAGTGCGCAGTCGCTCAACAAGCCCGAGGAGTTCGACGACCCGGACGCGACCGCCAACGCCGCGCTGGCCGCGCGCCTGCCGTACATGTTCGCGTGCAGCCGCTTCGCGCACTACCTCAAGTGCATCGTGCGCGACAAGATCGGTTCGTTCAGCAGCCGCGACCAGGTCCAGAACTGGCTGCAGAACTGGATCCTCAACTACGTCGACGGCGACCCGGCCAACTCCAGCGAGGACGCCAAGTCGCGCAAGCCGCTGGCCGCCGCCGAGGTGGTGGTCGAGGAGGTCGAGGGCGCGCCCGGCTACTACACCTCCAAGTTCTACCTCAAGCCGCACTACCAGCTCGAGGGCCTGACGGTCTCGCTGCGGCTGGTCTCGCGCCTGCCATCCGAAGCGAAGGGCTGATCCGCCCAGGTCCCGCAAACGCGCGCGGCTCCGGGCCACGCGTCCAACTCTGACGCATCACACACAGGAGCATCACCGTGGCATTCGACATGCATATCAAGTTCGGCAAGGGCAAGGTCACGATCGGGGGATCGTCCGATCACGCGAAGCACAAGGACGAGGTGCCGGTCCTCGCCTGGTCGTGGGGCCTGTCCAACTCGGCCGACCTGCACAACTCCAGCGTCAGCGCCGGCGGCAAGGCGCACGTGCAGGACATCTCGCTGACCAAGTACGTGGATTCGTCGTCGCACTCGCTGCTGCAGGCAGCGGCCACCGGTGCGCGCATCGAGGAGGCGTGGCTCTACGTCACCAACGCCACCGGCGAGCAGACCGACTACGTGACCATCCACCTGAGCAACGGCGTCATGGTGACGTCGGTGTCGACCGGCGGCTCCGGCGGCGAGGACCGCCTGACCGAGAACGTGACCCTGCATTTCGGCAAGTTCAAGTACGGCTTCCAGCCGCAGAAGCCCGACGGCACGAAGGACGGGGCGGCGAAGGAGTTCACCTACGACATCCAGGCCGTCGCCTCGGCCTGACGGATGCCGCGATGACCGCCACCGTCGACGCCGGCGCATTCCGGGTCGCGACCTCGCCGGCGGAACGCCTGCTGCGCGAGGGGCGGCCGGACGAGGCCCTGCAGGCGCTCACCGCGCAGGTGCGCAACGCACCTGCCGATGCGCAGGCCCGTGTGTTCCTGTTCCAGCTGCTCGCCGCGGCCGGCCAGTGGGCACGCGCACGTGCACAGCTCGACGTGGCGACCCGCCTCGACCCGGGCAACGCGATGATCGCCGCCGCGTGGGCGGCGCTGCTCGAGGCCGAGACGGTCCGCGCGGACAGCATTGCGGGCGAACGGGTGCCGACGGTCGTCGGCGAACCCGCCGACTGGCTGCCGCCCCTGCTCGAAGCGCTGCGTCTCGACGGCAAGGGGCAGCACCCGGCGGCCGCGGCACTGCGCGCCCGCGCCTTCGACGCGGCGCCGGCGACGCCGGGCCGGATCGACGGCGCGCCGTTCGCGTGGATCGCCGATGCCGACAGCCGGTTCGGGCCATGCCTGGAGCTCGTGCTGCAGGGCGGCTATGGCTGGGCGCCGTTCGAACGCATCCGCGCGCTGCGCTTCGACGCGCCGGCCAGCCTGGCCGATACCCTGTGGGCGCCGGTGCAGGTGACCTGGCGCAACGGCGGCCAGGCGCACGGCTACGTGCCGGTACGCTATCCCGGCAGCGAGGCGCTGGCCGATCCGGCATTGCGCATGGGGCGGACCAGCGACTGGTCGGCGCTGGACGGGGCGACGTGGATCGGTCATGGGCAGCGCATGCTCGCGACCGACGCCGGCGAGCACGCGCTGCTCGATGTCCGCACGATCGAGTTCGACGGCGGAGACTGACGCCGATGGCCGAGCTCACCACGCAGGAGCGGCTGCAGCCCTCGCTGCTCGACCGGCTCACCGACGACGAGCCGGCGCGGCAGGAGGAGGGCCGGGACCGGCGCGTGATCTCGGCGCAGCGGCTGCGCGAATGCGTGATCCGCGACCTGTCGTGGCTGCTCAACTGCACGAATGCCGAGGCCGACCGCCCGCTCGACCACCTGCCACGGGTCGCGGCTTCGGTACTGAACTTCGGCATTCCGGACCTGACCGGCGTCGCCCGCAGCGGGCTCGACGTCGCCCGCCTCGAACGCCGGCTGCGCGCGACGATCCTCGCCTTCGAGCCGCGCCTGATCGCCGACACCCTGCGCGTCCGCGTGCGCACCGACGTCGGGCGCATGGACGGACGGTCGCTGGTGTTCGACATCGAGTCGGACATGTGGGCGCAGCCGATTCCGCTGAACCTCTACCTCAAGACCGAGGTCGACCTGGAGACCGGCCGCATGGCCGTGTCCGAGGCCTGGGGCTGAAGGATGGATCCGCGCCTGCTCCCGCACTACAACCGCGAACTCGGCTTCGTGCGCGAGATGGGCGCCGAGTTCGCCCGCGAGTACCCGAAGATCGCCGGCCGCCTCGGCCTGGACGGCTTCGAGTGCGCCGATCCCTACGTCGAGCGACTGCTCGAAGGCTTCGCGTTCCTTGCCGCGCGCGTGCAGCTGAAGCTCGACGCGCAGTATCCGGTGTTCACCCAGCACCTGATGGAGATGCTGTACCCGCAGTACCTGCGGCCGGTGCCGTCGATGGCGGTGGTGCAGCTGCATCCCGATCCCAAGGCCGGCACCCTGGCCACGGGGCATCCGGTGCCACGCCACACGCCCCTGCACGGCGTGCCCGGCACCGATGAGCGGACCGCCTGCGAGTTCCGCACCGCGCACGCGTTGACGCTGTGGCCGCTCGAGGTCGCCGCCGCGACCTACTTCGACACGCCCGCCGCGCTCGCCGCCGCCGGCATCGAGGCGCCGGACGGCCGCCAGGTCCGCGCCGGACTGCGCCTGCAGATCCGCACGACCGGCGGCGTCGACCTGTCGACGCTGCCGATCGACGCGTTGCCGGTGTTCCTCGCCGGTGCCGGCGAACTGCCCAAGCGCCTGTACGAACAGCTCTTCGCCGACGCCGAGGCGATGCTGCTGCGCGGCGACGGCACGCAGGCCGCGGTGCAGGTCTGGCAGGGCGGCGATGCGATCCGTCCGCGCGGTTTCGACGATGCGGACGCGCTGCTGCCGGTCGACGGACGCAGCTTCAGCGGCTACCGGCTGCTGCAGGAATATTTCGCCTGCCCGGAGCGCTTCCTGTTCGCCGAGTTCACCGGCCTGCGGCCGGCGCTGCAGCGCATGCGCGGCCAGGCGTTCGAGATCGTCGTGCTGCTGCGGCGCAGCGTCGGCGCGCTGGCACGCGGGCTCGACGCCAGCCACTTCCGCCTGTTCTGCACGCCGGCGATCAACCTGTTCCCGCGCGGTGCCGACCGCATCCACCTGCGCCCGGAGGTCACCGAATACCACGTCGTCGCCGACCGCGTGCGGCCGATGGACTTCGAGGTCGTCGGCGTGGAGCGTGTCGAGGGCTTCGGCGACCGCCAGGAACCGGAGACGCGCTTCCAGCCGTTCTATGGCGGCGACGCGCGCACCTGGCACGCGCGCGAAGGCGCCTACTACACGTTGCGCCGCGAACCCAGGCTGTTGTCGGGACGCCAGCGCCGCCAGGGCGCGCGGTCGAGCTACGTCGGCAGCGAGGTGTTCCTGGCGCTGGTCGATGCCGGCGAACGGCCGCTGCAGACGCCGCTGCGGCAGGTCGGCCTGCAGCTGCTGTGCAGCAACCGCGACCTGCCGCTGCACATGCCGGTGGGCAAGGGCGGGACCGATTTCCATGTCGATGCCGGCGTTCCGGCCGGGCAGGTCCGCTGCGTCGCCGGGCCCTCGCGGCCGCGTCCCGCGGTCGCCGGCGGCGAGACCGCCTGGCGCCTGCTCAGCCATCTGCAGTTCGACTACCTGTCCCTGTTCGAGGGCGATCCCGCGTCCGGCGCGGCCGCATTGCGCGAGATGCTCGCGCTGTACTGCGATCCGCACGATGCGGCCGCGCTGCGCCAGGTCGAGGGCGTGAAGTCGATCGCCTCGGCGCCGATCGTGCGCCGGCTGCCGGTACCCGGACCGATCACCTTCGGGCGCGGGCTGGAGATCGTGCTGACCTGCGACGACAACGCGTTCGAAGGGACCGGCGCCTACCTGATCGGCACGGTGCTGCAGCATTTCTTCGCACGTTACGCCTCGGTCAACGGCTTCACCGAGACGGTGCTGCGCACGCTCGAGCGCCAGCAGGTCGCGCGCTGGCCCGCGCGCCTGGGCACGCGGCAGCTCGCATGAGCATGCACGCGGCCGTCGATGCCGTGCACGATCCCGGCGTCCCGCCGCCGGTGCCGCCGGCCACTGCCGTGCCGCCCACGGGTGACGCGGACGCCGCGCTGCGCACGCATCCGCACGGCTTCGAACTGTTCGCCGCATTGCGCCTGCTCGAACGTACGCACCCGCAGCGTGCACCGCTGGGACGCTCCGCGCGCCCCGGCGAAGACATGGTTCGGCTGCGCCAGCCACCATCGCTGGCGTTCGCGCCGGGCGAGGTCGCCGGCTACCGCAGCGGCGACGCGGCCGGGCCCGCCGTACTCGACACGCCGGTGCTGGGGTTGTTCGGCCCGAACGGCCCGCTGCCGCTGCACCTGACCGAGTACGCGATCGAACGTGCCCAGAGCGCGCGCGACACCACGTTCCGCGCGTTCGCCGACGTGTTCCACCATCGCATGCTGTCGCTGTTCTACCGTGCCTGGGCCGACGCCCAGCCGGTGGTGCAGGCGGAGCGCCGCGGCGACGACCGGTTCGCGTTCCATGTCGGCGCGCTGGTCGGCCTGCCGAGGCCCGGCGCCGGCGACGACCCGGTGGTCGCGACCGGCCTGCGCCACTTCGCCGGCCGGCTGGTCTCGCAGGTCCGCAACGCCGAAGGCCTGCGCGCCCTGCTGGTGCGTGCGTTCGACGTACCGGTCGAGATCGTCGGCTTCGTCGCCGAATGGATGCCGTTGCCGGACGAGGCGCGCCTGCGCCTGGGCCGGCGCACGGTCGCGACGCTCGGCGGCACCGCCGTGCTCGGCGCCCGCGTCCGCGGCGCGCAGCATCGCTTCCGGCTGCGTCTGGGTCCGCTGGATGCGCCCCGCTTCCGCGCGTTCCTGCCCGGCGGCGTCGCCTTGCGCGACCTGGCCGCGCTGGTGCGCGGCTATGTCGGCGACGGCCTGGACTGGGACGTGCAACTGCTGCTGCGCGCCGTCGACGTGCCGACCACGCGCCTTGGCGTCGCGGGGCGGATGGGCCTGGACACCTGGCTTGGCCGCCGCGCCTGGGACCTCGACGATGCCGGCGACGTGATCGTCCGGCCGGCCGCGCGCGCCCACAACGGACACTAGGAGACTCACATGGCGGAAATCAGCCGCAACGCGCTGTTCGGCAAGCTCAACCCCACGACCTACCGCGCGATCGAGAGCGCGACGGTGTTCTGCAAGCTGCGCGGCAATCCGTATGTCGAACTGGTGCACTGGGTCCACCAGCTGCTGCAGCTCGACGACTCGGACCTGCACCGCATCGTCCGCCACTTCGGCGTGGAGCCCTCGAAACTCGCGCGCGACGTCACCGCGGCGCTCGACCGGCTGCCGCGCGGCGCCACCGCGATCTCCGACCTGTCGTCGACGGTGGAGGACGCGGTCGAGCGCGCCTGGGTGTTCGCCACGCTGATGTTCGGCGAGGCGCAGGTGCGCAGCGGCTATCTGGTCGTCGGCGCACTGCGCACCCCGCAGCTGCGCAATGCCCTGCAGGCGATCTCCGCCGAGTTCGGCAAGCTCAAGCCCGAGGCGCTGACCGACGGCTTCGACGCGATCGTCGGCGACTCGCCGGAAACCGGCCAGCGCGCCAGCGACGGTTTCGACCTCGGCGGCGCGCCCGGCGAGGCCAGCGGCGCGATCGCACCGGCGGCGATGGGCAAGCAGGAGGCGCTGAAGAAATTCACCACCGACCTGACCGAACAGGCGCGCAGCGGCAGGCTCGACCCGATCATCGGCCGCGACGATGAGATCCGCCAGGTCGTCGATATCCTGATGCGCAGGCGCCAGAACAACCCGATACTGATCGGCGAGGCCGGCGTCGGCAAGACCGCGGTGGTCGAGGGCTTCGCCCAGCGCATCGCCCGCGGCGACGTGCCGCCGGCGCTCAAGGAGGTCGAGCTGCGCGCGCTCGACGTCGGCCTGCTGCAGGCCGGCGCCAGCATGAAGGGCGAGTTCGAGCAGCGCCTGCGCGCGGTGATCGACGAAGTGCAGGCCAGCGCGAAGCCGATCATCCTGTTCGTCGACGAGACCCATACCCTGGTCGGCGCCGGCGGCGCGGCCGGCACCGGCGACGCCGCCAACCTGCTGAAACCCGCGCTCGCGCGCGGCACGCTGCGCACGATCGGCGCGACCACCTTCGCCGAGTACAAGAAGCACATCGAGAAGGACCCGGCGCTGACCCGGCGCTTCCAGTCGATCCAGGTCGACGAGCCCGACGAGATCAAGGCCGTGCTGATGATGCGCGGCGTCGCCAGCACGATGGAGGCGCACCACAAGGTGCAGATCCTCGACGAGGCGCTGGAGGCCGCGGTCAAGCTGAGCCATCGCTACATTCCCGCGCGGCAGCTGCCGGACAAGTCGGTCAGCCTGCTCGACACCGCCTGCGCGCGCGTCGCGGTGAGCCTGCACGCGGTGCCGGCCGAGGTCGACGACAGCCAGCGCCGCATCGAATCGCTGCAGACCGAGCTTGCGATCATCGCCCGCGAGCAGGCCATCGGCATTCCCGTCGTCGAGCGCGAGGCCGCGTGTCGCGCGGCGCTGGATGCCGAGACCGCGCGCCTGGCCGGCCTGCAGCAGCGCTGGGAGGCGGAGAAGCGTCTGGTCGACGAGCTGCTCGCGCTGCGCGGCAGGCTGCGCCTTGGCGCGGCGCCGGTCGAGCGCACCGGCAGCGAACTGGAAGCGGCCGCCGATGCCGAGGCCGAGGACCTGGTGCCGCAACCCGGTGCCGAGGACCGCGCCGAGCTCTTGGCACGGCTGCGGAAGGTGCAGGCCGAACTCGCCGAGCTGCAGGGCGAGCATCCGCTGATCCTGCCGACGGTCGACTACCAGTCGGTCGCGGCCGTGGTCGGCGACTGGACCGGGATCCCGGTCGGGCGCATGGCGCGCAACGAGATCGAGACCGTGCTGCGGCTGCCGGAACTGCTGGGCAAGCGCGTCATCGGCCAGGACCACGCGATGGAGATGATCGCCCGGCGCATCCAGACCAGCCGCGCCGGCATCGACAACCCGTCCAAGCCGATCGGCGTGTTCATGCTGGCCGGCACCTCCGGCGTCGGCAAGACCGAGACCGCGCTGGCGCTGGCCGAGGCCCTGTACGGCGGCGAGCAGAACCTGATCACCATCAACATGAGCGAGTACCAGGAGGCGCATACGGTCTCCTCGCTCAAGGGTGCGCCGCCCGGCTACGTCGGCTACGGCGAGGGCGGCGTGCTGACCGAGGCCGTGCGCCGCAAGCCCTATTCGGTGGTGCTGCTCGACGAGGTCGAGAAAGCCCACCCGGACGTGCACGAACTGTTCTTCCAGGTCTTCGACAAGGGTGTCATGGAGGACGGCGAGGGCCGCCGCATCGACTTCCGCAACACCCTGATCCTGCTGACCACCAATGCCGGCACGGACATGATCGCCGGCCTGTGCGCCGACCCGGAGCTGATGCCGGAACCCGAGGGCATGGCCAAGGCCCTGCGCGAGCCGCTGTTGAAGATCTTCCCGCCGGCGCTGCTGGGGCGGCTGGTGACGATTCCGTATTACCCGCTCAGCGACGCGATGCTGGGCGAGATCGTCAAGCTGCAGTTGAATCGCATCAAGAAGCGGGTGGAGCAGCGCTACAGGATCCCGTTCGAGTACGACGAGGACGTGGTGAAGCTGGTGGTGAGTCGCTGTACTGAGAGCGAGTCCGGTGGGCGGATGATCGACGCGATTTTGACCAACACGATGTTGCCGGAGATCAGCCGGGAGTTTCTGGGGCGGATGGTCGACGGAAGGGAGGTGTCGGGCGTGCGCGTGACGACGGCGGATGCCGGATTCGGGTACAGCTTCGATCGATGATCCAGAGACACCCGGGTTGACGATCCGAATCGCGGCGATTGAGCGGGGACATCCGGTGGTGTCCGAATCGACCAGGTCCGGTGTCGGCGTCGCGGAGTTCGGGCGGGAGTGAGGTGGCAATCTGTTCCCGTGGGTTCGGACGGGAGTCGTGCGACGGGATCGCGTTTGATCGGATGTGACTGCGTGCGACGGAAGGGAGTTGGGTCTGTCAGACGGCAAGCGTGAAGGAGTTCCATGCCTTACGAAAGTATCAGCAAGAATGTACCGATGGAAATCGGCAAGGGGGCGCGCCTGAAGCACAGGGGCGAGGGTACGTGGACGGTGAGCAGTGCATTCTCTGGATCGGGTTCGGTCAAGGTAACTCTTGTTCTGCTGGACGAATCATCGGGCAACCTCTTCTACAACAAGCATGTCCGGCGTCGAGGCGAGGATGCCGATTTCATCAGGAAGTTGAGGAATCCAGGAAAGAACGACGGGGACTACGGATACGCGATATCCGAGGTCGGACTAAAGGCAGTCACGGCGAATTTGAACAAATTCACGGTGATCAGCTTGGAGAGGATCGACTTGTCGCACATGCTTTTCAAGATGGCCGAAGCCCTTCACGCGGCGAGCAGCAAGATTCCATTGAAGGTCTACCAGAACCATCTCACGGAGGTGGATTTCGTGGTTGGCGGATCCGTCGTCCTGGTGGATGGGCAGAAGGAGTCCCTGTCGTCGAGTATCGGAATCGGCGGGACGAAGACGGCGGACGACGGAGTGAACATGACGTTCGAGATCAGTCACGGAGTGTCCGTATGAACGGGCTGCGAGAGCCGAGCCCGGGTCCGGGTCCGGCCTGAAGGAGTTCCGTCGGAGCGTGAGTTCCCGATATCGACCCGGAGGATGTTCCTTATGCCCGAAATAAAATCGTTCGTTCCCATGACGGGGCGTGGTGCCTTCGATGCCGCCTATCTGGATGGAACAGGCGCCATGGTCATCACGGTCAAGGTCTTTCCGAACTACGAGAATCGCGTCATCGAAGGAGTGTCCTGGTCGGAAACGGACAAGGTGAAGTTCGAACTGGCCGCCAAGTCCGCGGTCAGCGAGCACTGGAACTACAAGCATCACCTCGTCAATCGAAAGAAGAATCCGATGAGGAGGGTCGCGGTGCTGTTCAACGTGCAGTTCGTGCGCACCAGGAGCGAAGCGACCGTCATCATGAACGTGCCGAGATACTCTTCGGCATACGGCCCAGGGGAACTCGCGCGTTGCGACTCCTACGTGGGTTTGAGCCAGATTGACAGTGGCAACATCGCCGCGCAATCGACCGCCATGGTTCATAGCGAGTCCACCGGCCTCGTCAATGTCAAGTTGACCGAGGCGGGCAACGTGTCGCGCGACGAACGCCGTCGGATCGAAGCGCTGTTCCCGCCGCTCGGCCTCGATGCCATGGCGCTGAACCCCCATGGCGTCCTGACGCCGCAAGTGAAGGTCGACCTCGCGAACCTGGGATTCCGCATCAAGACCGGGCCACCCTCGCGCCCGCTGGTTCCGCTGGTGGTGAAAGCGCGTTACAGTGCGGCGAACGGTGCGTCGGCCGGAAAGGTGGTCAAGCAGATGCGCGCAGTGCGCGATCAGTTGCTGGCGTTCGGTGTGTGCAACCCGGTGAGTGTCGATCCATCACCGCTCAACGACCTGAATCTTCCTGGTGCCGGATCCATCGGGCTGGAGTGCGACCTGGCCTTCGAGACCACCTTCGACGACGACATGTGGATGAACATCTTCGCCCATGAGTACGGGCACATGCTGGGTCTTCCGGACGAGTATGACGCGCCGCCGGCTCCCGGCGACACTTCCTCGAAAGCGATCGCCATCAGGCGGTTCCTGGCGATGTGCCAGGTTCACGATGCCACGAAACCGGCAATGGGAATGATGACTACGAGCATCATGTGCAAGGGCCGCGACATCCTCCCCTGTCATATGCTGCCCGCACTCGAGGCGATGACTCGTATCACCAATGAGGAAGGCTGGACCGTCGGTTGAGGAGGTGGATGCGAGCCGGCATCCGGGAAGAAGCGGGAAGCGACGGCGGAAAGAACGGTGCCAGGTTCACTTCGGCAGGGCCTGCGCGAACGAGCGCAGACTTGTAGCTTCATGGGGTCGCGGCAGTGTTCCGTATTTGCGAATCCTCACCTGATACGCATGAGATGAATTGACGCGCCAGCGTGCGGGCGGCGAAGCAACATCTTCGGGTCCAGGTTCGACTCGGCGGGCTGCGCGGAGAGTGTTCGCGGTGGCTGGTCGTCCAGTGGGCCTGCCGGAAGTGCGCAGGGCGCTACACACCTTGGGTTTCTTCGTTCTCGACAGCGAACTGTACCTGGCATCGTTGACCCGTCTTGCGTGCGAAGCCGGCGTCACGTTTCCGCTCTGCTTCTGCTGGGGTTCCGCATGAGATTGAACGCCATCTATATTGCTGAGGACACGGCCGGACATGGCGGTTCCCTGGTCTTTCCCAGGGTCAGCACCTGCGTGGCGGTGGTTGTCAGGCTGCCCGCTGAACTGGTGGGTTGGCACGTCACTACCGGCACGCTTGCTACGATCGAAAGCAACAAGAACAGCGCGCAGGGCGCGGCCAAGTTCATCGAGTATGCCGGCGCCGTACAGGATACCGATGAGCTTTACATCGTTGGACATGTCGGCAACCACGATCCCGGGGCCGTTCGCGACTGGGTCAATCGCGGGTTGGGCGTGGACATGGCGGCAAAGGCGTTCGATGTCGCATCCCACTCCAAGGCCAAGCCGGGTGGTGAGTACCACATTTTTTTCGGGCATGCCGGTGGTGGCGACCCGGTCATTTCCTTCAAAAAGTCGAAAAAGACAACGCAAGGCCAGCTCGTCGGTGGCGACGCGAATGCGCCGCAGGGTTTGCCCGATAACCTGGGAAGGGGCTACGTTCCGGTCCACAATCGCAGCTCGTCCTTGACCGTGCAAAACGTGCATGTGCTGCGGAAGCACTTCGTGAACCTGTAAACGAACCGCGTGAGGAGCCCAGGACCGACTTGTGTGTGTGGACGATGGCGCTGCAACGGCCCACCAGAGCCAGCCTGGTTAGGTCATTGGGCGGTCTCAATAATCAAGTGCGGCGCGTGATTTGAACCCGGCGATTTCCTTCTCCATCGTCTCCTGTGGCGCAGCCCGCCCCGGTATCTTTCGCGGTCGCCCCTTGCATCCGCGATCCGCACATCCCGGGCCGTGGCGCACGGCGTTCGTCAATGGCTGGTAACGGTGCCAGGTTGACCTGGCCTCAATGCGGCCGGCCCCATTTCGGCCGATGTCGCAGCGCCCGGCCATGGCGGCCGATCTGCACCAATTGAAGCCGCAAGTGGACTCGTCTCCGTTCCTCTGCATTGTCTCCCGCCACCCGGCCCGTCATGCCGGGGACGCAGCACTGCTGAGACGAACTGTCGCCTGCCGACCATGCCGAAGCCCTAACGTCCGCAGTTTCCCGGTCGACTCCGCATGGCCGCGTCCTCCTTCCGGAAGGTGCCCGCGTGCGTGTCGCCCTCGATCGCGATGGAGAATCCCGATATGCCGCTGCTCTACCAGAACCTCGGCTGGAGCCGACGCCTGTACGAAACCGTGTTCGCCGGGGCCCACGACGCCTCGATCACGTCGGGCTCGTCGTGTGCGCAGACCCAGTCGCTGGACATCGCCGACCAGGCGCGTGCCGGTGTGCGGCTGTTCGATCTGCGGATCATCGCGCAGGCGACCCCGGGCGGCCCCAGGCACGTCGGCTATCACGGCAGCCCGGGCGGCAAGAAGGTGGGCACCCTGGCGGTGCCGCGCAATGCCCAGCAGCAGGTCGTCACCCACGCGAAGATCACCGGCGAGTTCGGCCTTGGCCTGTCGGAGATGCTGGACCAAGCCAGGCACTTCGTCACTTTCAGCGGCGAGTTCCTGATCTTCAAGTTCGACAAGTGCACCAACTACGCGCTGATCGCCGACGAGTGCGTGCAGCGACTTGGCGACGCCATCTACAAACCCATCGGCAAGGAGTTCGGCAAGCTCACGCTTGGGGACCTGTCGGGCAAGGTGGTCTGCGTGTTCAACGACAGCGCGCTGCCGAACATGGCGGCGCTGGGTGCGCAGGACGGGATCCTCGGGTTCCGCAGCCTGCGCGGGGAGAAGAACAGTGTCGGTGCGTACGATCCGCTCTATGCGGGACTGCAGTACTACGGCAAGGGCGGTACCAGCCCCCTGAACATCTGGAAGACCAAGGCCGGGAAGATCGACGAGAACGAGGAGAAGCAGCGCAAGATGTTGCTGGCGATGGCCGCGCAGGCCAATGACGACAGCCCGAACGTGCTGGGGATGATGTACTGGACATCCACCGGTTCGATATCGAGCATCGCCAGTCGCAACCGGGTGATGTGGGGCGCGACCGGCGTGCGGCGCATGGAGCAGCTGTGGGAGGAGGGCCTGGAGGCGTCGATCCGCCTGCAGGCCGAGCGCGACCGGATCCGGGTGATGCGTCACGGCGGGATTCCGCGGCTGAAGGCCTACTTTCCGAACATCGTGATGATCGACTTCGCCGATCCGGACAAGTGCCAGACCATCTATGATCTGAATACCGCCGCCGACGCGAGACTGATCCGGGCCTATTCGGACTGGCGTTCGGCGGCCTGACAGCACCTCGCCGAGGAAATGTCGGCGCGGTCGCCGGCATTCCACAAAGCGCGTGGGGGGAATGATGGACGACAGGCACGCCCGCTACCTGCGGGCGAAGGAGATCGTCTCGGCCGCCGATGGGCTCCCGCCCGAGGAGCGCGCGGACTTCATCGCGCGCGAGTGTGCGGGCGATGCGGCGCTGCTGGCCGAGGTCGCCTGGATGCGCGACGCGATCGCCTCCGAGACCACGCTGCATGCGCCGCGCTGGGAACCGGAGGTACCGCGCGAGCTGTCGGGTGAGCAGTTCTCCGCCCAGGCCGCGCGCGACTACCGTCTGCTGCGCTGCATCGGCCATGGCGGCATGGGCGTGGTCTACCTGGCCGAGCGCCTGCAGGACGGGTTCGTGCAGCGTGTGGCGCTGAAGCTGCTGCGCCGCGCGAGCGGGGATTCCCGGGTCCTGCTCGAACGCTTCCAGCGCGAGCGCGCGCTGCTGGCGCGGCTGGAGCATCCCGGCATCGCGCGGCTGGTCGACGGCGGCCTGCTGTCCGACGGTCAGCCCTTCCTCGCGATCGAGTACGTCGAGGGCGAGCACATCGACCGCTGGTGCCGCGAGCACGCGCCCGACCTGCGGCGCCGGCTGGACCTGTTCCTGCAGGTGTGCGCGGCGGTGGAGTACGCGCACCGGCACCTGGTGATCCACCGCGACCTCAAGCCGGGCAATATCCTGGTGACCGCGGACGGCGAGACCAAGCTGCTCGATTTCGGCATCGCGCGGCTGCTGGAACCGCAGGATGGCGCGCCGGCCGACCCCACCGAGTTCGGCCAGCAGGCGCTGACCATCGCCTACGCCAGCCCGGAACAGATCACGCTGCGCCCGCTGTCGGTCGCCACCGACATCTATTCGCTGGGGGTCGTGCTGTATCAGCTGGCCTGCGGGCAGCAGCCGTTCGGCCAGCACGCGTCCTCGTTCGACGTTTCGCGCGCGATCGTGGCCGGCGAGGTGCTGCCGCCCAGCCGCCAGCCACGCGGCGCGGGCGTCACCGAGCAGGTGCCGGCGGACATCGACGCGATCGTGGCGAAGGCGATGCGGCCGTCGGCCGAGGAGCGCTATGCCACGGTCGCGGCGCTGGGTACGGACGTGCGCCGCTTCTTGGCCAGACGCCCGGTCGAGGCGCGGCGCCACCATGCGGGCTATCGCGCCCGCCGTTTCGTCGAGCGCAACCGCTGGCCACTGGCGGCGATCACCGCGATCGTGCTGGTCCTGACCGCGGGCATCGCGACGTCGTTGTCGTCGCTGTCGCAGGCACGGACGCAGCAGCACCTTGCCGAACAACGGCAGCAGCAGCTCGAGCGGATCACCGTGTTCCAGCAGGAAATGCTCGAGAGCGTGGATATCGACGCCATGGGGCACGCGGTGTCGGAGGCGCAAAGGCAGGCTGTGCAGAGCGCCCTGCGCGAAGGCATCGCCCAAGGCGATGTCGATACGCAGCTCGAAGCCGCGTTCGCGCGCGTGCCGGCGACCGACATCGCGCGCGAAGCGCTGGACCGGTATGTGGTGACCCA
Organism: Proluteimonas luteida; assembly: GCF_021191695.1. Classification (GTDB taxonomy): domain Bacteria; phylum Pseudomonadota; class Gammaproteobacteria; order Xanthomonadales; family Xanthomonadaceae; genus Luteimonas; species Luteimonas luteida. Next base: position 143,202 of record NZ_JAIWPT010000005.1, read on the forward strand.
CGCCCTGGACCGGGTGGAGGAGGACTTCGCCGATGCGCCGCTGCTGGCGGCGGACATGCGCCATTCGATGGCGCGGGTGCTGCTGGGCATCGGGCAATTCGAGTCTGCGGTCGAGGAGTTGCAGCGGGTGCTGCAAAAACGCCGCAGCGCACTGCCGGACGGCGACCCGCGAATCGCCGCGGTGCTGGTCGACCTCGGCTACGCGCAGTACAGGCTGGGCCGCCTGCGCGATGCGGCGCACAGCTACGCCGTGGCGCGCGAAGCGAACGATGCCCTGGCTGCCGACAATCCCCTGCGTCTGGCGATCGCCAGCGGCGACGCGCGGGTGCGGGCGGCGCGCGGCCAGCTTGGTGAGGCGCTGGCGATCCAGCAGGCGCTGGTGGCGCAATGGTCCGGTACGCTGCCGGCGGAGGCCCCGGAACTGCTGGAACTGCGCCGCGACGAGGTACAGACCCTGATCCGGCTGGGCCGGCGTTCCGAGGCGAAGGTGCTGATGGAGGCATTGCTGCCTCATTACGAGCATCGGTTCGGCGCGGATGCGCCCTCCACCCTGGCCGCCCGCCTGACCCTGGCCGACCTCACCAACACCCTCAACGAGTACGAGGCATCGAAGGCCCAGGCCCGGGCGGTCGCAGCGCAGCGCGCGCAACGCCTGGGCCAGGATCACCCCGACACGCTGCGCGCGCTTGCGCTGGAGGGTGCCAACCGGGTCCGCCTGGCCCGGGCCGAACCCGCGTTCTCGGAGGCCGAGATCTTCATGCGCGATCTCCTGGCGCGCCAGGTGCGGGTGCTCGGGCCGACGCATCCGCAGACCCTGGACAGCCAGGTCGAGCTGGTCCGGTTGCTGGGCAAACAGCGACTGCTGAGCAAGAGCCGCCAGGCGATCGCGTTGCAGCGCGAGGTCATGCTGGCCCGGCAGCGTACGCTGGGTCCGACACATTTCGATACGATCTTCGCGCGGATGCGCCTGGGCAGCCTGCAGGCGGATGCCGATGCCCCCGATGAGGCCGTGCGCAATGGCCGGCTTGCGCTGGAGCAGTTCGAGGCAGTGGTGCCGGGGCACCGGCTGATCTCCGCCTGCTGGGATGTCATCGGGCGCGGACACTACCGGGCCGGCCGCCTGCACGAAGCGCGCGAGGCGCACGCGCGTGCGCTGGAACTGCGTGCGGCCGCGGGCGGGGTGTTCGATGCGCACACCACCGAAAGTGCGGCGCGGCTGCAGGTCGTGCTGCATGCGCTGGACGATCGCGAGGCGATGGCCGACATCCGCAGCCGTTTCCTTGACCCGGTGATCGCGCAGGACACCGCGGGGCTCAACACCTCGCAGGCGGATATCCGCGAATCCGCGCTGCTGGCGCTGGAAGGACGGCACAAATAGCCTGCACGCGTCCTGCCGCCGCGTAGCCGGGACGGAACTGTGAAGGGATCCGCGGTCGCCTGTACCTGGCGCTGCGATACTCGCGCCGGCGGCGGGGGACGCGGAGGCAGGCAGATGGCATGTACGACGGCAGGGGATGGGGTACCGGCATCCCGCGACGAGGTCACGGTCTGGCTGCAGAGCGCGCTTGCCGGCGACGCCGCGGCGATGGACCGGGTCATGCAGCAGATGTACGCCGCGCTGCGCCAGCTTGCGCGCCAGCAGCTGTCGGGGGAGTTCCAGCCGCGTACGCTCAGCGCGACCGAACTGGTCAGCGAGAGCTTCCTGCGCCTGTTCGGCAGCGGGGCGACGCCGCGCATCGAGGACCGCCGCCACCTGCTCGGCATGGCCGCGCGGGCCATGCGCCAGGTGCTGATCGATGCCGCGCGGCGCCGCAAGGCGGCCAAGCGGCCGGCAGCCGAGGATCGGATCGCGCTGACCGAGATCGTCGATTCCCTGGCCGGCGGCGCGGAACCGGAGGAGCTCGGCCGGGTCCTGGACCAGCTCGAGACGGTCGACCCGCGCCAGGCACGCATCGTCGAGCTGAAATTCTTCGTCGGACTGGGGGAGGCCGAGATCGCGACCCTGCTGGGCCTGTCGGTGGCGACCGTGCAGCGCGAGTGGCGGATCGCGCGTGCCTGGCTCAAGCGCGAACTGGGTCCGGCCGAGGACGTGGCGGCGGATCGCGGGAGGGACAACAGGGCCGGTGGCGATAGGTCGCCACATGCGGATCGCTGAGACGCAATGTCGGGTCGTGGCGCCGGTCGCGACCTACGGTAAACGGTTTGCTGGAGCGGGAGGCAGGACAGGTGCACGGGGCAAGCGGCATCGAGCCGATCACGCGTCTGCTGCAAGGCTGGCAGCAGGGAGACCGCGCCGCCGCCGATCTGGTGGCAGGCCTGGTGTACCGCGAGTTGCGCGACATCGCGGTGCGCCGCCTGCATGGCGAGGGGCACGTGGACCTGCAGCCGACCGAACTGCTCAGCGAGGCCTGGATCCGGCTGTCCGCGCGCAGCCATCCGTTCGCATCGCGCGCGCATTTCTACGCGACCGCCGCCCTGCAGATGCGCCAGCTGCTGATCGACATGGCACGGATGCGTGCGAGCCAGAAGCGGGACGGCGCGCGCGCGACACTGACCGTGAGCCTGGTCGACCCGTCGCCGCGTCCCGAGGACATGCAGCTGATCGCGCAGGCCTTCGATCGCCTGTCGGAGGTGGATCCGCGCAAGGCCCAGGCGTTCGCGCTCAACGAACTGGCGGGCTTCAGCGTCGCCGAGTGCGCGGCGATGCTCGAGGTGTCGGTGGCGACGCTCGAGCGCGATCTGCGTTTCGCCCGAAGCTGGGTGGCGTCGAGGCTGAATGCATGAGCGACGCGACCTGGAAACGGCTCGAAGCGCTGTTCCACGAGGCGACCACGCAGCCGCCCGCGGAGCGCGAAGCCTACGCATACGCGGTGGCGGGCGACGATCCGACCCTGCTGCGCGACCTGCTGGCGATGATCGCCGCCGACCAGGATGCGACGCGCATGCTGCAGGCGCCGCTGCGCGGCACCGCGGCACCGGAGCTCGCCGCGGGCCATCGACTCGGCCCCTGGGCGATCGATCGGCTGGTCGGCGCGGGCGGCATGGGGCGGGTGTACCTGGGGCATCGCGCGGACGGCGCCTACGAGCGCGCGGTGGCGATCAAGCTGGTCGCCTCCGGTCTGGTGGACGCGACCCGGGCGACGCTGTTCGAGCTGGAGTGTCGCGCGTTGGCGCGCATGCGCCATCCGGCGATCGCCGAGATCCACGATGCCGGACGCGATACCGACGGCCATCACTACCTGGTGATGGAGTACATCGACGGCCTACCGATCACCCAGTGGTGCGACCGCCAGCGGCTGTCGCTGCGCGATCGCGTGGCGCTGTTCGTGCAGGTCTGCGAGGGTGTGCAGCACGCACACCAGAAGGGCGTGCTGCATCGCGATCTCAAGCCGGGCAACGTGCTGGTGGGCGAGGTCGATGGCCGGGCGGTGCCCAAGCTGATCGATTTCGGCATCGCCGCAGAAGCCGCCGTGCAGGGTGACGCGGTCAGTGCCGGGACCCCCGGCTACGCAAGCCCCGAGCAGACCCTCGGCGATGGCGACGCCGATGCCCGCAGCGACGTGTATTCGCTCGGTGCGATGCTTTACGAGCTGGCCTGCGGCTGTCGCGCCGAGCCTGTTGCCGGCGCACCGCCGCTGGCACCGTCGACGGTGCTGGATTCGCGCCCGGCCGCCGACAGGCAGGTCCTGTCCGGGTTGCGCGGCGCGCGTCCGGCACGGCTGGGGCGCGAACTGCGAGATGGCATCGACGCGATCGCTCGCAAGGCGATGCAGCCGCTGCGGATCGAGCGCTACGACTCGGTTTCCGCGCTCGCCCTCGACCTCCAGCGATGGCTCGGACATCGTCCGCCCCGCGCAGCCGCCGGCGACCGGTGGCTGGCGACGCGCAAGCTGCTGCGCCGCAACCGCGTTGCCACGCTCGCCGGATCGGCGATGCTGCTCGCGTTGGTGGGTGGCCTGGTCGTGGCCCTGCAGGGACTGGCCGAGGCCGAGGCGCAGCGCCGGCAGGCGGAGGCGCGCCAGGACGAGCTGGCCGCGGCGGTCGGCTTCCAGCAACGCATGCTCGACGATCTCGACCCGGCGATCATGGGCCTGCGGATGGTCGATGACATGCGTGCGCATGCCCTGGCCCACGGTGGCCCGGCCGCGGGCACCACGTTCGACCGGCTCACCGAAGGATTCGATGCGCCCGGGATCGCGCGCGGCGTCGTCCACAGCCGGATCCTCGCCCCTGCCGAGGCCGCGCTGCGCGCAGAGTTCGCCGACCAGCCGGTGGTCGAGGCCGCGCTGGGCATGTCCATCGCCAGCCTCTATTTCAGTCAGGGCCTCTACGCCGAGGCCGAGACGCTGGCCGAGCGCGTGGCGACATTGCGACGCCGCGCGCTCGGGCCGGGCGCGGAAGATACGCTGCGCGCGCTGGACCTGCAGGCACGGGCGGTTGAGCGCCAGGCACGCTATGACGATGCGTTGGCGCTGATCGATCGTGCGCTTGCCGACGCGGGGGCGGGTGCCGCCGTCGACGGTCTTGATGCATTGACGGCCACGCGTGGCGTGGTGCTGACGGGCCAGAGCCGGCTCGATGCGGCGATCGCGCTGCAGAGTGGACTGCTGGACGGCATGGTCCGCAGGCGCGGCACCCAGGATATCGAAGTGCTCGCTCTTCGCAGCCAGTTCGCGATCAGTTTGTCGATGGCCGGAAACGACCAGGCGGCACACGACCAGTTCGCGCAGGTGGTCGCAGGGCGCCAGGCGCTGCTTGGGCCCGAACACCCGCTCACGCTCGCGGCGCGTGGCGGGCTGTCGAACGCGGTGGGCGGGCTGGGCGAGCATGAGCGCATGCTGGCGATGGACCGCGAGCTGCTGGATATCCGCCGCCGCGTCCAGGGCCATGCGCATCCCGACACCCTCGCGGCGCTCTCCAATCTGGCTTCCAGTCTGTTGAGCCTCGATCGCGACGCCGAGGCACTGGAGGCCGCACGCGCAGCGTGGCAGGGGCGGCGGCAGTCGCTGGGCCCGGCGCATCCGCAGACGTTGCGCAGCGAACAGCTCATGACCAACGCGATGCGGCGCCTGGGGCAGGTGGACGCGGCGCTGGTGCACCAGCGTTCGATCCACGCGCGTCGCCACGAGGTCCTGGGGCCGACCCATCGCGACACGCTGCGCAGCCGCTTTGGTCTCGCCGCCACGCTGCACGAGGCCGGTTTGCGTGGCGAGGCACGCGGCCACGCCGAGGCGATGCTGGCCCTTGTCGATAACGGAACCCCGACGCCGTTCGACCGCAAGACGGTCGAGGCACTGCTCGCGGACATCGGCATACGCTGAGAGGCTGAGCGTAATTCGCCCGCCTGCTGCGACCGCCGCCGAACGCCCGGCGACGGTTTTGTTGCGGCGTTCGATTTGCGCTCAACCTCTGAGACGGATCGTCGGGTCGCCTCGTCGTCGCTGTCCGACCATCGCGCGGTCTGCCGAGGAGTCGTCTCCATGCTGCCCGCCGCACGCCTGACCGACATGCATGCCTGCCCGATGGTGACCGGCGTGGTGCCGCACGTCGGTGGTCCCATCCTCGCGCCCGGCGCGCCGGCCGTGCTGGTCGGCAACCTGCCGGCCGCACGGCTTGGCGACCTGTGCACCTGCGTCGGGCCGCCCGACAGCATCGTCACCGGCGTGCCGACGATCCTGATCGCGGGCCAGCCGGCCGCGCGCATCACCGACATGACCGCGCATGGCGGCGTCATCGTCGCCGGGTTGCCGACCGTGCTCTACGGGGGCGGCGCGTGAGCGCGGTCCGCGCGCGGGCGACACGGGACACGCCGGTTCCCTGCACGGCCGACGCACTGGACACGCTGCTGCAGGCGGCGGTGGCGGCGCATCGCGACGGGGACGCCGCGACCGCGCGCGCGCACTACGAGCGGGTGCTCGCGCTCGATCCCGGCCAGCCGGATGCGCTGCACTTCCTGGGCGTGCTGCGCCACCAGGCCGGCGACAGCGAGGCGGCGATCGCGCTGATCGCCCGCGCGCTGGCCCGCGCGCCGCGCCACGCCGACATCCACAACAACCTGGGCAACATCCACAAGGAGCGCGGCGACGCGGTCGCGGCCGAGGCCTGCTACCGCCGTGCGCTGACCTTCCAGCCCGGCCACTTCACCGCGGTGGGCAATCTGGCGGTCGCGCTGGAGATGCAGGGCCGGCTCGACGACGCCTTCCGCGCCTACGGCCTGCTGCTGACCGTCGCCCCGTCCTACGCGCACGGCTACCACCTGCTCGGCCTGTTCCTGCGCAACCACGCCCGCGAGGTCGAGCATGGCCGGCAGGCCGCCGCCTGCCTGCGGCGCGCCTGGGAACTGGATCCGGACAACCTGCGCGCGCTGGCGGCGCTGGGCAACGTGCTCTACATGCTCGGCGAGCACGACGCGGCCCGCCAAGTCTATCGCGACTGGCTGCAGCGCGATCCGGAGTCGCCGCTGGCCCGGCACATGCTGGCCGCCTGCGGCGGCGCGGACGTGCCCGCGCGCGCGGGCGACGCCTACATCCGTTCGCTGTTCGACAGTTTCGCCGGCAGCTTCGACGAGCAGCTGCTGCAGCACCTCGACTACCGTGCGCCGCAGTTGCTGGCCGGGGCGCTCGGCGCCGCGCTCGACGGCCGGCGCGGTCTCGACATCCTCGATGCCGGCTGCGGCACCGGGCTGTGCGCGGCGCTGCTGCGGCCGTGGGCGCGGCGCCTGGACGGCGTCGACCTGTCGCCGGGCATGCTGGCGCGCGCGCGGCGCCGCGGCGGCTACGACGCGCTCGTCGAGGGCGAACTGACCGCGCATCTCGAGGCGCACCCGGATGCGTTCGACGTCGTGGCCTCGGCCGACACGCTGGTCTACTTCGGGGACCTGCAGCGGGTCTGCGCCGCCGCGCACGCGGCCCTGCGCGCGGGCGGCTGGTTCGGGTTCTCGGTCGAGGCGCTCGATCGCGGCGCGGCGGCGGGCGACGGCACCGAGCTCGGACCCAGCGGCCGCTACCGGCATACCCGCGCGCACGTGAGGACGGCGCTCGTCGCCGCCGGATTCGGCGACGTGCGCATCGAGCCACGCGACCTGCGCAACGAAAACGGCCATCCGGTGCACGGCTGGGTGGCCGTCGCGCGTCGCGGCGACGGCTGATCCACGGGCCTCCGCATGGCGCGCGACCCGGGCAACTTCATCCTGCGCTCCGACCTCGGCGACGCATTGCGATTCTCGTCGATGGACGGCAGCGAGCGGTTGGGCGGCCTGTTCGAATTCCGGCTGCGCGCGCTGTCCAGCGACCCGAACCTCGACCTCGTGGCGATGCTCGGCACGCCGATGTCCGTGCACATGCACATGCCCGATGGTTTCGAGCGCTGGTTCCACGGCATCGCGGTCGAAGCGGCGCAGAGCGGCTTCACCGTGGTCGACGACCTGCGCCACGCGATCTACGAGATCGTGCTCGCGCCGCGGCCCTGGCTGCTGACCCGGCGCCGCCACAGCCGCGTGTTCGCCAACCGGGACGTGGTGTCGATCGTGCGTGCGGTGCTCGACGGCATCGGCTACTCCGACGTGCGCACCAGCATCACGGCGACCTATCCGGTGCGCGAGACCTGCGTGCAGTATCGCGAGGACGACTTCGCCTTCATCAGCCGGCTGATGGAGCAGGAAGGCCTGTACTACTGGTTCGAACACGAGGACCGCCGGCACACGCTGGTCCTCGCCGACGGCATCGGCGCGCATGCGTCCGCCAAGGGGGCGGCGTCGCTGCCGTGGCTGGCCTCGGGCCTGTCCGGTGCGCGCGCGGCCAGCGGCGTCGCCGACTGGCGGCCCTCGACCGCGGTGCACGAGACGTCCGCCAGGCTCACCGATTTCGACCCGCTCACGCCGCGCGCCTCGCTGGAGGGGCGCGGCGACGCGGCGCCGGGCCTGCCGTTGCACGGCATCGATGCGCTGGACCTGTTCGACTTCCCGGGCGGCGGCGACTCGCCCGCCGACCACCGGCGCCTGGCGCAGGTGGTGATCGAGGCCCGCACTGCGGCCCGTGCCCGCTTCTCCGGACGCAGCGATGCATACGGCATCGCCGCCGGCGCGCTGCTGCGGCTGGACGGGACGCCCGGCGGGGCCTGGGACCGCGAGTACCTGCTGACCGGCGCCACGTTCGCGCTGCGCGCGCCGGATCCGGCATCGGGCGGCGACGACGATGCTCCCTGGGCCTGCACGTTCGAGGCGATCGACAGCCGCCTGCCGTTCCGCAGCCCGCAGACCGCGGAACGACCCGTGATCGCCGGCCTGCAGACGGCGACCGTGTGCGACGCGGGTGGTGGCGGCGACGACGAGGCGATCGTCGTCGACCAGCACGGGCGGGTCCACGTGAAGTTCCACTGGTCCGCGAGCGCCAAGGCAGCCGAGCGCGACCAGGTGCAGTCCTGCCCGGTGCGCGTGGCCTCGCCGTGGGCCGGCAAGCAGTGGGGCATGGTCCACATCCCGCGGGTCGGCCAGGAGGTCGTCGTCAGTTTCCTCGAGGGCGATCCGGACCGGCCGCTGATCGTGGGCAGTGTCTACAACGCAGACCATGCGCCGCCGTATCCGCTGCCGGCCGGCAAGACCTGCAGCGGCATCCGCAGCCGCAGCGAGAACGGCGGCGCCGAGGACTTCAACGAGATCCGCTTCGAGGACAAGCAGGGCAGCGAGGAACTGTTCGTGCATGCCCAGAAGGACCTGCGCGAGGAAGTCGAGAACGACCGCCACCTGCTGGTCGAGCACGACGAATCGATCGAGGTGAAGCACGACCAGACCGGCAAGGTCGGCAACGACCGCAGGCACGAGGTCGGCAACGACGACACCCTCGACGTCAAGGCCAACGGCACGACCACGATCGGCAGGAAGTTCAAGCTCGACGCCGGCGCCGAGATCGAGCTGGTGACCGGCCAGTCGAGCATCGTCATGAAGAGCAATGGCGACATCCGGATCAAGGGCATCAACATCACCATCGACGGCCAGCAGTCGATCAAGGCCGAGGGCGGGGTGCAGGTCGGCATCAAGGCCGGCGCGACAATGGAGGTCAAGGCGGGCGCGACGATGACCCTCAAGTCGGACGCGATGCTGACCGCCGAGGGCGGCGCGACCGCCACGGTCAAGGCACCGGTGCTGACGCTGCAGGGCCAGGGCCTGGCGCAGATGTCCGCGCCGCTGATCAAGATCGGATGAGGCGGGCGATGGACGATCCGGTGCGCACGGCCTGCGTGGAGATGGCGATCGACGACGACGCCCGGGCGCTGCTGCCGGCGGGCGCCTCGGCACAGGATGCGGTACGGATCCTGCTCGATGCCGGCCGCCTGCAGCCGGCGCTGCAGCTGCTGGCGCGGCTGCTGCCGAAACGCTACGTGGTGGCCTGGCTGTGCCAGTGCGCGCGCGGCGAGCCGCTCGGCGGCGACGACCGCGCCGGCGCCGCGCTCGCCGAGCAATGGGTCCGTGACCCGTCCGAGCACAACCGCCGCATCGCCTACGAGTTCGCCGGCGCCGACGGCTATCGCACGCTCGGCGGCTGGCTCGCGGCCGCGGCCGGCTGGTCCGGCGGCAGCCTCGCACCCGCCGCCCAGGAGACGCCGGTGCCGCCGCCGGCGTTCCTGACCGCACGCGCGGCGACCGCCGCGATCAACCTGCTGGCCGCGATCGAGCCCGATCGCCTCGACCAGCGCCGCGCCGCGTTCGCGCAACGTGCGCTGGTGCTGCTGGGCGAGCACGCCGGCGAACCGGGCCGGCCCGCGCCCACGAGGATCCCATGAGCGAACGCACCCTGACCCTGACCATCGTCGGCGCGCAACCGCCGTCCGGCGTCCGTGCCTCGCACGTGTTTCCCGCGGCCGGGGGCAGCATCGGTCGCGCCGACGACTGCGACTGGATGCTGGCCGCGCCGGGCATCTCGCGCGTGCATGCGGTCGTGCGCTACGTGCACGGCCTGTACTTTCTCGAGGACCGCAGCACCAACGGCATGCTGCGCAACGGTGCGCCGCTGTCGCGCGGCGAGCCGGTCACGCTCGACGACGGCGACCGCCTGCAGATGGACAGCTTCGAGCTCGCGGTGCGGATCGCCGACGCCGCGTCGACGCGGACGCCCGAGGCGCATGCGGACGATCCCGCCGACGGCGACCGCACGATCGTCGTGCCCGCCGCGGCAATGCCGGCGCAGGCCTCGCCGCCGCCCGCACCCGCCGCGCCCGCGCATCTCGGGCGCGACGACGACGACTGGGACTTCGGCCTCGGCCCGGTCGCGCCGGCGCCTCCGGTCCCGCCCGCCCCCGAGATGCCGATGGCCGCATCGGCGCCCGCATCCGGCGACGGCGACCTCGATGCACTGCTGGCCGGCCTCGGCGGTCCCGCGCCACTTCCGGGGCTCGACCCGCTGCAGCTGTTCGACCCGCCGCCCGCACCGGCATCGGCCGCGGGCGACCACTGGAACCATGCACCGGCGACCGCCGGCCACTACCGGCCGCCACCCGCCGCGGCAGCCGCGACGCTGCCGGAAGAGTGGGACCTGACGCGCGGCGACTTCCACGCCCCGGCCGCCGTGCCCGCACCGCCCGCCGCCGGGCAGGCGCGGGCACCGATGTCCGACGACGTCGAGTCGATCCTGCGCATCGTGGTCGACGGCGTCATGGAAACGCTGCGCGCGCGCGCCGAGATCAAGAACACCTTCCGGCTGCCGGTGACGATCATCCAGCGCAGCGAGAACAATCCGCTGAAGTTCGCCGCCACGCCCGAGGAGGCGATGCGCCGGCTGTTCGAGCGCGACAGCGCGTTCCTCGGCGGCGCGGCGGCGTTCGACGATGCCTTCGACGACATCCGCTGCCATCAGATGGCGATGCTCGCCGGCATGCGCGCCGCGTTCGAATCGCTGCTCGCCCACTTCAGCCCCGAGCGGCTGGAACGCGAGGTCGACGCCGGCGGACGCCGCGCGTTCGCCGGCAAGGGCCGTTACTGGGAACGCTATCGCGACGACTTCGCACGGGCGGCGAAGGACCCGGACACCGCGTTCCGGATGCTGTTCGGCGACGAGTTCGCACGCGCCTACGAGGCCCAGCTCGCGCGGCTGAAGAGCGCGCGCCGGCGCGCGCCGGGCCGCTGAGACGAAATGTCGGGCCGCTCCGCGGCCCGGCGGCCAGACTCACCGCAGCCTGGCGCCTCCGGCGGCCACGGCGACCTCAAACGGCCGGGCGGGACGCGGACGCGTCCGCTGCCCGCGTGGCCGACGCGACGGGCGGGGAGCATGACGCAGAACAACAAGATCGTCTGGAGCGAAGGCCTGTTCCTGCGCCCGCAGCACATGCAGCAGCACGAGCGCTATCTCGAGCGCTGCATCGAGCTGCGCGCCGGCAGCCTGCGCGGGCAGGGCTGGGGCTTCACCGAGCTGGAGCTCGAGCCGGACCTGCTCGCGGTCGGCAGGATCGGCCTGCGGCGCGCGCGTGGCGTGTTCCCGGACGGCACGCCGTTCTCCATGCCAGACGACGATCCGCTGCCGCCGCCGTTCGAGGTCGACGCCGGGTGCCGGGACGTGGTGGTGCACCTGACCCTGCCGCTGCGCTCGGCCGCGCGGCCCGACAGCGCCTGGCCCGACGCGCCGGCCGACCGCCTGGTGCGCTTCCACGTGCGCGAGACCGAGGCGGTGGACGTCTCGGGCAGCGTCGAAGGCAGCGTGGTGCTCGAGGTCGGCGGCCTGGCGACGCGCCTGCTGCCCGATTCGCGGCCGTCCGAGGGCCTGGTGTGCATGCCGCTGGTCCGCGTGGTCGAGTGTCGCGCCGACAACCGCGTGGTGCTCGACGATGCCTTCATCCCGACCACGCTCGATACGCGCGCCGCGCCGCGGTTGGCGACGTTCCTGGTCGAACTGCTCGGCCTGCTGCACCAGCGTGGCGAGGCGCTGGCCGGACGCGTCGCGGCGACCGACCGCGGCGGCGCCGCCGAGATCGCCGACTTCCTGCTGCTGCAGGCGGTCAACCGCTGGCAGCCGCTGGTCGCGCACTGGGCCGAGGCCGCGACGCCGCATCCCGAAGCGCTGTTCCGCGCGCTGGCGTCGCTGGCCGGCGAACTGGCGACGTTCACCGCGCCCGGCAAGCGGCCGCCGGCATTTCCGCCGTACCGACACGAGGACCAGCGCGCCGCGTTCGAGCCGGTCGTCGCGTCGCTGCGCGGCAGCCTCAGCGCGGTACTCGAACAGACTGCGGTCGCGATCCCGATCCAGCAGCGCAAGTACGGCGTCTGGGTCGCGGTCGCCGGCGACGCCACGCTGTTCGACAACGCGGCCTTCGTCCTGGCCGCGCGCGCCGACCAGCCGGCCGAGGCGCTGCGCCGGCAACTGCCGGCCGTGGCCAAGATCGGGCCGGTCGAGAAGATCCGCGACCTCGTGAACCTGCAGCTGCCGGGCGTGGGCCTGGCGCCGATGCCGGTCGCGCCGCGGCAGATCCCCTATCACGCCGGCCACGTCTACTTCGAACTCGACCGCCAGGCGCCGCTGTGGCGCGAACTGCGTGGCGCCGGCGGGGTCGCGTTGCATTTCGGCAACGACACGCCGGGCCTCGAGCTGCAGCTGTGGGCGATCAGGGGATGAGCGCATGAGCACCTATCCGCCGCAGGACCTGCACGCCGACGCCACGATCGTGCGTCCGCGCCAGCCGGCCGCGCCGCCGCCACACCTGGCCGACAGCCTGCTGCCGCCGGTGCCGCCGTCGTCCGAGGAGATCAGCGCCTTCCTCGGCCACGGCCGCAATCCGCTGCTGCACGCCGCCAGTCCGCTGCTGCTGCTGGCGGTGCAGCTGCGCCACAGCAGCAGCGCCGGCGACGCCGAGGCGCTGCGCGCCCAGGTGCAGGCGCAGGTGCGCCGCTTCGAGGCGCGGCTGGCCGAAGCGGGCGTGCCGCAGCAGACCATCGTCGCGGCGCGTTACGTGCTGTGCGCGACGCTCGACGAGGCCGTGCTCAATTCGCCATGGGGCGAGCGCAGCGGCTGGGCCAGCCGCACGTTGCTGGTGACCTTCCATGGCGAATCCTACGGCGGCGCGCGCTTCTTCCAGTTGCTCGACCAGCTGTTGCAGGACGTGCCGCGGCACATCGACCTGCTGGAACTGATGTACGCCTGCCTGGCGCTCGGTTTCTCCGGGCGCTTCCAGATCGAGGCCGGCGGCCGCGCCCGGCTGGCCGACATCCAGGACGACCTGCAGCGCCGCATCCGCGCCCAGCGCGGCCCGCTGCCCGACGGCCTGTCCCCGCACTGGCGCGGCGTGGAGCAGCGCGGCGATCCGCTGGCCCGGCGCCTCGCGCCGCGGCTGGTGCTGGGCATCGCCGGTTGCGTGCTGCTGGGTGCGTTCGCCTGGTTCCATGCGCGGCTCAACGAACTGGCCGCGCCGATCGGCGCCGAGACCGCGCGCATCGGACTGGCGGCCGTCGCGCCGCCCGGCGACCTGCCGCGTCCGCCGCCGGCGCAGACGCTCGCGCAACTGCTGGCGAACGAAGCCCGCGCCGGGCTGCTGGAGATCGACCAGCGCGACGACGGCCAGGCCCGGGTGCGGCTGGCGGCCGGCACGATGTTCGACTCCGGCGGCGACGTGCTCGGCGGCGATGCGCATGCGCTGGTCGGCCGCGTCGGCAGCGCGCTGGAACGGCTGCCGGGCCGGGTGCTCGTGGTCGGCCACACCGACGACCAGCCGCTGCGCTCGCTGCGCTTCAAGGACAACTACGCGCTCTCGACTGCGCGCGCGCAGGCGGTCGCCGACGTGCTGGCCACGTCGCTGAGCGACGCCGGCCGCCTGGAGGTGGTCGGCGCCGGCGCATCGCAACCGGTCGCGCAGCCGGCGTCGCGGCCGGAGAACCGCGCGCGCAACCGCCGCGTCGAGATCCTCTACCAGCCCGGGGACTGAGCCATGCGCAAGCTGCTGCAACTGCTGAAATCCGGGTGGTGTCTGTCGCTGGTCGGCGTGCTGGTGCTGTGCGCGCTGGTGTGGGTCGGCGGGCCGTGGATCGCCGTCGCCGGCCGCCAGCCGCTGGCCTCGCCGTCGTCGCGGCTGGTGGCGATGCTCGTGCTGCTGCTGGCGTGGGCGATCGTGCTGGTGGCCGCGGTGCTGCGCCAGCGGGCGCGCAGCCGGGCCATGGGCGAAGCGATCGCCGGTTCCGCCGCCGGCGACGACGACCGCGACGCGGCCAACGCCGCCGAGCGCGCGCAGCTCGAATCGCGCTTCCGCGAGGCGGTCAAGCTGCTGCGCCGGCGCGGCGGCCGCCGCAGCCTCTACGCGTTGCCGTGGTACGTGGTGATCGGCCCGCCGGGCTCGGGCAAGAGCACGCTGGTGCGCAACTCCGGCCTGGAATTCCCGCTCGCCGGGCGGTTCGGCAAGGAGGCGCTGCGCGGCGTCGGCGGTACCCGCAACTGCGACTGGTGGTTCACCGGCGAAGCGGTGTTCCTCGACACCGCCGGCCGCTACACCACGCAGGATTCCGACGCCGCGGCCGACGCCGGCGGCTGGAGCGGTTTCCTGCGGCTGCTGCGGCGGTTCCGTCGCGAACGGCCGGTCGATGGCGTGCTGGTGACGATGAGCATGTCCGACCTGCTGCTGCTCGACGAGTGCGAACGCGATGCGCACGCGCAGGCGGTGCGGCGCCGGCTCGACGAACTGCACGAGCAGCTCAAGGTGCGCGTGCCCGTGTACCTGGTGTTCACCAAGTGCGACCTGGTCGCGGGCTTCGGCGAGTTCTTCGACGACCTCGATCCCGCGCAGCGGGCGCAGGTCTGGGGCACGACCTTCCCCGCGGCCAGGACGCTCGACGGCAGTGCGGCGCGCGGCTTCGCGCAGGCGTTCAACGGGCTGCTCGAACGCCTCGACGCGCGCCTGGTCGAGCGTCTGCACAACGAGCGCGACCGGACCCGGCGCGCGGCGATCCTGTCGTTTCCGCAGCAGTTCGCCGCCTTCGGCGACATCGCGCGCGACTTCACCGAGGCCGTGTTCGCCGGCAGCGCCTACGGCGCGGCGCCGCTGCTGCGCGGCGTGTACCTGACCTCGGGCACGCAGGAAGGCACCCCGATCGACCGCATGATGGGTGCGGTGGCGCGCACCTTCGGCGTGGACGCGACGCGGGTGCATGCGCCCGGGCTGCAGCGGCGCACGTTCTTCGTCGAGCGCCTGCTGCGCGACGTCGTGTTCGCCGAATCCGGTTTCGCCGCCGGGCTCGCCGGCGGCGCGCGGCGCCGCACCGGCGCGGCGCTGGCGATGGCCGCGACCGTGGTCTGCACGGTCGGACTGCTGGCGGCGATGACCGTCAGCCACGCGCGCAACGCGCGCTACCTGGCCGACGTGCAGGCGGCGCTCGATGCCCGGCCCGCGGTCGCCGAGCTTTCCGGCGCGGCGACGCCGCCGCAGTACTTCGCGCTGGCCCTGCAGCGGCTCGAGGCGCTGCGCCCGGTGGTGTCCGCGGCGGCCGCGCACGACGGCGACGTGCCCTGGTCGATGCGCGCGGGCCTGTACCAGGGCGGCGCGGTCGGCGGTCAGGTGCGCGACGCCTACCTGCGCGAACTCAACGCCGCGCTGCTGCCCGGCCTCGGCACGCAGTTCCGGCGCGGGCTGGCGGACAACGCCGGCGACCTGCAGGCGCTGTACTACTACCTCAAGGGCTACCTGATGCTGGGCCAGCCGCGCCGCGCCGACGCCGCCGAGCTGTCGGCGCTGGCGGCGATCGAGTGGCGGCGCCTGTTTCCGCGCGATCCGGTCCTGCAGGCCGCGCTGTCGTCGCATTTCGACGCGCTGCTGGCGCAGCCGGGCGAACTGCGCGCGCTGCCGCTCGACGAGGCGCGCGTGGCCCAGGCGCGGACGACGCTGCGCGCCGCCGACCTGTCGGCGCTGGTCTACAGCAGCCTCCGGCTCGGCCTGGAAGCGCGCAGCGACGACGACGCCCGGCTCGATCGCGCGCTGGGCCTGCGCGGCGACGTGTTCCGGCGACGCAGCGGCGCGCCGCTGTCGGCACCATGGCCGGCGCTGTACACCCAGCCGGTGTTCGCCGAGCAGGTGGGCGGCGGCATCGAGGACGAGGTCGACCGCTTCCTCGCCGACGACTGGGTGCTCGGCGTCGATGCCGCCGACGCGCTGTCGCGCGCACGCACGGTACGCCAGGTCGCCGCCCTGTACGAACAGGACTACCTGCGCACGTGGGACGCATTGCTCGCCGATCTCGAACTGGTGCCGGCCACCGACCTGCAGCAGGCCAGCCTGCTGGCCGCGCAGGTCGCGGCGCCCGGCTCGCCGCTGCGGCTGCTGCTCGACCTGGTGCGCAGCCATACCAGCGACATGCAGCGCATGCCCGTCGCCGAAGGCGCGGCCGGGGTGCTTGCCGCGGCCGGCGCGGCGGCGGGCGAAGCCGCCGGTCAGGCGATGGACGCTGCCGCCGTGCGCAACCTTGCGCTGCAGACGGTACTCGGCGACCAGGACGACGCCGCCGCGCCGGCGCCGGGTCAGGCGATCGAGGCGCACTTCGCGGCACTCAACCAGCTGACCGAGGGCGCCGCCGGCAGTACGCCGCTCGACCGTGCGCTGCTTGCCGTCGACGAGCTCGGCAAGGCGCTGCTGACGCTGCCGGCCGGTGGTGCCGCAGGCGCGGGCCCGCCGCCGCAACTGCTGCTCGCGCGCCAGGTCGTGTCGCAGCTGCCGCCGCCGCTCGACGGCTGGCTGTCGCCGCTGGCGGGCGGCAGCGCCGACCTGCTGGCCGACGGCCAGCGCGCGGCGCTGGCCGGGCAGGCGCGCGAGGCGATCGGACGCGATTGCGCCGATTTCGTGCGCGACCGCTATCCCTTCGACCTGGCAGCGGAGGCCGAGATCCCGCTGCAGGATTTCGGCGAACTGTTCGGCCAGGGCGGCCGCTTCGACCGGCTGTTCCGCGAATCGCTGGCGTCGCGCATCGACACCAGCGCCGCGACCTGGCGATGGCGCGACGAGCCCGGGCTCGCCGTCGGGCCGCCCGGCCTGCCTGCCCGCATGCAGGCTGCCGACCGCATCCGCCGCGCGTACTTCCGCGGTGGCGCGCTGCCGGAAGTCCGCTTCACGCTGCGTCAGGCGACGCTGGGCGGACAGGTGGCGCGGGTCGAGATCGACATCGACGGCCAGCAGTTCGCGTCGTCGGTCGGCGAGGATGGCGCCATGCCGATGACCTGGCCCGGACCGACGCCGGGGCAGGCGTCGATCACCGTCTACGACGTCGCCGGCACGCGGCTGGCGCGCATCACGCGGCAGGGCGACTGGGCGCTGTTCCGGCTGCTGCAGGCCGAGTCGCTGTCGCGCGCCTCGGAAACCGACTTCACCGCGCGCTGGTCGCTCGGCGGCGGCACGGTGGAACTGCCCGTGCACGCGGCCAGCCTGCGCAATCCGTTCCTCGACGACACCGTGCAGGCGTTCCGCTGCGGAGAACTCGCATGAGCGCCGCGCCCGGCTACTTCGGCAAGCTGCCCGGCGCCGGCGATTTCGTGCAGCGCCGCCTGCCGCCGGCGTTCGTCGACGCGTGGGACCGCGCGTTCTCGCATGCGGTGGCCGGCGCCCGCGACCTGCTCGGCGCCGGCTGGAGCCAGGCCTGGCAGCACGCGCCGGCGTGGCGCTTCCTGCTGTCGCCGGGTGTCGCCGGCGCCGCGGCCTGGGCCGGGGCGATGCTGCCCGGTTGCGATCGCGTGGGCCGCTGCTTCCCGATGGTCGTCGCGGCCAGCCTGCCCAAGGGGACCGCGACGCCCGGCGTGCTCGACGACGGCGGCCGCTGGTTCGATCTGGTCGTGGACGTCGCGGCAGCGGCCCAGCGCGACCGGGGCGTCGATGCCGCCCGTTTCGATGCGGCGATCGCCGCGCTGGCGCTGCCGCCCGATCCGCAGGAACCCACGGTGCCGTCGCCGCCGCCCGGCTTCGACGGCAGCCGGCGCGACTACTGGCTGCCGATGCACGGGCAGGACCAGCGCCTGCCCTCGGCATTGTGGCACCGGCTCGCCGCGTCCGGCTGCACGCTGTGGTGGCAGCACGGCGATCGCGGCCATCCCGGCGGCCTGTGGGTCGGCCGCGGGCTGCCGGACGCGCGCGTGTTCGCGGCGCTGCTCGGCGCCCAGGCGCAGGCGGGTGCGGCGTGATGCGGGCCGTCGCGCGCGGCATGGCGCCGCATTCGTGCGGCCGGACCGATCCGGGCAAGGTCCGGCGCTGCAACGAGGATGCGATCCTGCTGCGCGACGATGCCGGGCTGTGGGCCGTCGCCGATGGACTCGGCGGCCACAGTGCCGGCGACTATGCCAGCGGCCTGATCGTCGAACGTCTTGCCGCACTGCAGCGCCCGGACGACCTCTGCGATTTCCTCGATGCGATCGACGACGTGCTCGAAGGCGTCAACGACGAGCTGCTGCGCGTGGCCGCCGAGCGCGGCGGCGATCTCATCGGCTCGACCGTGGTGGTGCTGGTGCACGACGACGACGTCGCGCTGTGCGGCTGGGTCGGCGACAGTCGCGGCTACTGCTACGACCGTCGTCGCCTGCGGCAGATCACCGTCGACCACGTGCACGGCGCCCGCGAGGACGTCACGCGTTTCGCCGGCGCCCCGGCGCATGGCCAGCCGCCGCCGGGCGCGCTGACGCGCGCGGTCGGCGCGCAGCCGCGGCTGTTCGTCGACTGGACCATCGCCGGCAGCGGCCGCGACACGACGTTCGTGCTGTGCACGGACGGCATCAACAAGGAAATCGGAGACGAGGAACTGGACCTCGAATGCGGGCGCGCGCGCGATCCGCAGGCCCTGGTGCGCCGCCTGTTCGAGCTCGCGCTCGAACGCGCGGCCCGCGACAACGTGTCGGCCATCGCGGTGCGGTTCGGGGAGGCGGCGGCATGAGCGAGGGCGGGACGGACGTGGTGGAACTGATGACGGCCCTGCGCCGTGGCGACATCGACCTGGGATCGGTGCTCAACGCGCTGTCGCGCCGTGGCGTGCTGCCCGAGGCCGAGTACAGCGCCGGCGTGGAGACGCTGTGGCGCTTCCGCGAGGAGCTCGACGAGACCACGCTGCTGGCACTGCGCGAACGCCTCGATGCGATGCGCGCGCCCGGCGCCGCAGGCCCGGCGCCCGGCGCGCCGGTTGCGGCCGATGACGACGCCACCGTGGTGATGCCGCTGGCCGGACGGCCCGCGTCGCCGTCCGCGGATGCGGGCACGCCCGAGGCCGGCGACGACGTGACCCGCGTCGTGCCGCGCGCGCCGGTGCCGCGTCCACCGCCCGCGGATGCGTCGGGCGGCATCGGCACCGGCACGCACGGCAGCGCGGCGACCGCCAGCTGGGCCGGTATCGCCGATGCCGCGGCCGGCGAGACCGCCACCGTCGGGATGCTGCTCAAGGGCCGGTTCCTGCTCGAGCGCGAGCTCGGCCGCGGCGGCATGGGCGTGGTGTTCCTGGCGCGCGACGAGCGCAAGGTCGAGGCCCAGGACCGCGATCCCTACGTCGCGGTCAAGGTGCTCAACGACGAGTTCCGACGCCATCCCGATTCGCTGGTGGCGCTGCAGCGCGAATCGCGCCGATCGCAGCGTCTCGCGCACGACAACATCGTGCGTGTATACGACTTCGACAAGGCCGGGACCATCGTCTACATGACGATGGAGTACATCGACGGGTCGGACCTGCGCATGCTGATCCGCGAGCGCGCCTTCAACGGCATGCCGCTGGCCCGGGCGCGGCCGTTGATCGAAGGCATGTGCAGGGCGCTCGGACGCGCGCACGCGGCCGGCGTCGTGCACTCCGACTTCAAGCCCGGCAACGTCATGGTCGCGGCCGACGGCGTGCCCAAGGTGTTCGATTTCGGCATTGCGCGCGCCGGCAAGGCGGGCGCCGGCGCGGCCGGCGAGGTCACCGTGTTCGACGCGTCCACGCTCGGCGCGCTGACGCCGGCATACGCGAGCCTGGAAATGATCGAGGGCGCCGAGCCCGCGCCGTCCGACGACATCTATGCGCTGGGTTGCGTCTGTTTCGAGCTGCTGACCGGCCGCCATCCGTTCGACAAGGCCAGCGCCGAAGTCGCGCTGCGCGAAGGTCGCACGCCGCCGAAGGTGCCGGGCCTGACCCGGCGCCAGTACCGCACGCTGTGCCGCGCGGTCGCGTTCCGTGCGGCGGACCGGTTGCCCGGCGTCGAGGCGCTGCTCGATGGCCTGCGCGAGGTGCCGGCCCGCGAGCGCCTGCTGCCGCTGGCAGGCTACGGCGCCGCGGCGGCGCTGGTCGTCGGCGGCGCGGTGTTCGGCGCATCGCACTGGCTGCACCAGCGCCAGCTCGCGGCGGTCGTCGCCGGTTTCTCCACCGACGGCGAAGGTGGGTTCGCCGACGAGGGCGCGGCGATGGCGGCATTGGCCGCGCTCGCGGCATCGGACCGCGACGCGCTCGTGCTGGCCGAGAACCAGCGCATCGAATCGTTCCTGCTGCGGCGCCTGGATGCGCTGTGGAATCCCCGGCAGGGTCGCTACGACTACGTGCAGGCGCAGAAGGTGTTCGCGCTGCGCAACGACCTGCGGCTGTTCTCGCCGGCGCTCGACGAGCGTGCCCGGACGATGGCGGTCGAGCGCGACGAGCTGCTCAACGCCCTGGATACCGAACTGAGCACGCGGATCGCGGCCGGTCGACTCTTTTCCGCCGATGGCGCGGGCGCGGCCGACACGCTGGAACGGGTGCGCGCCGTCGACCCGTCGAGCGCGCTGCTGCGCCATCCCGGCCTGGAACTGGCCTATGCCGACGCGGTGCGCGACGCCACCGAAGGCGCGCGCCTGGCGCTCGCCGGCGAGCGCCTGCGCCAGGCACAGGCGCTGTTCCCGGATTCGCTGCGCCTGCAACTGGCCGGCACCGCGCTCGAGGCTGCGGTCGCGGACGAGGCCGGGCGCCGCCAGCCCGCGGTCGAAACGCCGCGTGACGCCGAATCCGCGCGCACGCTGCTGTCGGCGCGCATTGCGCAGCCGTCCGACGACCCGCGCTGGCAGGCCGGGGTCGCCGCGGCCCTGCAGGTGCTCGACGCGGGGCCACGGGCGCCGGGCGACGCCGGATTGCGCGAGGCCCTGGCCCGCGCGATCGCGCACCAGGTGGCGACGGCACAGGCGCCGCTGCAGCTGGCGCGGGCGTCGGCGCTGGTGGCATTCGGCCTGGCGCAGGTGCCCGGCAACCCCGTGTTGCTGCGCGAGAAGACGCGCCTGGACGGTCTGCAGGCCGCGCTCGATGTGCGGCTCGCGCGCGAGGCCGCGAGCGCCGAGACGGTCGCGCTCGGCGAGTCGCTGCGCCGGGCCGCGACTGCCGGCGATCTGGAGAAGGCACGCGAATCGTTGCAGCGCCTGCGCACGCTGGCGCCCAACGACGCGTTCACGCGTACCGGTGCGCCGCAGCTGCTGGCCAGCGCGTATCTCGCTGCGGGGGAACGTGCAGCCGGCAACGGCGATCTCGCGCGCGCCGCGTCGATCGCGGCCGAGGCGGTCGCGCTGCTGGGCGACCGCCTCGACCTGCGCAATGCGCGCGCACGCTACGAAGTCGCCGCCGCGATCGACGACGCGTCGCGCGCGCCGCCCGACCCGCGCGTCCACGCGGCCTTGAGCGCGCGCCTGGCCGAGGTCGCGCGCGAGGACGCCGAGGGCCTGGCGGCGCTGGAGGCGCAGCTGCGCGCGCGCGGTGCCCTCCCCGAGGGCGGACTCGCGGCAAGGCTGGGGGCGCTCGCGCCGGCGGGCGCGGTCCCGTCGCCGGTCGAGCCTCGTGCCGGTGCCACGTCCCGCAGCCAGGGGAGCCGGCCGCGGCCGGCCGCAGCAACGGGTGCCGCGACGCCCGTTGCCGCCGGCGCGTCGGTCGATCCGGAAGCGGCGCTGCCGCCCGTGCCGGATGGCCCGGACCCCTGCGGCCAGTCCGGCCTGGCCGGGCGCGGGCGCTTCTGCTTCGACCCCATCGGCGACGGGCGTGGCCCCACGTTCGTCGTGGTGCCCGGGATTGCCGGCGGCAAGGCCTATGCACTGTCGCGCGCGGAGGTCACGGTCAACGAGTTCAACGCCTACTGCCAGGCCACCGGGCGCTGCAGGCCGCAGCCGGTCGCGAGCGCGGCGGCGGGTGCGTTGCCGGTCACCGGCATCCCCGTGGCGCAGGCCCGCGGCTATGCGCGCTGGCTGGTCCACGCGAGCGGCGGCTGGCGCCATCGCCTGCCGACCGAGGCCGAGTGGCGGCATGCGGCGCAGGCCGGCGCCGGATGGCGCCAGGCGCCCGACAGCAACTGCGTGCCGCCGACCGCGGACGCGGGCAGCGGCGGCGGCCCGGTCTCGGCGCGCGGCCGCGGCGCCAATCCCTGGGGACTGATCAACATGAGCGGCAACGTCTGGGAATGGACCGACAGCGGCGGCAGTCTCGCGGTGCAGGGCGGGGGCTTCGGCAGCCTGTGGTCCGACTGCACGGTCGAGGCGCGCCGGGACGACGGCGGCGCGGCGCAGGCCGACGTGGGTTTCCGTGTGCTGCGGGAGCTGAAATGAGCGACTGGGAACGCGACGCCAATGCCGCACTGCACGCCCTCGGTGAGGCGTGGCAGCAAGGTGGGATCAGCCGCGAAACGTATCGCGAGCGGCGCCGTCGCATCATCGCCGCGCTACGCGATCGCGGCGACGAAACCGAACGCAGGGCGGTCTCGCCACCGGCTGTCGCCGGCGAAACCGGCGCTGCCGCGGAAGGCGCGACGATGATGCTAGGGTTGCGGCGGGGATCACCATCTTCCTTGCGCTGGCTCGCCGTACTCGCGGCCGCATCGGCCGCGGTCGCGACCGCGGTATGGATGGTATGGACAATGGAGCAGGGGAATGTCTGAGATCATACGGCTGCAGCCGCGCGCGCTGCTGACCCGGGCCTGCGGGCTCGCACTGGCCGCACCGATGCTGGCGCTGGCACAGGGCGCACAGGCCCAAGGCACGCCACCGCCGACCGGCTGGCAGCCCGGCGACCAGGAAGAGGCGCTGCGTGCACCGCTGCGCGAGCCGCTCCCCGAAGCACCCGTGGTGCCGGCGGTGCGCGACCGCGCCGCCGCGCCGGTCACCGAGGTCGAGGTCCGCGGGTTCCGCATCCGCGGCGTCGGCGAGCATCCCGAACGCGGCATCACGCCGGTCAAGATGCAGGCGCTGCTCGACGCGCGCTTCGCCGAACTGGCCGGCGGCGCCGACCGCGTCACCCTCGATTTCGACCAGCTGGCCGACGCCGCGCAGCCGGTGACGATGGCCTATCGCGATGCCGGTTACGTGGTCTCGGCGGCCTACCTGCCGGCACAGACCATCGGCGAGGACGGCATCGTCGAGATCGCGGTGCTCGAAGGACGCCTGGGCCGGGTGATCGTTGAAGGCAACCAGCGGGTGCGGGCCTCGGCGATCGCCGCGCCCGCGCGGCGCCTGGCCGGGCGCACGCTGCACCGCGACGAAATGGACGGTGCGCTGCTGAGCATGCGCGACATCCCCGGCGTCACCACGTCCGTCGTGCTGCAGCCGGGCCAGGCGACGGGCGAGACCGATCTGCTGGTGACCGCGACCGAAGAGGCGCGTCCGTATTCGATCTCGATCGGCGCCAGCAACCACGGCACCGAGCTGACCGGCCGCTATCGCGCGCAGCTCGGCCTGGCCTGGCGCAACGCGCTCGGCATCGGCGACACGATCTCGGCCGGCTACGCGCGCGGCTACGATCCCGACCAGAGCGATTTCGCGGCGCTGGCCTGGAACGTGCCGGTGATCGCCGTCGACGGCCTGTCGGTCACGGCCGCGTACTCGCGCAGCGAAATGGAGGTCAACCGGGGGCCGTTCGCCGCACTCCGGCTCACCGGTCCGACCTCGGTCGCGCAGATCGGCGCGGACTGGCGCTTCGTCAACCGCCCCACGCTGCAGATGCAGGGCGGGCTGCGCTACGTGCGCGAGCGTTCGCGCCTGGAGGTGCTGGACGGTTTCAGCCTGTCGGACCAGGCCTTCGACGTCGTCGATCTCGGCTACACGCTCCGGCACATCGACCGCGGCACGCGCGGCGTCAACCTGGTGCAGGCCAACCTGCGCCATGCCGTCGACGACCGCTCGGCGCCGGGCGAGGATTCGGTCACGCCTGCGCGCACCAGCGATTTCACCCTGCTGCGCGTCTCGCTCGCGCGCATGCAGTACCTGACCCCGTCGCAGCGCCTGTTCGCCCGCGTGTACGGGCAGTACACCGACGACGTGCTGGTGCCGATGGAACAGATCGCGCTCGGCGGGCCCGACAGCATCCGCGCGCTGCCGGTGTCGGACGCGCTCGGCGACCGCGGCTACCAGGCCACGCTCGAGTACCAGGTCGACGCACCGGGCTTCGGCGACGTCGCCTCGCCGTTCGGCGGACGCCCCTGGCGCGACCTGCTGCAGTTCGAGGTGTTCGCCGACCACGGTCGGGTCACCGCATCGCCCGGCAGCCTGTCGCCGGCGGAGGGACGCACCTACAACGGTGCCGGCCTCGGCCTCGTGTTCCGGCTGCCGCACCTGCACAACCTCGAGCTGCGCCTGGCCGGCGCGGTGCCGGTGGGCGGCAGGTCCGAGGCATCCGATGGCGACGATTTCCGGGCCTGGGCCCGGTTCGGCATGACGTTCTGAGAAGGATCCGACGATGAACCGCATTTTCCGCCTCGTTTTCAACCGCACGCTCGGCCAGGTGCAGGTGGCCTCCGAACTCGCTTCCCGGCATCGCGTCGGTGCCGGTGGCGCGACGCGTCTCCTGGCGCCGCGCGCACTGCTGGCGGTCGCGCTGGCGCTGGCCGGCGGCAGCGCATGGGCGCAGGTCGCATCCGGACAGCTGCCGACCGGCGAGACCGTCGTCGGCGGCGCTGCCAGCATCACTCGCGACAGCGCGGCCAATCTGCTGCGAATCGTCCAGAACGGCCGCACGGTCATCGACTGGACGAGCTTCGACATCGGCGCGGAGGCCCACGTCGATTTCGTCCAGTCCGCGGGCAGCATCGCCCTGAACCGCGTGACCGGCGGCACCCCGTCGCAGATCCTCGGCAGGCTCGAGGCCGATGCCGGCATCTTCCTGATCAATCCCAGCGGCGTCCTGTTCGGCTCGGGCGCCCAAGTGAATGTCGGCAGCCTGATGGTGTCGACGTTGTCGCCGCAGGCGGGATTCGGCGGAGAGCCGATCGCGTACTTCCTCAGCGGTGGCAACCAGTTGAGCCTGGCGCAGAGCGGCAATCCGGGGCTGATCCGGAACGAGGGCACGATCGTCGCCACCAACGGCGGCTCCATCAGCCTGATCGGAGGCTCGGTCCAGAACCGGGGCAGCGGCACGATCACGGCCGATGGCGGCGCCGTCCACCTCGTCGCGGCGGGGCAGGGCACGCTCACGCTGGGTTCCACGCACGACGTGACCGTCACCGCCGGCACGGCTGCAGCGAGCGGCGCGTCCGTGCTGGTGGACAATGCCGGGACGCTGCAGTCGAACGGCGGCCAGGTGACGCTTGCGGCGCGGGGCATTCCCGCCGACGTGGCCACGGCCGTCAACACGACGGGCGTCATCCTCGCCACGGACCTCGGCTTCACCGGCGGCAAGATCACCCTCGACGCCGGCACGAACCACCTGAACCTGGGCGGCCAGGTGACGGCGTCCAGCACTCTCACGGCGTCGACAAGCGGCACCATCACCCTGCGCGGCGACATCGGCGCAGGGACGTTCATGGCCAGCGGCGGCACCATCGAGCAGGTGGCCGGCACCGTGGACACGCCCAGCCGGCTGCAGTCGGGAGGCACCTCGCTGGCCGCCAGCGGCGACATCACGCTCGCCAACACCGGCAACCGCCTGGGCGGCATCACCGCCTTCCAGGGGCGCAACGTCTCGCTTCGCAGCGACGGCGGCATCGGGATCGGCGTCCACTCGCAGGGCAGCTCGCGCGCGGCCGGCAACCTGACGCTCGACGCGGGCGGCGCAATCACCCAGACCGGTGCACTGATCGTCGCCGGCAGCACGTCCCTCGACGCCCGCGGGGACGCGATCGTGCTCGCCAACGGCGGCAACGATTTCGTCGGTGCGGTCGGTGCCTCGGGGAACGGCATCACCCTGCGCGACGCCAACAACCTCACCGTGTCCAGCATCAGCAACGCCACGGACAGCACGCTGTCGCTCACCGCGGGCGGCACGCTGACGCTTCCCGCCGGCGCGATCGATACCGGCAGCGCGGACCTGGTGCTGTTCGCCGGCCGCAGCCTGTCGACGCCCGGTGCATTGCGCGGTCACAGCGTGCACCTGCACGGCAGTGACGGGCTGACACTGGCGCACGACGTCGCAGGCACCGCGGCGGTCCGGCTGTCGAGCAGTGGCGCCGTCGAACAGTCCGACACCGCGCGTATCCAGAGCCCCAGGCTCGCGCTCGACGCGGCGAGCGCGGACCTCGGCGGCGCGAATGCGATCAGCGCATTCGGCGACATCGTCGTCAATGGCGCGCTGACCCTGCGCAACGCCCAGGGCATCGCGCAGGCCGCCGGGACATCGGTGCGGGTCGGCGGCGCGACGACGATCCGGGCGGCGGGCAATGTCCTGCTCGACAATCCGACCAACCGGTTCGGCGGCGCGCTCTCGCTCACCGGCAACGCGGTCGAAATCGGCGGCGAGCAACTGCGGCTGGTGCACGTCGATGCGACCAGCCTCGTCGCCACCGCCGACGGCATCGAGCTGTCGGGCACGTTCGAGACCACCGGCGGCCAGCGTTATGCGGGCGCAGTGCGACTGGTCGGCGCGACGGTGGTCGACGCCGGCGGCAACGTGAGCTTCGTGCAGACGGTCGACGGTGCGCAGCTGCTGACGATCGATGCAGGCGGTGCGGTCGCGATGTCGGGCGCGGTCGGCGCCACCACCGCGCTTGCCGGGCTGACGATCGACGCCGCCGGCTTCACGGCCGGCGGCACGCTGCAAACGAGCGGCGATACCTCGGTCTCCATCGCCGCCGGCACCATCGTCCAGCAGGGCGCATTTCTCGTCGGCGGAGACGCCCGGTTCGCGACCGGCAATGGCGACATCACGCTGGCGAACGCGGGGAACAGGTTCGCTGGCCCGGTGTCGCTGACCGGTCGCAACGTCCAGATCCGGGACAGCGCTTCGCTTCGCTTCGGCGCGCTGGACGTGGGCAGCCTGTGGGCCATCGCCCCCCAGCTGCTGCTGCCGGGCAGCCTCAGCACGGTAGGCATGCAGTACTACGACGGCAGCGTGACCCTCGACCGCGACTCACACCTGACCAGCGCCTTGGGCGCCATCGTCCTGGGCGGTACCGTCGACGGTCCGTACGCGCTCACGGTCGATGCCGGTATGGACGTCACATTCGAAGGCGCCGTCGGCAGCGGCACTGCGTTGTCCTCGCTGGATACGCGGGGGACGTCCCTCACCCGGATAGGCGCCGACATCACCACGTCCGGCGACATCGCCTTCGGAAACACCCTGGTCGGCGCAGCGCAGGCGACGGTCCGCAGCTCGGCAGGCGCGGTCACGGTTGCCGGCAGTCTCGAAGCCGCGATATCCGGACAGGGCACACTGACACTCGAGGCGCACGATGCGCTGACGCTGTCGGACACCGCCGGTGCCGCCCGTGCGCTGGCCGATCTCACGCTCGACGGCGGCAGCGTGTCGACCCGCGGCATCCGCGTCGCCAATGCGCTGCGGGTCACCAGCGGCGGCGACATCGTCCAGAACGGCGTGTACGACGTGGGCGGCAATGCGCACTTCGTCGCGGCAGGCGACATCGCCCTCGGGGAGGCGAACCGGTTCGCCGGTACCGTCTCGCTGGATGGCGCCGACGCGGTGGTCCATGCGGCATCGGTCCTGGCGCTGGACACGGTGGACGTCGACAGTCTCGGCGCCCGCAGTGCGGGCACGCTGTCGCTGTCCGACGCGCGCATTGCCGGCGACGCCACGCTGCAGGGCAACGGTCTGTCGCTCACGGACTTCGACATCGGCGGCGACCTGGGCGCGACGGCCGGCAGCGGCGGCATCGCCCTGGCCGACGGCCGCGTGCGCGGCGATCTGGCTGCGGACAGCGGCAGCGACATCACCCAGACGGCGGCGCTGCACGTCGAAGGGGATGCCCGGTTCGCCGCAGGCAGTGCCCGCATCGCGCTCACCCATGCCGACAACGACTTCGAGGGCGCGGTGGACCTGGCCGGCGGCGCGGTATCGGTCAACGACCGCAACGCGCTGCGGCTCGGCATCGTGGACGCAGGCTCGCTGGACGTGGCCAGCCACGGCGCGCTCGATCTCGGCACCACCACGCTGACCGGCGGGCTGACCGCGCAATCCAATGGCGGCGCCATCACCCAGAGCGCAGCCCTGCACGTCGAAGGCGACGCCCGGTTCGACGCCGGCACCGCCCGCATCGCGCTCGGCCATGCCGACAACGACTTCGAGGGCGCGGTGGACCTGGCCGGCGGCGCGGTATCGGTCAACGACCGCAACGCGCTGCGGCTCGGCATCGTCGACGCAGGCTCGCTGGACGTGGCCAGCCACGGCGCGCTCGACCTCGGCACCACCACGCTGACCGGCGGGCTGACCGCGCAATCCAATGGCGGCGCCATCACCCAGAGCGGCGATCTGGTCGCGGCTGGCGCGAGCATCATCGATGCCCGCGGCGGCGGCGGTGCCGGCGACATCACGCTGACGCGTGCCGGCAACGTGCTCGGCGGCCCCCTCACGCTGGCGGGGCGCGACGTGGCCGTTGCCGCGAACGCGCTGTGGCTGGCCGGCGTCGACGCGCGCAACCTGCTGGCGATTGCCGACACGATCGCGCTGCGCGGCGACGTGACCACCGACGAGGACCAGGACTACGCCGGCGTGGTGCAGCTCGAATCCGACGTGACCCTGGATGCCGGCGGCCACGTGGCCTTCGCCGCGTCCGTGGACGGGGCACACGCGCTCGATGTGCGCAGCGACGGCCATGCCGGATTCGGCGGCGCGGTCGCCGTATCGGCGCTGACGGTCGAGGCCGGCAGCGCGGGCTTCGGTTCCACGGTAGCCACCGGCGGCAACCTGACGGTCGGCGTGCAGGCCGGCGGCATCGCCCAGTCCGACGCGTTCACGGTCGGCGGCATCGCGGATTTCGACGCCAACGGCGGTACGATCCTGCTGACGCATGCCGACAACGATTTCGCAGGGCGCGTGCATCTGCGTGGCGGTGCCGTCGCGATCAGCGACGCCAACGCCCTCGCGCTGGGCACCGTGTCGGCCGGTTCGCTGGTCGCAGACAGCCACGACACGCTGGATCTCGGCACTGCAACGGTGGCCGGCATCCTCGAGGCACGCTCGAACGGCGGCGACATCGTGCAGACCGGCGCGCTTGCGGTCGGCGGCACCAGCCTGCTCGATGCAGCCGGCGGCAACATCGTCCTCGACCTGCCGGAGAACGATTTCGGCGGTGCGGTGACGGTCTCCGGCGGCACGGTCGCGTTGCGCGACGTAGACGACCTGACGCTCGCCGCGGTGACCGTCGGCGAGGACCTCACGGTCACCAGTCACGGCGCGCTCGACCTGGGCGCCGGCACGGTCGGCGGACAGCTGACCGCGACCAGCCACGGCGGTTCGATCGTCCAGTCCGGCGCGTTGACGATCGCCGGCACCAGCACGATCGACGCCGGAACGGGCGCCGTGACCCTGGACGATGCGCAGAACGACTTCGTCGGCCGGGTCGACATCACCGGCGGCACGGTGACCATCGCCGACCGCGACCGTCTCGTGCTGGGCGCCGTGGACGCCGACAGCCTGCACGCGACCGCCACGAGCATCGCGCTGCAGGACGACATCTCGACCCGTGGCGACCAGGACTACGCGGGTGCGGTGGCGGTCGAGTCCGACGTGTCGCTCGTGGCCAGTGCGGGCGGCATCGGATTCGGCAGCACGGTCTCAGGTCCGCACCGGGTCGCCATCGATGCGGCCGGGCACGTGGGCTTCGGGGCCGCGGTCGCGCTCGGCGCGCTCGGCATCGAGGCGGGCAGTGCGGCGTTCGCGTCGACGGTCGACATCGCCGATCGGCTCGACGTCACGGTGCAGACCGGGGGGATCCAGCAGAGCGGCGCATTCACCGTCGGCGGCGACACGCGGATCGATGCCAATGGCGGCGCGATCACCCTGGCCCACACCGGCAACGATTTCGTCGGCACCGTGCATCTCGATGGCGGCAACGTCCGGATCCACGATGCGAACGCGCTGACGCTGAGCCGGGTCGACGCGCAGGCGCTGGACGTGACCAGCAACGGCGCACTCGTGTTCGGCGAGACCGATGTCGACGAGACGCTGGTGGCCGACAGTGGCACCGGCAGCATCGGCCAGACCGAGTCGCTGACGGTCGGCGGCACCGCGTCGTTCACCAGCGGCGCCGGGATCGCGCTGACGCATGACGGCAATGATTTCAAGGGCGCGGTGTCGCTGGCCGGCACGACGGTCGCGATCCGCGACGCGAATGCGCTGACGCTGGGCACGGTCGACGCGCAGGCGCTGGACGTGACCAGCAACGGCGCACTCGTGTTCGGCGAGACCGACGTCGACGAGACGCTGGTGGCCGACAGCGGCACCGGCAGCATCGGCCAGACCGAGTCGCTGTCCGTCGTCGGCACCGCATCGTTCACCAGCGGCGCCGGGATCGCGCTGACGCATGACGGCAATGATTTCGGTGGCGCGGTGTCACTGGCCGGCACGACGGTCGCGATCCATGATGCGAATGCGCTGACGCTCGGCACAGTCGACGCGCGGACCTTCGATGTCAGCAGCGATGGCGCACTCGTCTTCGGCCGGACCGACATCGAGGAGACGCTGGTCGCCGACAGCGGTACCGGCACGATCGGCCAGACCGACGCGCTGTCCGTCGTCGGCACCGCGTCGTTCACCAGCGGCGCCGGGATCGCGCTGACGCACGCGGACAACGATTTCGGTGGCGCGGTGTCGCTGGATGGCACGATGGTCGCGATCCGCGATGCGAATGCGCTGACGCTCGGCACAGTCGACGCGCGGACCTTCGATGTCAGCAGCGATGGCGCACTCGTCTTCGGCCGGACCGACATCGAGGAGACGCTGGTCGCCGGCAGTGGCACCGGCAGCATCGGCCAGACCGACGCGCTGACGGTCGGCGGCACGGCGTCGTTCACCAGTGGCGCCGCGATCGACCTGACGCACGCGGACAACGATTTCGGTGGCGCGGTGTCGCTGGATGGCACGATGGTCGCGATCCGTGACGCGAATGCGCTGACGCTGGGCCAGGTCGAAGCGCAGGCGCTGGACGTGACCAGCAATGGCGCGCTCGTGTTCGGCGAGACCGACGTCGACGAAACGCTGGTCGCCGACAGCGGCGCCGGCAGCATCGGCCAGACCGATGCGCTGACGGTCGCCGGCACCGCGTCGTTCACCAGCGGGGACGCGATCGACCTGACGCACGACGGCAACGATTTCGGTGGCGCGGTGTCGCTGGCGGGCACGACGGTCGCGATCCGTGACGCGAATGCGCTGACGCTGGGCCGGGTCGAAGCGCAGGCGCTGGACGTGACCAGCAATGGCGCACTCGTGTTCGGCGAGACCGACGTCGACGAGACGCTGGTGGCCGACAGCGGCACCGGCAGCATCGGCCAGACCGAGGCGCTGTCCGTCGGCGGCACCGCGTCGTTCACCAGCGGCGCCGCGATTGACCTGACGCATGCGGACAACGACTTCGGCGGCGCGGTGTCGCTGGATGGCACGACGGTCGCGATCCGTGACGCGAATGCGCTGACGCTGGGCATGGTCGACGCGCGAACCCTCGATGTGACCAGCAATGGGGCACTCTTCTTCGGCCGGACCGACATCGAGGAGACGCTGATCGCCAGCAGTGGCGCCGGCAGCATCGGCCAGACCGATGCGCTGACGGTCGCCGGCACCGCGTCGTTCACCAGCGGCGCCGGGATCGACCTGACGCACGCGGACAACGATTTCGGTGGCGTAGTGTCGCTGGATGGCACGACGGTCGCGATCCGTGACGCGAATGCGCTGACGCTGGGTACGGTCGACGCGCGGACCCTCGATGTGACCAGCAATGGCGCACTCGTCTTCGGCCGGACCGACATCGAGGAGACGCTGATCGCCAGCAGCGGCACCGGCAGCATCGGCCAGACCGACACGCTGACGGTCGCCGGCACCGCGTCGTTCACCAGCGGCGCCGGGATCGACCTGACGCATGCGGACAACGACTTCGGCGGCGCGGTGTCGCTGGCGGGCACGACGGTCGCGATCCGCGACGCGAACGCGCTGACCCTGGGCCGGGTCGACGCGCAGGCGCTGGACGTGCGCAGCCATGGCGATCTCGACCTGGGCACCACCACCGTCGCAGGCACGCTCGTCGCCAACAGCCACGGCGGCGCGATCGGCCAGTCCGGCGCGCTGTTCGTCGGTGGCGCCAGCACCGTCGACGCGGGCGTCGGCGACATCACCCTGGACAACGCGGGCAACGATTTCGTCGGCCGCGTCGACATCATTGGCGGTGCGGTGCGCATCGCCGATGCCAACACGCTGGCGCTGGGCCGCGTCGATGCCGCGCGCCTGCGTGCGATCGCCGGCACGATCGTCCTGCACGGCGACATCGGCACCGGCGGCGACCAGGACTACGACGGCGACGTCGTGCTTGCGACCGACGTGGACCTCGCGTCGCGCGACGGTGGCATCGCGTTCGCGTCGACGGTGTCCGGCGCGCATGCGCTCGGCGTCCGGGCCGCGGGCCATGTCGGCTTCGGCGGCGATGTCGCACTCGCCGGGCTCGTGGTCGATGGCGGCAGCTTCCGGGCCGACGGCACGGTCACCCTCGACGACGGTGCGGGCGGCGGCGATCTTTCCATCGCCGCGGGCACCGGCGGCATCGCGCAGTCCGGCGCGTTCCGCGTCGGCGGCACCGCGACGCTGGACGCGAACGGCGGCGACATCGCGTTGACCGATGGCGACAACGATTTCGCCGGTGCCGTCCATCTGGCCGGCAACGACGTCGCGATCCGCGATGCCAACGCACTGACCATCGGGACGCTGGACGTGGGCACGCTCGCGGTCACCAGCCGGGGCGCGCTCGACCTCGGCGCCGGCGCCATCGCCGATACGCTGGTCGCCGACAGCAACGGCGGCGCGATCGCGCAGTCGGGCGCGCTCACGGTCGGCGGCGATGCCCGCATCGATGCCGGCGCGGCTGCGATCACGCTCGACAACGCCGGCAACGATTTCGCCGGGCGCGTGCATCTGACCGGTGGCACGGTGTCGATCGCCGACGCCAACGCATTGACCCTCGGCACCGTGCGTGCCGATGCGCTGACCGTCGACAGCCACGGTGCGCTGGCGTTCGGCGACGTGGCGGTGCAGGGCGCGCTGGAAGCGCGCAGCCACGGCGGCACGGTCATCCAGACCGGCGCCCTGCGCGTCGGCGCGGCGACCCGGCTCGATGCCGGCGCCGGCGACATCGTCCTCGACCACGCCGGCAACGACTTCGTCGGCGCGGTCGATGCGAGCGGAGGCGCGATCTCGCTGCGCGATGCCAACGACCTCGTGGTCGAGCGCCTTGCTTCCGGCACCGACCGCGACGTGCGGCTGGTCGCCGGACGCGCGCTGACGCTGCCCGCCCACGCCCTCGACACCGGCCGCGGCAGCCTGACGCTGGCCGCGCACGGCGGTACCCTGACCACCCGTGGCGCATTGGGCGGCAGCGATGTCGCGCTGCACGGCGCCTCCGGTATCGCGATCGGGCACGACATCGATGCCGCCGGCACGCTCGTCCTGGAAAGCGGTGCCGACATCGCGCAGGGCGGCGGCCGCATCGCGGCCGGCACGCTGACCGGCAGTGCGGCGGGGGGCGTGCGCCTCGACGGTGCCAACCGGATCGCCACGCTCGGCGCGTTCTCGGCCAACGGGGTCCGGTTGTCGAACGCGCAGTCGCTCGCGATCGCGGGACCGGTCTCCGCGGGCGACAGCCTGCTGCTGGCCGTCGACGGCGACCTCGCGATCGACGGGCGCGTCGCCGCCGGCGATATGCGCCTGGAAACGACCGGTGCCATCACCCAGGGCGCGGATGGCCCGCTGGTCGCACGCACGCTCAGCGGACGTGCGGGCGGCGCGGTCTCGCTCGGCGACGCCGCCGGCGTCGTCGACAA
Source organism: Proluteimonas luteida (assembly GCF_021191695.1). GTDB lineage: Bacteria > Pseudomonadota > Gammaproteobacteria > Xanthomonadales > Xanthomonadaceae > Luteimonas > Luteimonas luteida. The sequence continues at coordinate 177,333 of NZ_JAIWPT010000005.1, forward strand.
CCAGGTCGAGCGCATCGGGGATTTCACCGCGCGCGCAGGCTTCAGCCTGACCAACGGGCGATCGCTGACACTGGCCTCGCTCAACGGCAGCCGCTTCACGATCGACGCAGGCACCGCCGACTTCTACCTGTCGGTGGTCGGCGACCTGCGCCAGGACGGCACCGACTGGTTGTACAACGGGCGCGGCACGTGGGCGGCGACCGGCGGCATCGGCCTGCCGGCCTCGCCGATCTACGTCACCGCGACCGAGCAGCAGCGCGTCGCCGCGATCGGCCTGCCACCGGCGTACTTCTATGCGCTGCGTCCCGACGGCTCGCTGCTGCCGATCGTCGGCGAGGCATCGGTCAACGTGCCGACCTCGGTCTGGGCCGGCCGCGCGCAGAGCTCCAGCAACCGCCAGGTCGCCTACGTCGACGTCGGCGCCGATGCCTCCAACTATCGCCCCTACGGCGTGGTCGAGCCGGGCATCCGCCTGTCGGAGGACCAGACGCCCGAGTGCGATCCCGACTTCCCGAGCGACGAATGCGTCGAGGCCGTGCAGTGATGCGGCGGCCGGCGCGGAGCTGATCCGATGCAGATGCAGACCGATATCGCGGCATGGACCGCGCCGCTCGACGACGCGGCGCCGTCGGGGCCGGACCTGGAGTACGACGCCGATTTCATGGCGCTCGAGCGCGCGGTCGCGCCGCGCGGCGAACGCATCGTCGGCGACGGCGGCGATGCCGACGGGCCGGACTGGGAGCGGTTGCTGCCGTCGGCCGTCGCACTGCTCGAACGCAGCCGCGACCTGCGCGTCGCGGTCACGCTGTGCAGCGCGTGGCTGGACCAGCGCGGGCTTCCCGGCTGGCGCGACGGGCTGGCCCTGGTCCACGGACTGCTCGACACGCTGTGGGACACGGTGCATCCGCAGCTCGATGCCGACGACGACGACGACCCGACGGCACGCGTCAACGCGCTGCTGCCGCTGGCCGATCCGCTGGGACCGCTGGGTCGCCTGCGCACGACCGCTTTCGTACGCTCGCCGCGCCTCGGCGCGTTCGCGTTGCGCGAACTGCGGATCGCCGCGGGCACCCTCAAGCCCGCCGATCCGGATGCGGTGCTGCCGACCATGTCCGAGATCGAGGCCTGTTGCCTCGACTGTCCCGAGGACCTGCTGTCGGCGAACGCCGCCGCGGCGCACGAAGCGCTCGCGCATGCACGCGCGATCGACGGCCTGCTGTCGGAGCGCTTGTCGACGCAGGCGCCCGAGCTGCGGCCGCTGCTGAGCGACCTGTTCGAGCTCGACCGGTTCCTGCAGGCGCAGTGGCACGCGCGCATCGGGACCGCGGACACGGCCGGGACGGATGCGGATGGCGCCGGGGCCGGCAGCGATGATGCGGCGCCCCGTCCCGTGTCCGCGTCGGGCGGCATCGCCGGTCCGGCCGACGTGGTACGCCGGATCGACGAGCTCTGCGAGTACTACGCCAGGCAGGAACCGTCGAGTCCGGTGCCGATCCTGCTGCGGCGTGCGCGGCGGCTGGTCGGCAAGGGCTTCGAGGAACTGCTGCGGGATATCGCGCCGGCGGGCCTGAGCGAGCTGCAGTACGTGGTCGGGCCCTCGGAGGAGGGCTGACCGCGCTGGAGGCGATGGTGGCGGCCGCCAGGATCCTGCGCGCGGAACATGCAGGCGCCGCCGACGCGGCATGAGTCCGGGGCAGCGGCCGGCTGCGAGACTGCAGCCGGCCGCAAGCGGAGCAGCTCCGACGACCGACGCCATGACACGCACGCCCCTGCCCGTCACCGCCGCGCCCAGGGTTCGCATTCGCATCGGCGCGCTGCATTGCGGCGACGACGCACAAACGCCATAGACTGGACGCCGAACCCGCGACCCGGCGCATTGCCATGCAAGCTCCCCTGCCGACCTTCGCCGACGACACCGCCCTGCTCGTGATCGACCTGCAGCCGGACTTCATGCCTGGCGGCGCGCTGCCCTGCCATGACGGCGACGCCGTCGTGCCGGGCATCGCCGCACTGCTGGCGTCGCGCCGCTACCGCACGGTGGTCGCGACCCAGGACTGGCATCCGCCCGGGCATGCCTCGTTCGCGTCCAGCCATCCCGGCCAGGCGCCGTTCTCGACGATCGACCTGCATGGCCAGCCGCAGGTGCTGTGGCCCGATCACTGCGTGCAGGGCACGCCCGGCGCGGCGCTGGACGCGCGGGTCGACTGGACGCCGGCCGAGCTGATCCTGCGCAAGGGCACCGACCCCCAGGTCGATTCCTACAGCGCGCTGCGCGGCAACCACGGTCCCGGCGGCAGCCGGCCGCCGACTGGGCTGGTCGGCTGGCTGCGCGAGCGCGGCATCGCCGAGGTCCACGTGTGCGGGCTGGCGCGCGACTACTGCGTGCTGTGGTCGGCTCAGGACGCCGCGGCGGCGGGATTCCGGGTACGGTTCCTGTGGGACCTGACCCGTCCGGTCACGCCCGATGGCGACGCGCCGACGCGGCTGGCGCTGCGCGAGGCGGGCGTCGCGGTCGACGGCGACGGGTGAGCACCGGCGCCGCGGATGGCGATCCTCGACCCTGCCGATGGCGCGCCGGTGGGCGCGCGGGTCCGCGCCCCGGCCGCCGGTCAGCGGAACACCACCGTGCGATGGCCGTTGCGCAGGATGCGGTGCTCGACGTGGCGGCGCACCGCACGCGCCAGCACCCGCGACTCGATGTCGCTGCCGACCCGGACCAGCTCGCGCGGGGTCATCGCGTGGTCCACGTGGGCGACGTCCTGCTCGATGATCGGGCCCTCGTCGAGGTCGGCGGTGACGTAATGCGCGGTCGCGCCGATGATCTTGACCCCGCGCGCGTGCGCCTGGTGGTAGGGCTGGGCGCCCTTGAAGCTCGGCAGGAAGCTGTGGTGGATGTTGATCGCGCGGCCGGCCAGCGCCTCGCACAGCGCCGGCGAGAGGATCTGCATGTAGCGCGCCAGCACCACCAGGTCGATGCGCTCGCGTTCGACCAGCGCCAGCAGCTGCGCTTCCTGTCCGGCGCGGTTGCCGGGACCGACCGGCAGGTGGTGGAACGGGACGCCGAAGGACGCGGTCAGCGACGCGAAGGTGTCGTGGTTGGACGCCACCGCGGCGATGTCGACCGGCAGCTGCCGGCTGTGGGCGCGGAACAGCAGGTCGTTGAGGCAGTGGCCCTGCTTGCTGACCAGCACCAGCAGGCGCGCGCGCCGCTGCGCGTCGTGGATCTGCCAGTCCATCGCGTGCTGCGCGGCCAGCGGGGCGAAGCGCGCCTGCAGCGTATCGGCGACGCCCGCGGGCGCGTCGAAATGCACGCGCAGGAAGAAACGCCGGGTCTCCTCGTCGCCGTACTGCTGCGCGTCGAGGATGTTGCAGCCCAGCTCGTAGAGCAGGGCGCTGACGTGGAAGACGATGCCGGTGCGGTCCGGGCAGGACAGGGTGAGGATGTGGTCGCGTTGCATCGGCCGATGATAGTGGAGCCGGCGCGGAGATGGCCCGCCCGGCGTCGACCGCATCGTCGCCTCAGAACGCCGGCAGCACCGCGTCCCTGTACTTGTCGTGGATGAAGGCGCGGACCTGTTCGCTGGTCAGCGCCGCGATCAGCTTGCGCACGCGCGGGTCGTCGGCGGCTTCCGGCGGGCCGACCAGGAAGTTCACGTACGGCGAGTCCTTGCCTTCGATGGCGAGCGCGTCGGTGGCCGGGTCGAGGCCGGCGTCGAGCGCGTAGTTGGTGTTGATCAGCGCCAGGTCCACCTGGTCGAGCACGCGCGGCAGCATCGCCGCGTCGAGTTCGCGGAACTTCAGCTGCTTCGGGTTGGCGGTGATGTCGCGCAGCGTCGCCAGCGCGTCGGTCGGGTCCTTCAGCGTGATCAGGCCGGCCTGGTGCAGCAGGATCAGCGCGCGCGAGTTGTTGCTGGGGTCGTTGGGGATCACCACGTCGGCGCCGTCGGGCAGGCCCTCGAGCGAGGCGAAGCGCCGCGAGTAGGCGCCGAACGGCTCGATGTGGATGCCGGCGAGCGTGGTCAGGTCGGTGCCGCGGTCGCGATTGTAGGCGTCGAGGTAGGGCTCGGTCTGGAAGTAGTTGACGTCGATCTGGCGCTGCACCACCTGGTCGTTGGGCTGCACGTAGTCGTTGAACACGCGGATCTGCAGGTCCACGCCCTCGTCGGCGAGCAGTGGTTTCACCACTTCCAGGATCTCGGCATGCGGCACCGCGGTCGCGGCGACGCTGAGCGTCTCGCGGTCGCCGGCGGAACCCGACGGCCCGGCGCAGGCGGACAGGGCGAACAGCGCGGGGACCAGCAGGGCGGCGGGCAGCAGGCGGGAAAGGGTCAACATCGTGGGCATCCGTCGGGGAAGCAGGGAATCGCCGAGTATCCGGCCATCGCGCCGGCGGTCGAGGCCGGCGATGGAAATCAGTGTGTGGTGCGAATGGCACTGACGCAGCGCCGTCATGCCCGCGCAGGCGGGCATCCAGCGTCTTTTCAGGCGCACCCAACGGCTTGAAGTCACTGGATGCCCGCCTGCGCGGGCATGACGGATCGTGAGCGTTGGGCTTGAATCAGTGCCATTCGTGTATGGCGCAATCGGCCCGACGGCGCGCGTGTCGGAGGCGGTAGGGCGGATCTCGATCCGCCACACGCATCTCCGGCACCCGCGAATGGCGGGTCGAGACCCGCCCTATGCTTCGGCTCGCGCGGGAGTGGCGGCGGAACCGGGGCGCCTACCGCCGGTTGAAATGGGTCACCAGCCGGTCGCCGGCCATCTGCAGCACCTGCACCAGCACCAGCAGCGCGACCACGGTGACCACGGCGATGTCGGTGCGCGAGCGCAGGTAGCCGTCGCGGTAGGCGAGGTCGCCGAGGCCGCCGGAGCCGATCGCGCCGCCCATCGCGGTGAAGCCGATCAGCGCGATGGTCGTCACCGTGGCGCCGGCGATCAGGCCGGGCAGGGCTTCGGGCAGCAGCACGCGGGTGACCAGCTGGCGCGTGGTCGCGCCCATCGCCAGCGAGGCCTCGATGATGCCGCGGTCGACCTCGCGCAGCGCCGTCTCCACCAGTCGCGCATAGAACGGCGCCGCGCCGACCACCAGCGGCAGGATCGCGCCGCGCACGCCCAGCGACGTGCCCATGGCCTTCAGGGTCACCGGGATCAGCACGATCATCAGGATGATGAACGGCACCGAGCGCAGCAGGTTCACCACCAGCGCCAGCACCCCGTACAGCGCCGGCCGCGCGTGCAGCTGGCGCGGCCCGGTCAGGAACAGCAGCACGCCCAGCGGCAGGCCGATCAGCAGGGTCAGCGGCAGCGAGCCGCCCAGCATCAGCAGGGTGTCGACGGTGGCCTGGCCGATCTCGGCCCACTTGCCCGCGTCCAGGTTGGGGAACCAGCGGCTGGCGAACGTGCTCATCGGCGCAGTTCCTCCACCTCGACCCCGGCCGCGGCGAAGGACGCCTGCGCGGCCTCGACGTCGCCGCCGGTCAGGGCCAGCGTCAGCTGGCCGTAGGGCAGGTCCTTGATCCGGTCGATGCGTCCGGCCAGGATCGTGTAGTCGATCCCGGTCTCGCGCGCGACCCGGCCCAGCACCGGTTGCCAGGTGCCTTCGCCGGTGAAGGTCAGCCGCAGCAGGCGCCCGGGGATCGCGGCGTACTGCGCGTGCTGGTCGTCCTCGTCGATCGCCTCGCTCTCGGCGACGAAGCGCCGCGTGGTCGGGTGCTGCGGATGCAGGAACACCTGCCGCACCGGCCCCAGCTCCACGAGGTGCCCGGCATCGAGCACCGCGACCCGGTCGCAGACCCGGCGGATCACGTCCATCTCGTGGGTGATCAGCACGATGGTCAGCCCCAGCTCGCGGTTGATGCCGTCGAGCAGCTGCAGCACCGACGCGGTGGTCTGCGGATCGAGCGCGCTGGTGGCCTCGTCGCACAGCAGGATCTTCGGCCCGGTGGACAGCGCACGGGCCACGCCGACGCGCTGCTTCTGCCCGCCCGACAGCTGCGCCGGGTACTTGTCGCGATGCGCGCGCAGGCCGACCCGGTCGAGCAGTTCGTCGGCGCGCGCCAGCGCCTGTGGCTTCGGCGTGCCGGCCAGCCGCAGCGGGAAGGCGATGTTGTCGACGACGGTCTTCGACGACAGCAGGTTGAAGTGCTGGAAGATCATCCCGACCCGGCGCCGCAGCGCGCGCAGGCCGTCACCGTCGAGCGTGTCCAGCGCTTGGCCGTCGACGACCACGCGGCCGCCACTGGGCGTCTCCAGCCCGTTGATCAGCCGCAGCAGCGTCGACTTGCCCGCGCCCGAGTGGCCGATGATGCCGAACACCTCGCCGGCGTCGATGCGCAGGTCCAGCGGCTGCAGCGCGGGCACCTCGCGCGCGCCGACGCGGAACGACTTGTGGACCTGTTCGAAATTGATCAAGGCGGGGCGACGGCAACGCGGCGGTGCAGGTTAGCAGGGAAGCCCCGCCGCCAGCGCGGCGCGGCATTCCACTGGCGACAACACCGGGTTGCATGCGTGGGGCGGGCGCGTGGGGGGGCGGAAGGATCGATCGGGGGGCGGACGTAGGTCGGCGCTACGCCGCCGACGGGCGAGCTCGCGCGGAAAGTCCCGTCGGCCGCACAGGGTCGGCCTGCGCAATGGGCGTTTCCACCGCCCGCATGTCTGGACCTGCCGCCAGACAGGTTCCCGCGTAGCGTGGACGGTATCATCGCGGTCTGGCGCCGCCTGCGCGCCGATTCTTCCCAAGCAACTTCCCCTCAAGCAACGCAATCGCAAAGGAGCGCCCGTGGCAGTGAATCAGCAGCAGTTGGACCGGATCGCATCGGGCAAGGGCTTCATCGCCGCCCTCGACCAGAGCGGTGGCAGCACGCCCAAGGCGCTGAAGCTCTACGGCATCGACGAATCGGAATATGCGAACGACGCCGAGATGTTCGATCTCGTGCACCGGATGCGCACCCGCATCGTCACCAGCCCCGCCTTCAGCGGCGAGCGCGTGCTCGGCGCGATCCTGTTCGAGCGCACGATGGACGACAGCTTCGGCGGCAAGGACGCGGTCGCCTACCTGTGGGAGGACAAGGGCGTGGTGCCGTTCCTGAAGATCGACAAGGGCCTGGAGGACGAGGCCGACGGCGTGCAGCTGCTCAAGCCGATCCCGGGCCTGGCCGACCTGCTGACCCGCGCGAAGGCCAAGGGCGTGTTCGGCACCAAGGAACGCTCGGTGATCAAGGCGAACAATCCCGCCGGCATTGCCGCGGTGCTGGACCAGCAGTTCGCGCTCGGCCAGCAGGTGCTCGACGCCGGCCTGGTGCCGATCATCGAGCCCGAGGTCGACATCAAGGCCGCCGACAAGGCCGCCATCGAGGTCACGCTGAAGCAGGGCCTGCTCGAGCGCCTCGACAAGCTCGACCCGAAGACCCCGGTGATCCTCAAGCTCACCCTGCCCAGCGTCGACGGTTTCTTCCGGGAGCTGGTCGACCACCCCGCCGTGCTCAAGGTCGTCGCGCTGTCGGGCGGCTACAGCCGCGACGACGCCAACGCCAGGCTGGCGAAGAATCCCGGCGTGGTCGCCAGCTTCAGCCGCGCACTGACCGAAGGCCTGAGCGCGCAGCAGAGCGACGAGGCATTCAACCGGGCGCTGGACGCGGCGATCGAGTCGATCTACCGGGCGTCGGTGGCCTGAGATTCCGGCCTGGAGTAAACCGGGGCCAGATGGGCTTTCTCGTGCAGGGGACGAGACAAAAGGCGTGCACCTGGAGCTGCAATCCCTTCTCCTGCGCGCGGGACTACGTGCCCTCCGGGGCGGAAGGTGCCCGGAGGGCGGGTGAGGGCGCTCTGCGCGCTGTCGGGATGCAAGCGGAGCCGGGGCAGCCGGACCATTGACCGGAATACGCGGTCTCTACCGGCGAGGTAACCAGCGGCCCTGCGCTGCCCCGCGCCTGCCGGATCAATCCTCGACCCTGCACTCCAGCGAGACCCGCGCGAACGGCCACCCCGTGGCCGGGTCGATCCACTCGGCCAGGACCGTGTGTTCCTGCGCCGAACGCCCCCAGCTGCGATAGCACTTCTCGTCGGCGTCGCGCAGCGCACTCTCGACGGCCTCCTCGGCGGTGCGTCCGGGGCCCTCGCCGATCACCTCGAAAAAATGCACCGCGGCGAATGCGGAGGCGCTGCAGCCGATGGCGATCGCGAGCAGCGAGGCGGAAAGACATGACTTTTTCATTGCACACCCTTGTGTCGGTTGGAGTCGGGATCGCAACGTGCCAGCCATCGCGCGGCGCGGTGTTAAGCACCAATCAAGACGGGATGACAGGGGCGGCGGGTTTTCGTTTCCGGGACGCAGTCGGCGCGGGAAACGGCATCTGCGGCATGGGTAAACCGGGGTCGGCGTCGGATTGTTTCCAGCGCATTGCGCGGGGAAGCTAAGGTCTGCGGAAAACGGCGGGGCGCGGAAATGCACATCCTGGTTGCTTGGCCCGTCCGCCGAAAGCCCGGAGGCCGTGCAGGATGGCCGGCACATGGATGTGTGAGAAGCTTCATGCCGGGCCCTGTTCCGTCGCCTCCGGACATCACGCATGGCATACCGCATCAAACGCGGGGACCGCTCGGCGCAGTCGTCGCTTCGCCGCATCGCGCGCGAGCAGATCGAGCGCGCCACGCGCGCCGCCGACGATCCGGCGACGGACGCCGATGACGCGATCCACGACATCCGCAAGCGCTGCAAGAAGATCCGCGCGCTCCTGCGGCTGGTCGGCCCCCACCTTTCCGTGGACCACGACGAGAACGCGGCCTTCCGCGCCATCGCACGGCCACTCGGTGCGGCGCGCGACGCGGACGTGCTGGTCGACACCTTCGACCGCATCGCCGTGCACGACGGCGCCGAGGTGCAGGCGGACATTCTGGCGCCGATCCGTTCCCTGCTCGTCCGGCGCCGCACGGTCCTGATCGAGCGGATCGATACCCGTGCATTGCTCGTGGCCGCGCGCAGCGAGTTGCTGGAAGCCCAGGCACGCGTGGCCGGATGGCGGTTGCGGGCCTCCGGTTTCGATGCCTTCGGGGCCGGCGTCGAGGTGGGCTTCCGCCGCGCCCGCAAGGCCATGCGAAAGGCGCATGCCGATCCTTCCGCCGAGGCGTTCCACGCGTGGCGCAAGCGGTGCAAGGACCATGCCTACCACCTTCGCCTGCTGCGTCCGTTGTGGCCCGGCCCGATGCGCGCGATGGGCGCGTGCGCGGCGGAACTGGGCGAACTGCTGGGCGACCATCATGATCTTGCCGTCCTCGACGACACGGTGCGCGATGCGGCGGGAGAACTCGACGCGCCTGCCGTCGACCTCATGGCGGCGCTGATCCACGCCCGGCAGGAGGCGCTTGCACGCAAGGCGTTCCCGCAGGGCGCGCGGCTGTTCGCCGACAAGCCGTCGGCGCTGGCCGCGCGCTGGCGGCGGCGCTACGACGTGTGGCGGAACGGAGCCTGATCGGGGCAGTGCGCCGGAAGAAGAGGTTCTTCGCCCCACCGGGGGACGAACAGGTCATCCGGCATGGCCAGCAGACATCCATCTGTCGTCCCGGGCGCGGCGGGGGACCTGCTTCATCTGCGCCGACGGAGCGCCAGGTCGGTCGCTTCGCGCCTGAGCGGAACCGGAGCCGGAACCGGCGATAGCGGGCCGACAACGGGGCCAGGTTCTGCCCGACGGGGCTGCTCCGGCTTGCGCAGACATCGGCAAGCTGCGTCACGGCGTGCAGGCTTCGGCGATCGACAAGCTGTTTTCGTAGAGGCGATGCCGGGTGATCCGGCCGTCCTCGACGGTCAGGTGCAACGCGAACGGGCCCTCGAAGGATTTTCCCGTCGCGCGTACGGTCCCCGACAGATGTCCCATCAAGACGGCGTCGGTGCCGTCGACGAGGAAGGTGTCGACGGAGGCGCGCGCCCGTTCGGGGCGGGTGTACGCCATCAGTTCAGTGAACTGGGCCGCGCATTCGGCGGCGGTGGAGCGCGCGCGGATCCAGGGGGCGGCAGGGTTCTCCGCGAGCAGCCAGTCCACCTCGTCGGCGAAGAGCTCGATGAGCCGCCCGGTGTCTCCGGCCAGCCTGGCGGCAAGGAAGGCCTGCACCACGGCGCGGGTTGCTTCGGCGGCGGAACCTGCGCTGGTGGCGGCATCGTTGGTCGCGATCGACTTGGCGGACATCGTGTTCTCCTCGTTGCTTCGATGAATCCAGATACAAGCGTCTGGACTTGATCCTGTCAGGGATCGGCAGCGTGATCGATTACGCCGGAGGTAATGAATCCGTTCCATCGCGTGGGCGAACACGCGATTTCGCCGCGGTATCGACGTAGTGCGTTGTGCCCCGTGACCTGCTGCACTTGGACCAGCGCGATGCGAGGGGCAGGGTGACGGCAACCTTCATCACGGGCATCTCGTCATGAACAGGCCTCTTCTTCTCCTGTCCCTGCTGCTCTGCGCGACGATGTCGGGCACTGGCGCGCATGCCGCGGATGGCGCAGGCGGCGGCGCCGCGCGTCTGCCCAGCCACGCGGTCGATGAGGCGTTGGCGCCCCATGTCACGCCACGCCTGCAGAACCAGATCCTGGTGCTGGGCAGCTGGCATCTGGGCGAGTTCCACGACTGGCTCGAACCGCGTCACATGCAGAGCACGCTGGCGGTGCTGGCACGTTACGCGCCGACGCGGATCGCGATCGAGAAGATCCCGCCCGACGAGATCGCATTGCTGGCCGAACTCGCGGAAGTCGACCCGGCGGCGAAGGAGCTGATCGATCTGTTCGCGCGTCACGTGCTCGTGCAGGGCAAGGCCATGCAGGCATCGCTGGACATCGGCCGGGCAGCGGCGGGCCGGCATGCGGAGGCTTTGCTCGAACGGGCGGAGCACGGACTCGCGCCCGAGGAGCGCCTTGAACTGGTCGCCCACCTGCTGGCGGCGTACGAGTACGACACCGCGACCTTGCAATGGTCGTATCTCGCGCCCGGGGACCGTGAGCGCAGCGACACGCTCCCCGCAAGCGTGCGCGAGGCGATGGACAAGTACCTGCGGTCGGCCGACGAAGCGGTCACGGTGGCGATGCCATTGGCGCGGTCGCTGGGGCTGCAGCGGCTGTACCCGGTGGACAGCCATTACGAGGCGGTGCGTACGCTGTCGTTTCCGGAGGATGTCTCGGAGGCGGTGTTCGATCATCCGTCGAAGCGGCAATGGACGGCGTCGGACGCGTGGCAGCGGCTCCAGGCCGCGAGGGAGCGGGTCAAGGGCGATGGCGACATGCTGGCGATGTACCGCTACCTGAACGCGTACCCGGCCGGGGTGGACGATGCCGGGCAGTGGATCCACTGGCTGACGATGGACCACCCCAGCGGACTGGACCGGCTCCGCTACGCGATGTGGGAGCTGCGCGACCAGCGGATGGCGGCAAACGTCATGGATGCGGCCGCGTCCGCCCAGCCGGAGCGGTTGTTGTTCATCGTGGGGTTCTCGCACAAGGCCTACGTCGAGCGCAGCCTGGCGACCCGGCTGAGCGTGCGGCTGGTGCAGTTGGAAGATTTCCTGCCGGCCGATCGGACTGGATCCTCACCCTGATCCGCCGTTCTCCCCGGGCGGGCGGCGTCGGGACTCGCGCCCCGCACCGGATTTCCGTGGCGGCCTGCGCGTGCTCCTGTCCACCATCGCGATGATGATTTCGTAGAGTTCCGCCTGCGCCTGCATCGGCGTGATCTCCGCCGTCGCCGCCGCGGCGGAGAGCGCTTCGGCCGCGCCCAGCATCGCCCGCAGTCCGGCCGTCGGCACGCCGTCGGGCCCGGCGAACGGCGCGAGCGCATGCCGGCACCTGTCGATGAACCCGGCTTCCCATTCGCGCCTGACGCGCTCGAGTTCCGGCGAGCCCGCCAGCGCCGCGATCACGCCGGGAATCTCGTGGCCCTGCTGCATGACGCAGTCGATGTACGAGCCCGCGATCACGGCCGCCCGTTCCGCCAGCTTCGGCGGCGCCGCTTCCAGCGCGGCATACATCAACGCGGTCTGGCGGGCGTCGAACTCGCCGTACAGCGCGACCAGCAGGCCGTCGCGGGTGCCGAAGTGATCGTAGGCCAGCGGCTTGGTCACGCCCGCGCGTTCGGCGACGCGGCCCAGGGTGAGCGCATCCGTTCCTTCCTCGCGGACCATTCGCCAGGCGACATCCAGCAACTGGCGATGACGTTCGGGCCGGGACAGGCGGCGGCGCGGGCCGGGCGGAGCGCTTGCATCCGGAGATGGCGGCACGTTAACTTACCTTTAGTAATTTACTTTCGGTAACCAGCTTCCTCCGCGCTGCCTCTCCCCGTCAACAGGAACCTCCCATGCACGCACTCGTCGTCGTCGCCCACCCCGAGCCGTCCTCGCTCAGCCAGGCCATCGGCGCCCGCATCGCGGCCGGCATCGCCCAGTCGGGCCACACCGCGGAGATCGCCGACCTCGCGGCCGAAGGCTTCGACCCCAGGTTCACCCCGGCCGACCTCGCTGTGCATCGCAGGCGGGGACCCGCCCCGGCCGACGTCGTCCGCGAACGGACGAGGATCGATCGCGCCGATGCCCTGGTGCTGGTCTATCCGGTCTACTGGTGGTCCATACCCGCGCTGCTCAAGGGCTGGATCGACCGCGTGTTCTCCAACGGCTGGGCGTTCGACTTCAGCCTGGGCGGCCGCCTGGAGAAGAAACTGCGCCGCCTGCAGGTCCAGCTGGTCGCGGTCGCGGGCGCCGACGCACATACCTACGCCAGGCACGGCTATTTCGGCGCGATGAAGCTCCAGATCGACCACGGCATCTTCGACTACTGCGGTGCCCGCGTCATCGGCTCGGAACTGCTGCTGGAGTCGGAAACCCGCGATCCGCAGGTTCCGCTTGCCGCGGCCGGCGTGATCGGCCAAGGACTCTTCTCGACGACCGGGAAGCAGGGAGAGCAGGTCCCTTGCCCGGCGTCGGCTGCATGAAAAGTGGGTACCCGTGCCTGTTTCCGCGCCACCGACGCGTGAGAAGGTGCACGCTGGTCCCCGTTTCGGGTTTCCGTGAACCACGGCGTGAACATGGGTGAAGCCGCAGCAAGGAACGCCAGCGCCGCCATTGCGGCGCGACGGGCCACCGGAGCGCTGACATGGCGCAGTCTGGTGGTGATGCTGTTCGCGCGCGCGGCCTTTGCGGTGGCGGCGCAGGGCATCGTCGCGCTCGTCTACGCGACGCGCGGCTCGGCGACGCCCTGGCGCGATGCCGAAGCGTGGTTGCCTGTCTACGGCACTCTGATCGATGCGGGCTGCCTTTGCATGCTCTGGTGGCTCACGCGACGGGAGGGCATCACGCTTGCGGATCTGGTCGGTTTCGACCGCCGCCGCGTGCTGCGCGATGTCCTGCTGGGTCTTGCGCTGATTCCCCCTGGCCTCGTCCTCATTTTCGGCGGCGTCGCGATCAGCGGCTTCCTGATGCATGGCGGTGTCGACCTGCCGCAGTACGGCCAGCCATTGCCGCTGATCCCCGCGCTCTATGCCCTGCTGGTCTGGCCGCTGATCTGGGGTCTTACGGAGCAGATGACCTACAACGGCTACCTGCTGCCGCGCTTCCAGGTGCTTTCCGGAAGCACCGCCCTCGCCGTGGCCGTCGTCGCGCTGGTCTGGGCGTTCCAGCATGCCTTCATGCCGCTGACCTTCGATCTGGACTACATGATCCACCGTTTCGTCTCGTCGGTGCCGAACGCGTTGTTCATGGTCCTGGTCTATCTGCGTCTGCGCCGCCTCCTGCCGCTCGTGGTCGCGCATTGGCTGATGGATGGCGCGTCCGTTTTCGCCGGGAGCATCCTGCCGTTGCTCGCGTAGCAGGCATCCATGCGGAGCGCTCCCTGTGTCATGTGCCTGCAGTCGCGCGGGTCGGTGTCGAATCTTTCGCGACTGTCGCAGGCCAGGAGGGCAGGTACCGGGCGGACGACATATGCGGAACCGCCCCGGGCACATATGTCGGGCTTGCCGCGCCGTCGTTCGGCGCCGTCGAGGGCATCGGCAGGCATCGGCGTCGGATTCCGGGGATATTCCCATGCTGTCCACTTGTAAAGAAGAAAACGGCTCGTTAGCCTCGGCGGGAACGGCGCGCGCGGCGCGTTTTTTCTTGGCGAACGTTCATTCGTGGGCATCCGCGCCGTGTGCAGGACGCGTATCGCGGAAGCGCCGCGGATCGATCTGGCCGAGCGGCCCCGCCGTACGACGTGGGCGGGAGATCGGGCACGACATGCCGCCGGCTGACCAAGACATCCACGGGAACGAAAGAGAATGAAGAAGGTGCAGGGCGTGTCCGAGGAAACGACCCGGGAACGGCCGACGCGCCTGTTTGCCGCCCGTCACCTGTTCGAGATCCTGATCGCGTTCGGCGTGCTGTTGATCTCCGCGGTCTCGGTGTTCGTGGCCTACAACGCCAACCGGACCCAGGAGCGGATACTGGCGGCCAGCGTCTGGCCTTCCCTGATCTTCGGCACCAGCAATGCCTCGCCCGACGGTGGCGAGCAGATATCCCTCGATCTGTTGAACCGTGGCGTCGGCCCGGCCCGCGTTCGCTGGGCTGAGGTCCTTTACGATGGCGCGCCTGTATCCGGTCCCTCTTCGCTTCTGGTCGCCTGTTGTGGCGCAACGGAAGCAGAGTCCGGACTCCTGGTCATGAACAGCGCCATCCAGCGCCGTGTCGTGGGGGCTGACGAATGGATCCAGTTCATGCGTGTCCGGCCGCTGGATGCAGCGTCTCCGACCTACGAGGCGCTCGGCAACTCGCTTGGCAACGTTCGTCTACGGCTTTGCTACTGCTCTGTCCTGGATGAGTGCTGGCTGCTGGACAGCAAGCTCCCGGAGCCTGCCGCGGTGCGGGCATGTCCGGCCGCGCCGGCGGTACTGTGGGGGAACACTCCATGAGTGGAGAACCGGGCCCGTCGCGCGTCTTTCCGCGCATCGACCGGATCCGCTGCCCGTCGGAGATCGCGCGGTAGAACGCTGCGGATCCCCGTCTCGGGGCTGATGACGGACCGGGTTCCCAGGTTTCCCCAGCTTTCATGCCGTCAGCACCATCTGGTCCAGGACCGCTGGCGGCAGTGACCGCATGCGCGCCAGCCTGCGCTTGTCAAGAAGTTCGGCACCGCACCATCAATGCAGTGAACCAGGGTTGTCCTGAACATCCTGCGCAGCAGTGGATTACCCAGGAAGCGTCAGGGCTGCAAAGCGCCGATCGAACGAATCCACGAGCTCTCAGGTGCGATGCACTCGGGGCGTAATTTCACCGCGTGCGCCGAGTATGGAGTTGCACCGGATACGAACGAATGACTCTCTATTCATGCCAGAGCTTTCGGTAAGCTGATTGCCGTCCAGCGAAAGCAGGAATGTTGAAGCATCGAGCCAAGTCTCACCGCCACTTGTCAGCTCAGCGATTAGCGCCACCTCATTGGTTCCCCGTACAACAACAGATTGCACTGGGCCGGAGCCCGCGTGATACGAAACATGCCTCTTTCCGATATGCAGCGATGTGTCATCCGCTTCTGTCCCACAATCCGTCAAGCTGGTACCCCAATCGCCCAGGAACGGCCCTGGGACTGCAGGAGTCGAGTTGCCTGCAAAGAGCGAGGAGGACAGGAAAAACACGGCGATTGCCACAGCGTACTGGGATTTCATGACCCTTCCATGGCGCCCTGACGCCTTGATTAATCAGTGCCGCGAAGCGGCGTCGGATTGAGTGAATTGACATGCGCTACCAGCGCCAATCATGATCCTTTGGGCTGTTGACAACGAAATTAGGGTTGCCAAAAGCAGTGCTTGTATCAAGCGTGACTTCGATTGTGACCGGTTGCAGCGAAATCTCGATCTCAGGCTCATCTCTGTAGGAATAAGATGCGGAAACTTCAGACATTCCTGTTTCCGGAAGAGATACACGAACCGACTGCCCAAGTTTGCTTGCGCCGATCAAGGTATCCCCCCATGGGTTGCCAGTCTCAGGTTCTAGATAGTACTTGACCCCGCTACCCGGAGCTGTGATCCAAGAAACGGCGTCATGCACGTTCTCTTGATCTGGCGGGGCGCTCAGCCAGCCCGTCATATTTGCCAAATCGTAGGCTGGAAAGCCGTCCGGTAACACTACAGCCACCGCACCGCTACTTTGAGGGTGCAACTCTACTCGAAAGACATTAGGGCGCTGCTCCCTGGAAAGGCCGTCGTAGTCAACAACAGCTGCCTTCACATCCGACACGCTTCCGTTCTTTACCAGTATCCAGCCCTGTGCTGGTTTGAACGAGCCATCTACTGAATTCCTGGTTGCCTTACAGCTGATAGTAGCTGACGCAATCATGAGGATGGAAAGCAGGAGTCGGGGATTCGTAGATATTGGCATGCACCTAATGCCTGAGTTAATCCGCGCCGTGCAGTGGCGTCGGCTTGAATGAATTGTTGGCCACTAATCGCTGATCCATACCTGCTGGAACTCGCCTTTGGCGTCATCCCAGAAGAATACAGATGAAGAGCTACCTGGTCTAAAGTACTCAATCCCAGACGTTGAAAAGTGGTGTCGCTGCCCCGTGCTAAGGCACTTATAGGTACCCGGCGCTGCCTTGTCGATTCTCATGGACAGGCCGACGTCAGGGTGCTCCGAGCCCCACGATGTATGATGGAGAAGGACCCATCTGGGCTGCTCCGGGCCAGAGAGATACACCCAAAGAGCCTCGGCGCTATCGCGCGTGCTCTTCAGCAATAGAGCAGTGTCCCCAATGGAGTCTCCGTTCAGATCGTCTACGACGCGGGTGAATTCTTCAGGCGAATCAGAGAACATTGGGTTGGCCAACTCTGCATCGGTTGGTGCGCGCCAGCCATCCGGAAATTCCGCGGGGGGAGAGGTTGCGAGTAACCCTATACTCATGAGTAGCGACGCTGTCAGCATGCGGCTAACGCCTGTGTTAAGCCGCGGCGATCGCGGCCTGTCGCCTGCAGTATAGTCCCAGTCTCAGAAGTGTTTAACGGAGCTGAGGACGGCGTCGGCTTGAATGAATTGTTAGGTCCCGCCCGAGTCGTCGCATTTCTCTGCGATAACGGGAGCCAAGTAACTTTCTAGACTGCCTGATCTATCTTTGCTGGTAAGCTCATCAAGGTACGGAATGCGCGCCTCCGGATGCGAATCCAGGATAGAGTTATAGGCGTTGAGCGAGCTGCGTGCCGCCGCCAGTTGAGTAGCCAAAAGATCTTCGCGCTTGTCTGGGTGCGCAATTTGATACGCGGTATTGCCAAAGATCATCTGTGTGGTGTAGATCGCGCTGTACGGCAAGTCCTCTCCGGAAGCCGTACCCAGAATGTTACAAACGACAACGGTGATGTCTTGGGTCTCGGTAGCCCATTGAAGCAACCAACTGCGAATGCTCTTATCAGTGTCGCTAAGTGGATGATTCTCCAGATGGCTGGTCAGACGAACGACCTTGGCCTCATCAGCTTCCGGAGCGCTCTGAGTCTCCGTTGCTTGTAGGGCTAGAGAAGCCAGAAGCAAAACTGGTAAGACGCACAATCTTTTCATGGCTACTCCTGAACGCATCAGCGGGGTCTAACGCCTGAATTAAGCCGCGCTGCGAAGCGGCGTCGTCTTGAATGAATTGTTAGGTGCCACTGGCTGACACCTGAGGTAACGAGCACGACTCTAGCAGTTGGCCCTTGTAATCAAACAGGCTGGTACCGAACGCGCCACTCTCATAAGTCTCCACGAGGGCGTACCCGGTCTGATCCTCATATGTTCCGTGACGATCTCGCTCCAACCGGAATATCTTCACGAAGCGAAGTGCGCTTCTATCCGCGACGGAGTTACCAGAACTTGCAGCGACAGTAGTGTCCGTGGTGCGTCCGTTGGCTTTGATGGTGGTCTTGATACAAGTCATGGCGGGAGTATCCCTTACGCCAGGGGCGCCCGCAGTTGCAGTAGCTAGCAAGAGGTAAAGAAGCATGATATGGCACCTAATGCTTGAGTTAAGGCGTGTGAAGCGGCATCGCCTTGAACGAATTGTTGGCCGGCCGGCCATCAATGCACTGATAGCCGATAAGATGCTCTTCCACGTACGCAGTAGATACCAGCTCGGGATAGGTGCGACCGCGCAAGCTATAAATAAGTGCGCGGTCACATGGATAGCTACGTGATGACTCCAGCACTTTGATGTCAGATGCCCGCCCATCCTCTCCTACCGTGAAGGAGAGTTTGGCCTGGCAGGTGTATGTACGCCCGAAACAGTCATCAGGTGGCACTGCAACTTCCGGTACGGAAGTTGGCTCCGGGGTTGCGGGGCTGGCCATAGCCAGTCCGCTACCAATGACGGCAATCAGCACGATAGTGCCAAGAATCTTCATAGACGGATAACGCCTGAATTAAGCCGCGCCGCGACGCGGTGTCGGCTTGAATGAATTGTTAGGCCGCACGCCCGGATGCATGGCTACTGCCCCGCTGGGATTGTATGGCGAGTTTTGGCGTCGGCATAGCAGACGATACAGATCATAGCCATGCCATTGAACTCTCTAAAGGCATCCGTCATGTCTCCCTCTAGCTGGAACTTGTCCTCGCACAGGTAGCACCATGCCTGGAGGTCATTCGGATCGCTGCTGTTCTCGACGAAGCCGGCTGGAGCGGGCTGTCCCTGAAGCATGTGCTTACAAACAACGGCGGAGATACGCTCACCGTGTTCTCCGCAGCCAATTATCATTGGGTCAGTTGTTGCCATGTGTCCTGTGCGGCCTAACGCCTGAGCTAAGCCGGCCCGCGAAGCGGGCTCGGCTTGAATGAATTGTTATACGTGCTTACCAGATCTTCCACCAAGGCTTAGTCGATGCAGGCGAATTGCTTGAGGTAAGAATCTCAAATGGCTCGGGTGAGTCACACTGAATGTCTTGGTCGTGCCGAAATGATGTAATCGCCTTGGCTAAAGATACCGGAACATCATGAATGTAATCTACGTCGGACTTGTCCCCGCCAGAGTCATCTTGCTCTTGCTTTAGCGATACGTAGATGTCGTTGAACTCCGGTGGGAGGTCACCACGGGCGGAGAGATGATAAATGCTATCTTGAGCGTCATGCGCTACTTGCCAATTGTTCTTTCCGTTGGAGTAGCACGTCGCGGAGCTGAACATTACGTGCTCCTCAACTTGGCAGGAAATGACGGTGCAGCCAGATGAAAGTTGCTGCAAAGAGCTGTCTGTGACCAGCGGCGACGCAAACCTATTGGCAAAGACTAGGAACCAGCCAGTAGGAAGCTGAGCGGCCGAAACGGGAGACTCCGGAAACTCCTCGGCCTCACCTGTGCGATGGAGCTGAAGCTCTTGCAACACTTGTTGAGGATCTTTCCCAGAGACGGCTAACCAAGAAATTGCAAACCCCATGAACCCTCCAGCACGTATACCGCCTGAGTTAAGCCGTGCCACGAAGTGGCATCGGCTTGAATGAATTGTTAGGAGGATTCACGGAGTGAAACAAGCCAGCGGAAGAGGCCATAAGCCAGAGAAAGTACTCCTGATATGGCGCATGCAAAGAATGGCCATTTGAGTAGGTGCGGAAACCTGCATCGCATGTCTTCCATCCTGCGAGGGCCTAGATCAAGGCATTGATGCTTCCAGAACTCAAACTGTGCCTCCGCAGTAAGCACAATGATCATTGCGGTAGTAAGCAATGCGATACCTAGGGCAAGTGGGACGATGAATGATCGTTGCAGTTTGAACACGCTGCCTCCTAACGCCTGAATTAAGCCGACCCGCGAAGTGGGTTCGGCTTGAATGAATTGTTAGGCGGCATGTGGTGTGCGATGGTCATTGGCGCTCCTGACGAATTTGCCAAGGTCTTGGCTTGTAGTTCGGATCGTCTTGTGGATCGACTACCCAGAACGAAGTTCCCTTGTGTTCCCGGTCCAGGTAGAAGTGATGATTCTGATGCTGAATTGCGTCGATGGCAGCCGCTGCGGTAGCTCTAGTTTCAGCTACGGGATGGTCTAGCAAGGGCTCTAAGCTTGGTATGGCGTCGTGCCGAAGGCTATACGCGAGAACCTCGCAGGCGTGCATACGTACAGCTTTTGATCTGTCTTGCAACCTATCTTTCGCTGCTTCTACAACGCGAATGTCGCGACGCGCGAGTGGAATGAGATCGAACATGATGTGTATCCGGCCTGTGGCATTGCGAATCTTTGGAAGCGCATCAGTAAGGAGAGGCACAAGCGCATACAGTCCATACTCGCAACGAAGCTTGGAGCCGTTATTCGAAACCACCCAATCACGGCGGTCATCGAAAGCCGTTACGACTTCCTCAAGAGTCGGAGTATGAGATGGCTCGGATTGCGTGTTCATGCCGCCTAACGCCTGAATTAAGCCGCGCCGTGTAGTGGAGCCAAGCACATGGCAAGCTGTACCTGCCATGTGCTTGGCGTAACGAAGCGGTGTCGGCTTGAACGCATTGTTAGGCCCCGGACCACGGACTGGCAAGTAGCAGCA
>NZ_JAIWPT010000006.1 GCF_021191695.1 Proluteimonas luteida
GAGCAGCAGATCCGGAACATCGAGCGATTGCTCGCCGAACACATCGACAGTGACCCGGACCTGCGTGAGCGCCGCGACCTGCTCGACAGCATCCCCGGCATCGGCCAGACCACGGCTGCCGCCCTGCTGGCCTCGCTCGGCTCTCTGGCGCGCTACAGCGACGTCAGCCAGATCGTGGCCCATGCCGGCCTCAACCCGGCCCAGCGCCAATCCGGCAAGTACCAGGGCAAGGTCCGCATCTCGCGCATCGGCGATGCCGTCCTGCGTGCCAGGCTCTACATGCCGGCGATCGTGGCCAAACGCCACAATCCGGTCCTGGCTACCTTCGCAGAGCGTCTGGCCGAACGCGGCAAGCCCGGCAAGGTCATCGTCTGCGCCGTCATGCGCAAGCTCCTCCACCTGGTCTGGGGCGTCCTGCGTTCGGGCAAGCCATTCGATCCCCAACACGCCATTGCATAGGCCGCCGCAAGACGGTATCTACGCGGCTTGGGCGAAGAACCGAGGGACAGGTCAACCGCCGCATCCGCGGTGCCGGCCGGCAACCGCGCTATGCCCTCCGGCGTATGGTCGGCACCGGGGCGCCGGGGCCACAGTAGCGGCCACACTTCCGTGGGGATCCGCCATGCCGCGCCTACCGTTCCGCCTGGGCCTGCTGTGCTGCGCCACGTTCGCCTGCCTGCAACTCCACGCGCAGCTGCCGCCCGACACGCAAGCCGCAGGACCCGACGCGCAAGGCCTGTCCGCCGCGGCAGCGCCCGACATCGGCCAGCCGTTCGAGACCCGCAACGCGGTGTTCGAGCCGCGCGCATTCTCGCAGCTGCCGGGCTGGCGCGACGACGATTTCACCGCGTCGGTCGACGGCATGCGCCAGAGCTGCTCGGCGCTGCGCCGCAGGTCGGTCTGGGACCAGCTGTGCGCGGATTTCGCCGGCGTGCCCGGCAACGATCCGGCGGCGCTGCGCGCGTTCTTCGAGCGGCACTTCTACGCCTACCAGGTGCTGTCGTCGGGCCGCGAGGCGACCGGCAAGCTGACCGGCTATTTCGAGCCGCTGCTCGACGGCAGCCGCAGCCGCGACGCGCAGTACCGCTATCCGGTCTACGGCATGCCGCACGACCTGCGGCTGCTCGACGCCGGGCTGCCCGGCACGGGCACGGCGTGGCTGTACCAGGACGGCGTCCGCCTGCGCGCCGGCGCGCCGGGCGACGGCCGTTCGCAGGAATACCAGCTGGCGATGGGCGACATGGCGGCCGGGGTGCGCGACAAGCGCTTCCGCGTGCGCATCGAGGGCCGCCGCGTGGTGCCGTACTGGTCGCGCCAGCAGATCGAGCAGAACGCGATCCAGGCGCCGGTGCTGGCGTGGGTCGACGATGCGCACAAGCTGTATTCGATGCAGGTGCAGGGCTCGGGCAAGATCATGCTGCGCGAGGGCGGCCTGCTGCGCCTGGCCTACGCCGAACAGAACGGCCATCCGTTCCGCCCGCGCGTGACCCGCGGCAGCAATGCGGACCTGGCGCTCGCCGGGATCAAGGCGCGCGGCCTGATCGCCGGCAGCAGCGCCGGCATCGGCCAGGTGCAGCCCGATCCGAAGCTGCCGGCCGGCGTCAACGACGAGGTCGCGCGGATGATCGCCGTCCTCAGCGGGCAAGCGCCGGCCGCGCCCCGGCCGCGGCCCGCAACGCCGTCCCGGCCGCAGCCGGCGCCGGCCGCATCACCACGTCCGGATGCCGCCGGCGCACCCGCCGCACGGCCGGCGGCATCGAACCGCAGCGAGGTCGACGCGATGATCGCGGCACTGAAGGGCGAAGGCCCCGCGCCGCCGCCGCGCCCGGTCGGCAACGCCGCACCGGCCACGGGCGCCGGCAGCGCGGCGTCGTCGCCCGGCGCCGCGGCAGCGGTCCCCGCCGGTGCGGTCAGCAGCTTCGCCGGCGGCACCACCGGGATTCCCGACCCCAGCTTCGTGTTCTTCCGCAACATCGGCGATGGGCCGGAGGGCCCGATCGGCGCGCTCGGCGTGCCGCTGAGCGCCGGGCGTTCGGTCGCGGTGGATCCGCGCACCACGCCGCTGGGCGCACCGGTGTTCATCTCCTCGCGCGAGCCCGGCGGCAGCGGCCCGATGCAACGGCTGATGTTCGCCCAGGACACCGGCGGCGCGATCCGCGGCAGCGTGCGCGCGGACTTCTTCTGGGGCTTCGGCGAGAGCGCCGGCCGGTTGGCGCTGGCGACCAACGACACGATGCAGATGTGGCTGCTGCTGCCGCGCCAGCAGCCGATCAGCGCGGTCGCCGCTTCGGGCATGCGCCTGCGCGGCAACGCGCGGCAGCAGCTGCCGGACTGCGTGGTCGCCGATCCGGAGTTCTGCGTCGAGTTCGGCATGGCGTCCGAAGAGTAGCGTCCGGGCCGGTTCCAGGCGGTAGCGGCCGGACGACTCTCCGTCATTCCCGCGCAGGCGGGGATGACGGAATCGGGGGGCCGTCGCGTGTACCCGGATCCACATGCCCCCTGCAACGCCCGCTCGCCCCGCACCGGCCTCGTGCCGAGGGCATAGACCGTGCGGTCTATGTCGCCATCGGGCACCGCTGCCTAGACTCGAAGCCCTGCATCACTGCGCGCGCATCCGCCGCGCGGACGGTTCCCGGGGCGGCGCGCATGTTCGACGACATCCTTCCCTACTACGAGCGCGAACTGACCGCGCTGCGCAAGCTGTCGGGGGAGTTCGCCCAGCGCTATCCGAAGATCGCGTCGCGACTGCTGATCGAGGGCGACAACTGCGAGGACCCGCACGTCGAGCGGATGATCGAGTCGTTCGCGTTCCTGACCGGGCGGATCCACAAGAAGATCGACGACGAGTTCCCGCAGATCACCGATGCGCTGCTGTCGGTGCTGTATCCGCATTTCCTGCGGCCGGTGCCGTCGATGTCGATCGCGCAGCTGCAGCCCGCGCCGAACACCGAGCTGACCGCCGTGCAGCACGTGCCGGCGAAGACCGGACTGCTGACCCGTCCGGTCAAGGGCATGCCGGTGCGCTACCGCACCGCCTACCCGGTCGACATCTGGCCGGTCTCGATCGCCGAGGCCGCGTTCGAGCCGATCGAGCGCTCGGCGTTCGCCTCGCAGGGCACCGACACCGTGGCCACGGTCCGCCTGCGCCTGCAGCCGCAGGGACAGAACAGCTTCAAGGCGCTGGGCCTGGGCCGCCTGCGCCTGTATCTCGACGGGGAAAGCCCGCTGGTGCACGCGCTCTACGAACTGCTGCTCAACAGCGTGTCGGCGGTCAGCGTGCACGGCACCGGCGGCGACAGTGCGCTGCCACCGCTGCGGCTGGGCCCCGAGGCGGTGCAGCCGGTCGGCTTCGCCGAGGACGAGGGCCTGCTCGACTACGATCCGCGCTCGTTCCTCGGCTACCGGCTGCTGCAGGAGTACTTCGTGCTGCCGGAGAAGTTCCTGTTCGTCGACCTGGTCGGCCTGGACCTGGCGCGCTTCTCGCAACCGGTCGACATCCGCGTGCATGTCGGCGCCTTCGAGCGCGCCGAGCGCGCGGCGCGGCTGGAGCAGACCGTCGACCGCAACAGCTTCCGGCTCAACTGCACGCCGATCGTCAACCTGTTCCCGCAACAGGCCGAACCGATCCGGCTGAGCCAGGAGGTGTTCGAGTATCCGGTCGTGCCCGACGCGCGGCGTCCGCTCGGGCTGGAGGTCTACTCGATCGACAGCGTGCGCAAGGCCAGCCGCGGCGCGCAGCAGGACGACGTGGTCGAGTTCCTGCCGTTCTTCTCGATCCGCCACGGCCTGCAGGGCGATCCGGCCAGCAGTTTCTGGTTCGCCCAGCGGCGGCCGTCGACGCAGGCCAGCGACGACGGCAGCGAACTGTCGATCTCGCTGGTCGACCGCAACATGGACCCGCGCGTGCCGGCCATCGACACGCTGTCGCTGCGCCTGACCTGCACCAACCGCGACCTGCCGGCGCAGCTGCCGTTCGGCGGCGACGACAGCGTGCTGCAGCTGGTCGACGGCGGCGCGATCGCCAGCGCGACGCTGCTCAAGAAGCCGTCCGCGACCTGGCGCGCGCCGATGCGCATGGCAAACCAGTGGCGGCTGATCTCGCACCTGTCGCTGAACCACCTGTCGCTGGTCGAGAACGGCCGCGACGCCCTGCTGGAGATCCTCAGCCTGTACAACTTCGGCGACAGCAACAGCCTGCGCCGGCAGATCGCCGGCATCGTCGCGGTCGACAGCCACGCCTCGTCGACCCGGGTCGGGCGCGCGCCGCGGCAGTCGTTCGTGCGCGGCACCGAGATCGACCTGACGTTCGACGAGGACCACTTCGTCGGCAGCGGCGTCTACCTGCTGGCGCGCGTGCTCGACATCTTCTTCGGCCTGTACTGCACCGCCAACTCCTATACCCGGCTCAGCGCGCACTGCCGGCAACGCGAGCAGCCGCTGGTGCGCTTCCCGCCGCGCAGCGGCGCGTTGCCGCTGGTATGACCATGGCGCACGCCGATCCCGATCCGCCTGCCGGCACCGACGCGTCCATCGATGCCGTCGTGGACGCGACGGCGGATCCGGCGCCCGCGACGTCGCCCGCCGCCGGTCCGCGGACCGGCACGCGCACCGGCACGGATCGCGCCGTACTCGCACCGGTGCTGCAGCCGGTCGCCGCGCTCGATGCGCTGCACGCGGCGCCGACCCGCTACCGGTTCTTCCAGGCGGTGCGGCTGCTGTACCGCGCGGCCGGCCAGGACGCATCGCGGCTGGATGGCCACGATCCGGTGCGCTTCGGCGTGACCGGGTCGCTGAGCTTCCCACCCAACGAGATCGACACACTGCTGTCCGGCGCCGGCGACGCCGCGCCGCGGATGGTCGTCAACTTCTTCGGCCTGACCGGGCCCAGCGGCACGCTGCCGCATGCCTACACCCGCTGGCTGATCGCGCGCGAACGTCGCCGCGACCACGGCCCGCGCGATTTCTTCGACATCTTCAACCACCGCCTGCTGCTGCTGTTCTGGCATGCATGGCGCAAGCACCGCCCGGAGGTGGAGCTGGAGGCCGGCGCGCACCGCGGCATCGCGCGCCACATCCACGACCTGATCGGGCTGGGTACGCCGGCGCTGCACCGGCAGCTGCACCGCACGCGCGATGCGCGCGACACCCGCCCGCGGCTGCCCGCGGCCGCGCTCGCCTACTACAGCGGCCTGATCAGCCAGCGCCCGCACGGACTGGGATCGATCTCGCAGGTCGTCGGCGACGTCGTCGGCGCGCGGGTCGTCGCCCACGGCTGCTTCGGCCACTGGCAGCGGATCGCCGCGGCCGACCGCACCCGGCTCGGCAGGCAGGCGCACGCGCTCGGCGACGGCGTGGTGCTGGGCGGCCTGTTCTGGGACCGCCAGACCACGGTGCAGCTGGTCGTCGGGCCGCTCGACCGCGCGCGCTTCGACCGGCTGCTGCCGGACGGCGAACTGCTCGGGTCGCTGGTCGAGCTGACCCGGTTCCTGACCGGACTGGCGCTGGATCTGCGTTTCAGGCTGGTACTGCGCGCGGACCAGGTGCCGCGCATCACACTCAGCGGCCGCGACAGGCAGGCCGCACGACTCGGGTGGAATACCTGGCTCGCCGGACGCCGCACGCCGCGGCCCGCCGACGACGTGGCGTTCCACTTCCATGCAATGGGAGACGCTTCATGGCAGTGAACCCACGCGCGACGGTGGCCCGACTCAACACCACCTGCCGCGCCGCACTCGAAGCCGCGGCCGGGCTGTGCCTGTCGCGGAGCCACCACGACGTCGAGATCGAACACCTGCTGCTGAAGCTGGTGGAAGTCGACAACAGCGACATCCGCCGGATCCTGCGCCAGTTCGAGCACACGCCCGAAGCGCTCGAGCGCGCGCTGGAGGAGTCGCTCGCCGGCCTGAAGTCCGGCAACACGCGCACGCCGTCGCTGTCGCCGCACCTGCCGCAGCTGCTGGAACGCGCCTGGGTGGTCGCATCCCTGGAGCTGGGCGAGAGCCGGATCCGCAGCGGCCACCTGCTGCTGGCGCTGGTGTCCGATCCGGACCTCAGGCGCCTGCTGTCGCGCCCGGTGCAGGAGGCGATGGCGGTCAACGTCGAGACGCTGCTGGAGAACTTCCATGCGATCGCCGACGGCTCGGTCGAGGCGCGCGACGCGAAACTGCTCGGCGATGGCGCGGCCGGCGCCGCGGCCACGCCCGGCGAGGCCGACGGGCGGCCGGGCGGCAAGCCCAGCGCGACGCCGAACCTCGACAAGTACTGCATCAACCTGACCCGGCGCGCGCGCGATGGCGCGCTCGACCCGGTGCTCGGCCGCGACGCCGAGATCCGGCAGATGATCGACATCCTGACCCGGCGCCGGCAGAACAGCCCGATCCTCACCGGCGAAGCCGGCGTCGGCAAGACCGCGGTCGTCGAAGGCCTGGCCGGGCGCATCGTCGAGGGCCTGGTGCCGCCGATCCTGCAGAACGTCGAGCTGCTGGCGCTCGACCTCGGCCTGCTGCAGGCCGGCGCCAGCGTCAAGGGCGAGTTCGAGGCGCGCCTGAAGGGCGTGCTCGACGAGGTGAAGGCCAGCCCGAAGCCGATCATCATGTTCATCGACGAGGCGCACACGCTGATCGGCGCCGGCGGCGCGGCCGGGCAGAACGACGCCGCCAACCTGCTCAAGCCGGCGCTGGCGCGCGGCGAGCTGCGCACGATCGCGGCCACGACCTGGTCGGAATACAAGAAGTACTTCGAGAAGGACCCGGCGCTGACCCGGCGCTTCCAGGTCGTCAAGATCGAGGAGCCGGAGGAAGCGCGTGCGCTGGCGATGCTGCGCGGCATGGCCGCGGCCATGGCCGCGCACCACGGGGTGCGGATCCTCGACGAGGCGATCGTCGACGCGGTGAAGCTGTCGTCGCGCTACATCGCCGGGCGGCAGCTGCCGGACAAGGCGGTCAGCGTGCTCGACACCGCCTGCGCGAAGATCGCGATCAGCCAGAACGCGGTGCCGGCCGAGATCCAGGACGCGCGCCAGCAGCGCGCGGTGCTGGCCACCGAGCGCGGGCTGCTGGCCACCGAGG
Organism: Proluteimonas luteida; assembly: GCF_021191695.1. Lineage (GTDB taxonomy): Bacteria > Pseudomonadota > Gammaproteobacteria > Xanthomonadales > Xanthomonadaceae > Luteimonas > Luteimonas luteida. The sequence goes on from NZ_JAIWPT010000006.1 coordinate 7,068, forward strand.
CCTCGGCCGGCAACGACCATGCCGAGCGCATGGCCGCGATCGATGCCGAGGACGCCGCGCTGGACGCGCGGCTGCAGCAGCTGGAGGCGCGCTGGGCGCAGGAGAAGACGCTGGTCGACGCGCTCGGCGCAGAGCTGACCGCGCTGGCCGGACTGGCCGGACTGGCCGACGATGCGCCCGGCATCGACGACGTGCGCGCCCGCGTGCGCGGGCTGCGCGCGGAGCTGGCGGCGCTGCAGGGCCACGCGCCGATGGTCAACGCGCTGGTCGACGGCAACGCGGTCGCGCAGATCATCGCCTCGTGGACCGGCGTGCCGGTCGGCAAGATGGTCAGCGACGAAGTGCAGACGGTGTTGCGCCTGCACGAACTGCTGGCCGAGCGGGTGATCGGCCAGGGCCACGCGCTCGACGCGATCGCCCAGCGCGTGCGCACCTCGCGCGCCAACCTGGAGGACCCGGGCAAGCCCAAGGGCGTGTTCCTGCTGGTCGGCACCTCCGGCGTGGGCAAGACCGAGACCGCGATCGCGCTGGCCGACGTGCTCTACGGCGGCGAGCGCAACATGATCACCATCAACATGTCCGAGTACCAGGAGGCGCACACCGTCTCCAGCCTCAAGGGCTCGCCGCCCGGCTACGTGGGCTATGGCGAGGGCGGCGTGCTGACCGAGGCGGTGCGGCGCCGGCCGTATTCGGTGGTGCTGCTCGACGAGGTGGAGAAGGCGCACCCGGACGTGCTGGAGCTGTTCTTCCAGGTCTTCGACAAGGGCAAGATGGAGGATGGCGAGGGCCGCGAGATCGACTTCAAGAACACGCTGATCCTGCTGACCTCCAACGCCGGCACCGACGTCATCATGGATGCCTGCCGCGACGGCGAGCCGGCGCCCGACGAGCTCGACGCGCTGATGCGGCCCGAGCTCAACCGCGTGTTCAAGCCGGCGTTCATCGGCCGCACGACGGTGATCCCGTACCTGCCGCTGCGCGACGAGCAGCTGCAGCGGATCGTGCGGCTCAAGCTCGACAAGATCGGCCGCCGCATCGGCGCCAACCACGGCGCCAGCTTCGACTACAGCCCGGAGCTGGTGACCGCGGTCGCCGCGCGCTGCACCGAGGTGGACTCGGGTGCGCGCGCGATCGACAACATCCTCACCGGCACCCTGCTGCCGGAGATCGCCACCAGCGTGCTCGGCAGGATGGCCGACGGCGAGCGCGTCTCGACGATCCGCGCCGGCCTCGATGCCGCTGGCAACTTCGCCTACGACGTCCAGTGAACGGCCCCGTCGTGACCCCCGACCGGAAGCCTGCGCCGTGCGGGAACGGGCGGCCGTCGCTCCCCAGCCGGCGCCCTCGTCCGCTTGGGCTAGGCCGTATTGCGAATGTCGCCGGCGCCGCCCGGCGCCGACGATAGCCGCGACTGACGTGCCGCCGTCGCGGCGCCTGGTGCTCCGTCCATGTCCTATTCGACCAGCCATCGCCTGTTCCTGCTGAGCACCCCGCTCGGCGAGGACGTCCTGCTGATCCGCGAGTTCGAGGGGCACGAGGCGATCTCGCGGGCGTTCGAGTTCCGCCTGCTGGTGGTGTCCGAGCGCGACGACATCGAGGCCCGCGAACTGATCGGCAAGCGGGTCAGCCTGCGCATCGAGACCGACACCGGCGAACGCCACTGGGCCGGCATGGTCCGCGCGTTCGAACGCATCGGCGAACACCACGACCCCGGCGCCGAAGACGCGGCGCTGACCGCCTACCGATGCGTGGTGGTGCCGGCCTGGTGGACGATGACGCTGCACGAGGATTCGCGGATCTTCCAGAACGAGAGCGTGCCGGCGATCGTCGATACGATCCTCGGCGAGTTCGGGCTCAGCGACTACGAGATGCACGTCGGCCACTATCCCGACCTGCTCTACTGCACCCAGTACCGCGAGACCAACTTCGACTTCATCTCGCGCCTGCTCGAGCGCGCCGGCATCCGTTACTTCGTCAAGTACAGCGGCGAGGTCGAGACGCTGGTCTTCACCGACAGCAACGACGAGCATCCCCGGCTCGACGACGACCGGATCCGGTTCGCCACCGCGCGCCTGGCCGGCGACGAGGACACCGTCACGTCGCTGTCGCGGCGGCAGGCGCTGGGCAGCGGCCGCTTCGTCGCCCGCGACTACAACTTCCTGCGCCCGGGCGACCTGCTGGAGACCTCGGTCGCCTCGCTGGTCGACATCGGCGACAACGGCAACTACGAACGCTTCGTCTATCCGGGTGGCTATCTGGAGACCAGCGACGGCGAGGCGATCGCCAAGACCCGGATGGAGGCCGAGGAGGCCGAGCACGAGATCGTCGACGGCACCAGCACCGTGCGCACGCTGGTGCCCGGCTACCGCTTCACGCTCGAGGACCACCCGCACGACGAACTCAACCGCGAGTACCTGCTGCTGTCGGTCGAGCATCGCGGCAGCAACAACGTCGGCCGCGACGGCGCGGTCAGCAGCTACGCCAACCGCTTCACCGCGATCCCCAAGGACGTCGTCTACCGCGACCATGCGCGCACGCCCAGGCCGATGGTGCACGGCCCGCAGAGCGCGCTGGTGGTGGGCCCGCCCGGCGAGGAGATCCACACCGACGAGCACGGCCGGATCAAGGTGCATTTCTTCTGGGACCGGCGCAGCCGGTCCGACGACAAGAGCTCGTGCTGGATCCGGGTCGCGCACAGCCACGCCGGCGCCGGCTGGGGCACGTTCACGCTGCCGCGCATCGGCGAGGAGGTGCTGGTCGCGTTCGAGCACGGCGATCCGGATCGCCCGCTGGTCATCGGCAGCGTCTACAACGGCCGCAACAAACCCCCGTACGCGCTGCCCGAACATCAGACCCGGTCCACGCTCAAGAGCAACAGCAGCAAGGGCGGTGGCGGCTTCAACGAGCTGCGCTTCGAGGACCGGGCCGGCAACGAGGAGGTGTTCCTGCACGCGCAGAAGGACCTGCAGACCCGCGTGGGCAACGACCGCACGACATCGGTGGCGCAGCAGCAGCAGCTGACCGTCGGCGGCGACCGGCTCGAGCACATCGGCAACGAGGACCATCGCGTCGTCGACGGCCGCAGCCTGAGCCGCGTGGCCCGGGAGGCGCACGTCGACGTCGGCGCCAGCGCGCTGTTCGCGGCCGGGCAGAACCTGCACATGTCGGTGGGCATGGAGACCAGCCTGGACGCCGGCACCGAGGTGCACGTCAAGGGCGGCATGAACATCGTGCTCGAGGCCGGGGTCCAGATCAGCCTGAAGGCCGGCGGCAGCTCGATCACCCTCGGCCCGGCCGGGGTGACCCTCGACGGTGCGCTGGTGCGGGTCAACTGCGGCGGTGCGCCGCTGTCGGCGAAGAAGGGCGACAAGCCCGACCAGGCCAAGACCGCGGAGGAAGCCGTCGAGGACAAGGCCGGCAAGGTCAGCAACACCGACCAGCAGGTGCAGGCCGAAGCGCTGCGCAATGCCGCCAAACAGGCGCAGCCGTTCTGCGCCGCGTGCGAGGGCGCGCGTCAGGCCCTGATGGCGATGCGCTGAAGGATGGAAGCGGACATGGGCCAACAGCACGGGACGCCACGGTGATCGATTCGATGCTGCTCGAACGCCTCCGCGAGGTGGTCTTCAACGGCGCGGCCCGCGCCGGGGCGGCCGGCAACGTGTTCGCGGTGCTGGACGGGGCGATGGTCGAGGCGCTGCCCGAACGCCTGGCGGCGTCGGACTGCGAGTACGCCTGCCTGTTCTCCGGCGCGCTGGATCCGGTGCTCGAGTCGGCCGCACCGCACCTGGTCCGCCTCGAGCCCGGCCATCCCTTCGCCGAACAGGTGCTACGCCAGGGCTGGAACGACCACTGGGGCATCGTGCTGCGGGCCGCGCCCGGCGTCGACCTGTACGACCTGCGCCAGCACCTGCGCCGGCACCTGCGGGTACTCGACCCAGACGGCCAGGCGATGTTCTTCCGCTTCTACGATCCGCGGGCGTTCCGGGTGGTGATCCCGGAACTGGACAGCGCCGCGCGCCGCGGTTTCTTCGGACCGGTGCGCAGTTTCATCGTCGAGAGCGCCCGAGCCGACACGGTGCTGCGCTTCGACCACAACGGCGACGCGCATGGCCACGGCATCGTGCTGGCCGCGGCCGCAACCGCCTGAGGAGGCGTCCTGCCATGCTCCGCTTCAAACGCAAACAGATGGCGACGATCGGCAACCGCAGCATGCACGCGCGCACGCGCGCATTCGTGCTCGAGCACTTTCCCGCGTTGCGCACGGCGCCGGCCGATGCGCTGGACGCCGAGCTCGACGCGCTGCTGGCCGAAGCGCACGGCCATGGCCTGCGCAGCCAGCGCGCCGCGGCGCTGTTCGTGCTGGCCAACTGCGCGATGGGACGCCAGGCCGTCGCCCGCGACCCGGGCGTGCGCAGCATTCTCGCCGCCCGCGAACGGCCGCTGGCCGACCGCGCGCTGCTGCTCGAAACCTGGCTGACCCAGGCCTGGGGCAGCCTGCAACGGATGACACCACGATGAGCGTGCCGCGATGAACGTATTCGACGACGCCATGGCCGGACTGCCCTCGGCGGCCGCCGTGCAGCAGGCCGCGGGCCAGGCGGTCCAGCAGGCGGCCCAGGCCGCCGATGCGGCCGCGCAGCAGGCCACCCAGGCCGCGCAGGGCGCGATCAACGAGGCCCAGGGCGCGATCCAGACCGCGACCCAGGCCGCCGGCAATGCCGCCAACGGTGCGCTGCAGCAGGCGCAGCAGGCGCTCGCGCAGGCCACCGACCAGGCGACCCAGGCCGCGCAGGGCGCGATCGACCAGGCCAACCAGGCCGTCAGCGATGCCCGCGCCGCCGCACAGAACGCGGCGCAGGGTGCGCTGGACCAGGCCAACCAGGCGGTCGACGACGCCCAGCGCATGGCCGGCGAGCTGGCCGACCAGGCGCTGGCCACCGCGCAGGACGCGATCGACCAGGCCCAGGCCCAGATGCAGGGCGTCGTGCAGGGAGCGATGGATGCGGCCGCGCAGAAGCTCGACGAGGCCCAGGCGCTGGCGGAAGGCGTGGCGCAGGCGGCACTGGAGAAGGCCAATGCGATGGTCGACAACGCGACCGGCCTGATCGCCGACACCATGAACACCGCGCTCGATGGCGCCAACCAGGCGATCGGCCTGGCCCGCGACATCCTGGCCGGCGCCTCGACGCAGGCGCTGCAGGACATGCTCGGCGAGGTGCGCGGGCCCGTCGACGACGTGCTGGGCGCGCTGGGCGATGCGCTCGATGCGCTGCCCGGCCAATTCCCCGACCTGCCGGTCGAACTGCCCAGCGCCGACTGCCCCTATGTCCGGGCATTGCGCGACGCGGCGACCCGGCAGGTCGACTGCGCGACGAACGCGCTGGGCAACGCGCTCAACAACCTCGACGCGGTCGACGCGCTGGTCGCGCAGGCCAACAGCGCGATCGACCAGGCCGAATCGCTGCTGGGCGAGGTCACCGATGCGATCGACCGGGCCATGGACGCGCTGGACCAGGCGCAGCAGCTGGCCAACGACACCGCGCAGGAAGCGATCGCGACCGCGAAGGCCGCGCTCGACGAAGCCCGCGACACGGTCCGGACCACGGTCGACGATTGCCTCAAGCAGGTCCAGGACGCCGTCGACGGCGTGCAGCAACAGGCCCAGCAGGCAGTGGAGCAGGTGCGCGACCAGTGCATGGCCGCCGTCGACCAGGTCCAGCAGCAGGCCACCGATGCCGCGCAGCAGGCGCTCGACCAGGCCCAGCAGGCCGCCGAGCAGGTCCAGCAGCAGGTCGCCGGTGCCGCACAGCAGGCACTCGACCAGGCCAGCGCCGGCGCGCAGCAGGCGCAGGAGGCGATCGCCGGCGCCGCGCAGCAGGCCCTGGAACAGGCGCAGGCCGCGGTGGAGCAGGCGACGCAACAGGCCGGCACCGCGGCGCAGCAGGCGCTCGACCAGGCCGGCCAGGCGATCGCCGAGGCCACGCAGGCCGCGCAGCAGGCCGCGGACCAGGCCATCGCCCAGGCCGGCAGCGCGGCCGAGGCCGCCGGCGCCGCCGCCAGCCAGGCGGCCAGCTCGCTCGCCAATGCCGGCAATGCGCTCGGCGACAGCCTCGGTGGTCTGTTCGGCTGAACATGAACGCAGAGCGGAGCTTGCTCCGCTCTACGGGATCAGCTCGGTCGTCTGCCCGGGATTGGCGACGGTGATCACGCCCGCCCACATGCAGTTGCAGGTACTGGTCATGTTCAGGCAGGGCTGGTTGTTCAGCAGCGCGGTCGGGCTGCCCGGCACCCACGGCGCCGGTGTCGCCGGCACGCAGGGCATCGGCGTCAGCACGCCGAGCGCGGCCGACGTGGCCGCGGCGACCGCCGGGTTGGCGATCGACGTGCACATGCCGAACGGCTGGATGTTGACCATCGGCTTGTGGTCCATGATCGTCGCCGCCGGCTGCTGGCTCGACAGCATCCGGTTGACCGGCAGCACCACCAGCGGCGCCGGCGCGACCCCGAACGAACACATCAGCATCGCACCGTTGACGACGTGCGGGACCATGCCGGGCTCCAGGCCGCGGGCCGGGCGTCAGTGGCTGGTGGCGACGATCTCGACCCGGCGGTTCTCGTCCGCGGCCGGATCGGCGGTATTCACCAGTTCCGAGAACCCCTTGCCCTCGGTGCGCAGCCGCGACGCATCGACGCCGCGCTGGACCAGGAAGTCGCGGACCGAACGCGCGCGCGCCTGCGACAGCCGCTGGTTGTAGGCCGCCGAGCCGACCGCGTCGGTGTGGCCGACGATGGTGAAGCTGCGGTCCTGCAGCTGCGGCGACGCCAGCGCGGTGGCCAGGTTCTCCATCGTCTGCTGCGAGCCGCCCTCGATCCGGGTCGAGTTGAACGCGAACTGCACCTGCATCGAGATCGACGCCTTCGGCGCCGGTTCGGGCGCCGCGGTGGCGCCGGCGGCCGCGCCCGGGCGCAGCGCGCGGGTGCGGCCGGTATCGATCGTGTCGTCGTCCGGCCGGGCGCGGAGCTGGTCGACGATCTGGTCGACCGATGGTTCCTGCCCGCCGAAGTTCGATTGCGCGCACAGCGCACCGCTGAGCGTCAGCAGACCGACGAATGCAACCAGACGAACGCTTGCCATGATGGAATCTCCGATGGGGCCGCGCCACGCGCGGACGGAACACAATGACGACCGGACGAGTGTCGCGGCGCGACCGCGGGATTGCGATACGCCATTCGCCATAGGTCGCCTGGTCTGAAAGGCCGAACGGCGTTCGCCCGCCTGCCGCGACAGGCGCCGGACCGCACGTGTAGGCGTCCCGCAACGGTCTAGCTACGACGTTCAATCGGCTCTCAACCTCTGACGGGAAATCTGCCGGCGTCCGGCCACGTACCGGGCGGGGATCGGACATTGCAACAGTCGGCGTCATCCGCAGTCCCGGCATCGGGGGCGTGGCCCCGACCTGCGATCGCGCCACCGGAAATCCGTGGAGACCGTTGTTCCGGCCGCTATCCGACGGCATACGCCGGAATGGCTATCGCCGCGGCGGCCGCGACGGCGTACAGATGACGCATGTTCCTCCTGCATGCGCCGCGCCCGACCACCGCGTCCCGCTGCTCCGCGAGCGGGCATGGCCGGCCCGTGCGCACGCCGCCGTTGCCCGCGCCATGAGCCTCATGTCCGGACTTCGCGGCGAGCTGCTGCGCACGACCTTCCTGCCGGTCGCGGTGCTGGCGCTGGCCGCGATCCTGGTCGCGGGGCTGTGGTTGCGGAACGCGGCCACGCAGCGTTTCGAAGGCGACGGACAGCAGACCGGCCGGGCGCAGGTGTCCGTGCCCCGCGGCGTCGAAGCAGCGCCCGGCCACGGCGTCCCTGCGCCACTGCGGCAACAGCACCGGCGGATCGCCATCGGCTGCGCACTGGCCGCGATCGCGGTGCTGGCGGCACTCGCGGCGGTGCTGCTGCGGATCGATGGCCAGGTACTGCGTCCCCTGCGCGCGCTGGCGGACGACCCGCGATGCGCCAGCGCCGACGGCCGCGACGAACTGGCGGCGGTGCAGGCCCGGATCGACGGTCTGCTGCGGCGGATCGACGACGACCGCCAGTTGCTGCTGCAGCACACCCGGCAGAGCGCGCACTACCAGGCCGACGCCGCACGGGCCGGCGCGGGTCGCGCGCAGTTCCTGGCGGTGGTCGGCGACCGCTTGCGCCAGCCGTTGCAGGCGATCGAACTGTTCGTGGCATCGCTGCAGCGGCATGCCGGAACGCCGGCGCAGCACCAGGCGATCGAGCGTCTGCAGCAGAGCGCCAACGCGGCGCGCCGGTTGCTCGACGAGCTGCTGCTGCATGCGCGGCTCGAAGCGGGCGTGGTACAGGTCCAGCCGGCCCGCGTCGAGATCCGCGCGCTGTTCGCGACGCTGCAGGCGGCAATGATCGCCGGTGCGGCAGCGGACGCACCGGCGATGCGCTGGCGCGACAACGCCCTCGCGGTCCGCAGCGATCCCGCACTGCTGTCGATCCTGCTGCAGCACCTGGTCGCCAATGCCCGCGACAGCGCCGCCGGCGGGCGGGTGCTGGTGGCCGCACGGCGGCGCGGCCGGGACGTCCGCCTGGAAGTCCGCGACAACGGCGTCGGCATCGCCGGCCTGCACCAGGGGCAGATCTTCGAGACCTTCTTCCAGCTCTCGCGCAGCGAGCGGCATCGCGAACGCCGGCTCGGGCTGGGCCTGCCGATCTGCGCGCGGATCGCGACGCTGCTGGGCAGCGACATCGGCATGCGTTCGGCACTGGGCCGCGGCAGCGTGTTCTGGATCGACCTGCCTGCCGCGGCGACCGTCGATCCCACGCGGCCCGGCGCCGCTGCCGACACCGGCCGCGGCAAGCTCGGCCCCACCCCCCTGCTGCCCGCCAGCGGCTGATCTCCACCTCGCCCGCAGAGCTCGAGCGTCGATCGAACGCCATCGCGAAACGGTCGCCGAACGCCCGTGGCCGCAGCCGGCGTCCGAAGCGCGCTCAGCCGGTCCCGCTGCCCGGACACCCGGAATCCATCGCGCTCATCGCCGCGACGATCCTGCCGAGGCCGCGCGCGTGCGGGTCGTCGGGTTGTCCGAGCCGGGCGAACAGCGCGTCCAGCGCGTCGGCATCGGCGTGCTCCCAGGTCATGCGTCCGAACGCCGCCCACCAGGCGACCTGCGCGGCGACCGGGTCGGACTGGACCTGGCTCGGCAACCCGGCCGTGGTCGTCGCGAACGGAAACACCGACAGGCAGGTGAAACCGGCCTGCCCGGCGACCACCTTCAGCCAGATGTCCCAGGCCAGGTCCAGCGAGCGGGCCGCCTCGATGCAGGCGAGCAGACGCGGCACCGACGCAGGGTTGACCAGGTACGACGACGCGCCGATCCAGGCCATGCCGGTCAGGTCCAGCAGCCGGGTCCGGCCACTGTCGCCGATCCCGCGCCAGGCCCGGAACAGGTCGACGACCGCATGCACGTCGGTCAGCTGGGTGTCGGTGAACAGAATGTCCCACGGACGCCCGTCGAGCGCCTGCAACGCGCTGCGCACGCGCTGGACCGTCGATGCGCCGAACACCACGTCGTCCTCGACGATCCACGGCATCGCGCCATCGCGCACGGCCTGCCGCAGGCAGCGCGCATGGCTGACGAAGCACGCCTTCTCGACCGGCGTGATGCCGCCGGGAATCCGCAGCGCGTCGGCTTCGGCGCGATCGCAGGCGCGGAAGCGCGTGAGCCCGATGCCCGCAGGATGCAGATGGCGGCGATGCCCGGCGACGACATCCGCTAGCCGCGCGTTGGCACCATCCAGGTTGATCACGTGCAGCATGGCCGGCAACGGGGACCCCGGCGCGGCGCCAGCCGGATCTTCGGCGGCGTCGGCGACCGCCGACGCCACCGGGCTGCGCTCAGAAGTCGTCGCAACCATTGCGCTGGTTGCCCGGCACGCAGTTGGTCAGGTTCGGTCGCGACTTGACCCGCGACCATTCGCGCGACAGCGCGTCGCCATCCTTGCCGTCCGGCGTCCGTGCCAGGCCGGTCGCGACCGCGCACATCGGTGCACTGCCGATGTTGCGGTCGTACAGATAGTTGTCCTGCGATTCGCGGACCAGATCGGTCGGGAACAGCGTCGCCGTCAGGCCGAGCACCGTCAGCGCATCCGCATTGCCGGGCGCCTGTGCGAACACGTAGTTGGTCGCGTCCAGTCCGCCGCCTTCGATCGCGTAGGTCCCGGCCGGCGACAGCGCGTGCGCATCGGTGGAGAAGCGCAGCGTGCCGGTGGTCGCGCCGCCGAGGGTGTCGCCGTTGCGGAAGCCGGTCACGCTGCCCGTGAGTACGCCGTTGGGCTGGCCGACGAGACGGCTGTAGGGATCGGCGACGTAGAACAGCGTCGCCGGATCGATCCGGTAGGCCGTCGCGTTGCCCGGCGCCTGCACCAACACGTAGTTGCCGGCGCTCAGGCCGCTGCCGGTGATCGCGTAGTTGCCGACCGACGTCGTCGCGTCGACGTCCGCGCCCCACACCAGGCTGCCGCTGGTCGCGCCGGCCAGCGTGTCGCCGTTGCGGAAGCCGGTCACGCTGCCACCCAGCGCACCTTGCGGATCGCCGTAGATCCGTGTGTACGGGTTGGCCGTGTAGAACAGCGTCGCCGGGTCGATCCGGTAGGCCGTGGCATTGCCCGCCGCCTGCGCGAACACGTAGTTGCCGGCGCTCAGGCCGCTGCCGGTGATCGCGTAGTTGCCGACCGACGTCGTCGCGTCGACGTCCGCGCCCCACACCAGGCTGCCACTGGTCGCGCCGGCCAGCGTGTCGCCGTTGCGGAAGCCGGTCACGCTGCCACCCAGCGCACCTTGCGGATCGCCGTAGATCCGTGTGTACGGGTTGGCCGTGTAGAACAGCGTCGCCGGGTCGATCCGGTAGGCCGTGGCATTACCCGCCGCCTGCGCGAACACGTAGTTGCCGGCGCTCAGGCCGCTGCCGGTGATCGCATAGTTGCCGACCGAGGTCGTCGCATCGACGTCCGCATGCCATCCCAGGTTGCCGCTGGTGGCGTTGGCCAGCGTGTCGTCGTTGCGGAAGCCGGTCACCGTGCCGCCCAGCGTGCCTTGCGGATCGCCGTAGATCCGCGTGTACGGGTTGGCCACGTACAGCAGCGTGGCGGGCGTGATCGCCAGGACGCCCGGCAGCACGTTGATGGCATAGCCGGCCGGCGAGACGAAGCTGCCGCCGATCGTGTAGTCGCCGACGTTGCTGAGGATCGTCGCCGCCGACGCGACCGAACCGGTGATCGCGTTCGCGGCGATGTCGTCGAGGATGATGCCGTCGAGACCGTAGCCGAACGCCGGATTGTCGAGCCCGTATTCGCGCGTATGGCTGTCGATGGTCACCGTGGCCGTCGGCTGCTGGACATAGATGAACTGGTTGTTGCTGCCCGAGATCGACGCCGCGACGCCGCAGGCCGACGGACCGCCGTACGCGCAGTTGTAGAGGTTCGGCAGCGGTCCGTCGCCGGCCAGCCCGCCGCGGGTCTCGTCGACCCAGCTGTTGGCCCAGACGCGCCACAGGTCGCCGGCGTCGAGGCCGACGCCGCCGGTGTTCTGCAGCGTGTTGGCGACGACCAGCTCGATGCGCTGGCCGGCCGCGATGCCGCTCGCCAGGGTCAGGTCGCCGCTGTGGTTCTGCACGTGGACATCGTTGCCGGCGTCGATGCCGGCCGCCGACAGCGCCGCCGGCGCGCCGGCCGCCACGTCGAAGCCGACCGCGGTGACGCTGCCGATCGCCAGCGCGTCCTGGTCGAGATAGCGGAAGTCGCCGGCTGCGCCGCCCGCCAGCGTATTGCCGGCGACGTTGTTGGCGGCGCGGTCGAGCAGCACGTCGCCGCCGGTCGAGCGCGCCAGCAGGCTGTCGGCGACGATCGCGCCGGCGCCGTTCTGGACGATGCTGCCGCTGCTGGCCAGCGCCAGGGTGTGGCCGTCGACATCGATACCTGCATTGACCGCGATGCCGGCCGCGCCCGCGCCACCGGCCTGCAGCGTCAGGTTGCCGGCGCGCTGGATCGACTGCTGGACCTGGACCAGCCCGGTCTGTGCGCTGCTACCGATCACCACCTCCGGCGACTGCAGCCGGTCGAGCAGGGCCTGGTCGATCGCGAAACCGGTACTGCCGCCGAGATTGATCGCGTCACCGGCGCGTTCGTAGGCATCGCCGTCGCCGTCCACGCCGCCGGGACGCAGGTTCAGCAGTTGCGTCGCCGCGATCGTGCTGCCGGTACCGGCACGGATCGCCACATCGCCGTTCGCCGTGGCCGCCAGCAGTTCGACGATGTCGCCGCCGACAGCGCCGTCGATCCACAGTCCCGCTTGCGTCCAGAAGGTGCCACCGGCTTCGCCGGCCACGCGCACGTGCTGCGTGTCCGCATCGCCGATCCGTCCGCCCGCCGCGAGCGCCACGCCAACCGTCCGCTCGTCACCGTCGCCACCCTGCCCTGCGGACGCGAATCCGCGGACGTCGATGCTGCCGCCGTCGTTGAGTACGGACCCGGCCTGGATGACGACGCCGCCGCGCCCACCAAAGTCATAGTCATCGTCGTCGAACGTCCTTGTCGCCACGCCGGCGATCCGGACCGCGCCGCCGCCGGCACGGATCACGCTGCCCGGCGCGCTGCGCGTGGCGCCGAGCAGCACGCCGGCGCTTTGCTCGTAGCCGTTGTAGGACACGCCGAGGATGTCGATGTCGCCGCGGCCCGACTCGATCGCCGAGCCGCGGATCGCGACCCCGACCGCGGTGCCGTCGAACAGGCTGTCGGCCATCCCGCGCATCGAGACCGTGCCGTCGCCGGCGGCGCCGCGGGTATCGATGCTGCTCTCGGCGAAATTGATCCCCGTCAAGAAGCCGCGCGCGAAGCCGTTGGCGGCATCGCCCTGCCCGAACAGCCGCACATCGCCACCACGCGAAAGAATCTGCGCCCCGAACAGCGAAATGCTCGCCTCGGCAAACGTCGACGACGCGGTGTCGTTGGCGTCCGCATTGAACAGCACGTCCAGCGGTCCCGTGCCTCCGTCGATGCGCAGCCCGTTGGTGAAGGCCCCGCTGTCGGGATCGACATAGGCCTGGGTGCGGATCGAACCATGTGCGTCGAGCTGGAACCGCAGATGCCCGCTGCCGCTGCCGCGCACGATCTCCACCGGGCCGTTTTCGGCCGAGAACACGATGTCGCCGTAGCTGCTGCCGACATCCGCGGCGCCGGTGGTGATGTGCACGCTGGTGCCGGAATCGAAGGCGTTGTTGATGTCGCCGTCCTGGATCGTCGCGTCCGCCAGCAGCTCGAACGGATCGCCGGGCAGCGAACCGCTGGCGTTGCCATGGACGATGTACACGTCGTACGGATCGATCAGCCAGGTACCGGCCACGCCGTTGGCCGAGCTGGCATCGATGCCGATGCCGCGCAGGTCCAGCGCGCCGCCCGAGGTCTCGATCAGCCCACCATCGCCGTTGCCCGCGCCGCGTGCGGTCAGGTCGCCGAACGCGCGCAGGCCACCGCTGCCGAACAGGCGGATGTTGCCGCCATGGCCGTTGCCGGTCGCGCTGGCGTCGATGGCGGCATCCGCCCCGACGGCGACGATGCCATCGGACTCGATGTCGACGCTGCCGCCGCCGGCGCCGGTTGCCACCAGCCGCGCCGTACCCGTGACCAGCACGTTGTCTGCAGCAATGCCGATGTGCCCGCCCGCGCCCGAGGCCGATCCGGTATCGAGCGATGCGCCGCCACCCAGCAGGATGTCATTGGAGAATCCACCGGCTTCAGTGCCCAGCCGGATCGTGCCGCCCTGCGCCCGCAGGGTGCCGCCCTCGATCGCGACCGCATAGCTGACGCCGCCCGTGGTGTCGTTCAACGAGGGCGCGCCGGCAGCGCCGGTGATCGTCAGCGTGCGTCCCTGCCCCGCTTCGATCGTCCCGCCGACGAGCACGCCATCGGCGCGGCCCCACCAATCCTGGTCGTCGAGTCCCGACAGGTCCGCGCCGCGGCCGTGGATCGAGACGTCGCCACCGGTACGGATCGTCGCCGCGCCGATGACCACGGCCGCCTCGGCATCGTAGACATAGGACGTAGCGGCGGCAGCATCGAACGTACCGGTGATCGAGATCGCTCCGGACCGGGATTCGATCGATGCGGGCTCGCCGTACCCTGGCGGGTCCGCCAGGATGACGACGTCGCGCGCTCCCGTACCGCCCCAGCGGCTGGTATCGCCGACATAGACACCCGCCGCACCATCGTGGCCCACGCCCACGAGGTCGATCCGGCCCGCATCAGTGCGCAGCGCCGAGCTGACAATGCTGAGGCCACGACCGCCATCCGTGTAGCCTTGGGGGTCCTGGTAGGCACCGCGCAGCTGGATGTATCCCGCCGACGCACCGCAACCGCCGTCGCTGGCATGGCCGCAGGTGTCGATGAGGCTCTCGCTCAGCGAAATGCCGTCGCCGTAGGTCGTCGGTGCGCCCGTCGCATGGCCGTTGTCGGCGTCGCTTCCACCGTAGAAGCGTACCGAACCGCCGTTGGTGCGGATCGCCGAGCCGGCCATCGCGATTGTGCCGCCGTCGACATAGCTGTAGTCGGTGGGGGCACCGAGGCGACCGTCGCTGAACGCGTTCGCGTCGAGGTCCAGTGCGCCGACGGTCGCCTCGATCGTCGTCGCATCGAAGAGGATCGAGCTGGTCGCGTTGACGGTCAGCCGCGCGTCGCCGCCGGTTTCCTTGACGATGCGCGGCGCGTGCGCGAGATAGTCGTCGCCGGTTTCCTCCCAATACGACAGGAACTCGACGTCGCCCTGGTACGAGCTTCGCCAATGGTTCATGCCCGCGGCGGTCAGCACCACGTCGGTATCGTTGCCGAGCGCCGACGCCAGTGCCTGGTCGCGGATGTAGCTGTAGTTGAGATCGTCTTCGTAGGCGTCGTCTGCGGTCAACGCGTCGATGCCTGCCTGCGCCATCACGCGCAGGCTGCGCTGGGAGCGCAGCTGCAGCGATCCATTCGCGGCATTGTCGCCACCGGCATCGAAGCTGGCGTCGTCCTCGACGAACAGTTGCCGTCCCGACACCAGGATCCCGCCGCCCGCCGCGCCGGCCTCGGATGCGCTGGCATCCTGCGAGCCGATGACGTCGATCCTGACGTTGTCACCGGACAACTCGATGCGCCCGCCGCGGTTGCGCAGCGATCGCGCCTGGACCTGGCCGGACTGGACGATGATGCCGGGCAGTTCGACGCCGCCGGCGTGCATCGCCACCCGGCCGCCGTCGGCCGCGATCGTGCCGCTGTTGGCGACCACGGTCCCCAGGCCGCCGTAGCTGCCGGGTGCGACGATGGCCAGGTTGGTCAGGCCGTCGCCGCCGATGTCCAGGGTGACGCGGTTGCCGCCGCCCATGACCACGCTGCCACCCGGCGCGCTCAGCGCGCCGGCGTTGGCGACGTAGTCGCCAAGCAGTGCGATCAGTCCACCGGTCCCGCGCGTGGTGATGCTGCCGCCGGTCGCGACCACGCCGCCATAGGTGGCGCCATCCACCGGCACGCCCTCGGTGAACAGATAGCTGCCGGTGGTGGCCGCGGCGTCGAACGCCGCGTTGCTGATCTGCATCGTCGAGGCGACGATCCCGGCGACATCGACGCGCGCGCCATTGCCGAACAGCACCCCGTTCGGGTTGGTCAGGAACACATGCCCGTTGGCCGTCAGGTTGCCGAGGATCTGCGACTGCTGGTCGCCGACCACCCGGTTGAGCGCGACACTGTTGCTGTTGGGCTGGATGAACTGGACGGTGTAGCCGTTGCCGATCGAGAAATCCTGCCAGTCGATGCGCGCGCGCGCCGCGGACTGGCGGATCGTCATCGTCGTCGGCGTGGTGTTGGCGATCGATTCGATGCCGACCATGTTGTGCTGGCCGCCCGGCAGCGTCTGCGCGGCGGCCGTGCACGACAGTGCCAGCAGGATCGCGCCGGCCAGCGGCGACCGCATCGGGGGCTTGCGGGTCTTGGAATGACGGGCCATGTCGGTTGTCTCCGGTCAGAAGCTGTGCATCAGGTGCAGGAACAGCCGCGGGCTGCGGTCACCGCCGTCGCTGACCGCGCGGCGCGTGTCGCGCCAGGCCACGGTCGCGTTCGCGGAGAAGCCGCCGCGGGACGCCAGGTTCAGGCCCAGGCCGTAGCCGCGCAGCGTGCGGTCGTTGTCGAGATCGAACGGGCCCGGGTTGCGGTTGAAGTTGCCGGTGGCCAGGTCGTAGAACGCGAACGGGGTGACGTGCTCGTTGATCGGCCAGCGCAGCTCGACGTTGGCGATCGAGCCTTCGTCGACCAGTACCTCGCTGGACGGATACGCGCGCACCGCGCGTGGGCCGCCGAGCGCCAGCTTCTCCGCCGAATCGAGGTTCTTGTCGGCGAACTGCGCGCCGAGCGCGACGAACAGGTGCATGTGGCTGCCCAGCGACTGCAGCCGCGCCACCTGCAGCGTCATCTTGGTGAAGCCGCCGTCGGTGCGACGGCCGAACATGCTCTGGTCGGCCTGTCGCGACAGCGGGTCGACCAGTTTCAGGTCGCCGGCGTACAGCGCGCCGTTCGAGCTCCAGTAACCGCCACCGGCGAATCCGTCGCGGCGTTCCCACGCCCAGCTCAGGCCGACGCCGTGCACGCGCTTGTCGCTTTCGAATTCCACCGCGCGCATCTGGTCGGTCAGTTCCTTGCGGTCGACGAAACCGCGCAGGAACAGGTTCTGCCCGCGCTGGCGCACCACCGGCACCATCACGCCGGCGTCGTAGATGCGGGCGATGCCGACCGCGTCCAGCACCTCGAACGCGCCGCCGAGGTTGTAGGACACGCGCGAGGCACCGATACCGAACCGGCTGCCCGCCGCGCCGAGCGGCGCCTCCCAGGCGATGCGGCCGAAGACCGTGCCGTCGCCATGGAACAGGCGCTCGTCGGAGGCCAGCAGGCGCAGGTCCAGGTTGTCGCCGATGCCGAAGGGGCTGGCGACGCGCGCGGTGCCGCCGAGGCGCCAGCGGCCGACTTCCTTGGTACCGAAGTTGTCGACCTCCACGTTGAAGCGCACGCGCGGCGCGGGGCCGATCGACACGACCAGGTCGTTGCTGCCGGCCACGCGCCCGGTCTCCAGCGTCGACTGCGGGCGCACGCCGGGCAGGTCGGAGAGCAGCAGCATGGTCCGCTCGTAGGTCGGTCCATGCACCGGCCGACCTTCGGCCAGCGGCGCCAGCATCGCCCGGATGCGGTCCTCGGACACCGGCGTCGCCGGGTCGTAGTCGATGGTGACCCGGCCCAGCATGCCTTCGACGATGCTGATCTCGACGCTGCCGCCCTGGATCTCCTGCACCGGCAGGATCGCGCGTGCCAGGGTGTAGCCATCGTCCTGGTATTTCGCGGTGACCCGCTGGGCGAGCTGCTGCAGGTCGGCGAACGCGACGCGCTGGCCGATGCGGTCGGCGACCAGCGCCTGCAGCTGCGCATCGGTATAGACGCTGGCGCCCTTGAACACGACCTGGCGCAGGTCGAACGCGACATCCATGCCCGGCGGCGGCGCCAGCTGCTGCAGGTCCTGGGCGGCGCCGGGGCAGCCGCCCGGGCAGCCGGGCGGCGCGGTCACCCCCGGTGTCCGTGGCGCAGGCAGCTGCTGCGGCGCGTCCTGCGCGCGCGCCAGCAGCGGTAATGCCGCCAGCAGCGCGCAGGCAAGCGTCGTGGTGCCGATGCCGGCGATGCTGCCGGCGATACCGCGGGTGACGCGGATTCGCGTGTCTGCGTCCATGCTCAACCTCGTGTGTGCAGGCGCCAGTTGCCGATCACGTTGAACGGCGCCCAGAAGAAGGGATGTTCGAATTCGGGCCGGTCCAGCAGCGCCAGCTGCGCGTGCTGCATCGCGGTCTGCAGGTCGGTGCCCCGGGCCAGCTCGCCGTAGAGCGTGGTCATCAGGATCTCGGTCGCATCGTCGGCGACCGGCCACAGCGACAGGATCAGCGACGACGACCCCGCCGACAGGAACGCACGCGAGAAGCCCAGCACCTCGTCGCCGCTGGCGACCCGGCCCAGGCCCGACTCGCAGGCCGACAGCGTGACCAGCGCGACATCGTCCAGGTCCAGCGCCAGCACTTCGTGCGCCTCGAGGAAGTTCTGCCGACCGTTCTCGTTGGCCAGCAGGATCCGCGAGTACAGCGGATCGACCCGGTCCGCCTCCGCGTGCGCGGCCACGTGCAGCAGCCGCGCACTGCCGGCCGACGCGCGGAACCGCGACTTGGTCGCCGCCGCGTTGAGATAGGTCGTCGACTGCGGGAACAGCGCCGCGAGCTTGCGCACCTCGTCCTCCGAAGCCGGCAGCGCCATGTCCGGCGCCACGTCGGGATTGCCGAACGCGATCAGCCGCGGATCGACCTGGCTGCCGCGCGCGACCAGCTGCACCGCGATGCTGATCGACGGCGTCACCGACACCGGGTGCTGGCGGATCAGGTAGTCGCCGTTGGGCCGCAGCGCCTGGAACGGCAGGTAGTGCAGCGGCCCGTGCGGCACGATGATCAGCCGCGTGCCCGGCTCCAGCGCCAGCGGCGCGATCAGCGCATCGCCGACCTGGGCGGCGCCGTCGACCGCGCTGCGCCGGCCGGCGACGATCGAATCGCGGAACGCCTCGACCAGCGCGTCGAGCGAGGCGCGCGGCAACGGGTAGGCGACCTCGCGGATGCCGTCGGGCGACACCACCCAGGCGAGCAGGCGGTCGTCCAGCGCGTGGAATTCGACGACCCGCTCGTCGGCCTGCAGCATCGCCTGCAGCGCCGCCAGGTCGACGAGGTCGGTGGCCTGCGTCGACAGCGTGCCGCGGTCGCGGACCTCGTCGAGCAATGCGCGCGCGCGGCTGCGCTCGCTGTACGCGAACGCGCGCTGCGGATGGCCGAGGCGCGAGTTGAGGTCGACCGCGTCCTCGAAGATGCGCTGCACGTCCGAGAACAGCCCCATCTTGAATTCCTCGCTGCGGAAGCGCGCGCGGACCTCGTCGAGGCTGTCGATCGCCAGGCCCAGCGCACGCGCCGCCGCCTCGGGATCGTCGAGCGCCAGCTCGCTGCGCGCCAGCCCCTCCAGCGCCCACATCCGCTGGTAGGCGGCGTCGCTGCCGCTGCTGTCGGCGACCAGCGCCAGGTAACGGTCGCGGGCCTCGCCCGGCCGGCCCTCGGCCAGCAGCAGGGCGGCCCCGGTGCGCTGGAACTGGTTGCGCAGGCCGGGATCCTCCGGCGCCGGCATCGCATCGAACTGCGCGCGCGCGCGGCCGACGTCGCCGGCATGGATCAGCGCATTGACCAGCGAGGTCTGCACCAGCGGCCGGTAGCGCTCGGAACTGCCGGCGGCCGCCGTTTCGTAGCTGCGCACCGCGTCAGCGTAGTCGCCGCGCCGCTGCTGCACGTCGCCGATGATCTTGTAGGCCGGGCCAACGACCATCGCAGGATCGCGCGCCTCGTGCTGCAGTGCCTTGCGGGCGAACTCCTCAGCCTTGTCGAGGTTGCCCGAGTAGCTGTAGGCGATCGCCAGGTCGCGGTTGGCCTTGGCGATCAGATCGCTGTTGCCGGTCTGCTCGCCCAGGTGCAGGGCCTTGCTGGCGGCGCGCACGCTGGCGCGGAACTCGCCGGCCTCGGCCAGCGCGATCGCCTGGCTGCAGTACTGGTAGCCGTCGAGCTTGACCTCCTCCTGCTGGTACAGCAGCGAACCCTCGCTGCTGAGCTGCAGCGCGGTGTCGGCATCGTGCATGCGTGCCGCGGCCGCGGTGCTGGAGGCGCGTTGCCGCGTGGAGACGTCATCCGTGTCCCGGGCCTGCAGCGGCACCAGCGCCGCCGGCAACAGCACCGCTTGCAGCAGCACGGCTTGCAGCATTCCCCGCTTCGACAGTCGCATCGTCCACTCTCCTGCTCGTGTTCCCGTCCGGCCTTTGGCCAAACAGAGAAGATCCCTGCATTCGCTGGAGATTGCTGTCGTCCAGACGGCCTAGGCCATCCGGCCAGCCGCCGCATCCACACCGACCTGCGTGCCCCACGCGTGCATGGCGTTCGCTCGCCACCCACACGTAAACGCGATTCGGGGCGCATAACGGACAGCGCATCGGCAATGGCGGATGCGGCCGCTGCGAAGTCGACCACTCGCACGGCAGCTGTCAGTTCCCGGCCCCGAATGTCGTGGCAGACATCGACGACCCCCGACGACATCCAGGAACCCCGCCGTGCACAGAGTCCTGCTTCTCGCATTCGCCCTCGCTGCTTTCGCCGCCCCGCCGCTGCAGGCACAGAACCTGGCGAACGCGGTCATCGACCGGACACCGTTGGCCGCGAACATCGGCGCGATCACCACCAACATCAGCGACGCACTGCCGGTGGCAGAGCACCTGCACGACCTCGATCAACTTGCGCCGTTGCCGCTGCCCGAAGACTTCAACTTCGGCCCCGGCTACTACCGCGGCACCATTCGCTCCTATTGCCTGCACGCCGGCACCTACGGCCCCACCACCGGCGACGGCTACCTGATCGCGCCGCTGAAAGGGAACCATGCAGGATCGGCGGCATCCTCACCCGCTCGGCGCAACACCCGCAGATCGAGCAGCGCGACGTCCAGCGCCTGATCTGGGGCGTCGAGAGCGGGGCGAACTGGAACAACTACGACAACGGCTTCAAGTCGCGCGTGGCGCCGCTGCTGTCGGCGCAGGACATCGCCGCGCTCGGCGCCGAGCCGGCGCGCAAGCAGGCGGCCAGCATGGTCAAGGCCCGCATCGGCAGGCTGATTTCCGGCGGCGCCCAGAACGTGGTGAACGAAGTCGGCAACTGGCGCAGCAGGTTGACCAGCGCCGGCGTCCCGTTCGAGGAACTGGAGCGCGCCGGAGTCCTCACCGGCACCGCGCCCTGGGGCAGGGGCAGCCGCCGGGACATCGGTCCCGGCAACTGGGCCTACGTCGGCGACGGCTTCTACCTGCGCACCTCCTCCAACGGCTACCGTTCCACGACGCTGGAAGTGTTCCGCACCGGCACCGCCGAGATCACCCGCGACACCCTGGGCCGCATCACCCGCTTCGATTCGGACGGCTACGTCATCGATACCCGCTATGTGCCCGGCGACACCCCGCAGACCGTGGACGGCCAGCCCGCATGGCGCTTCAGCGAAGTCACCTTCCGCCACCCCGACGGACGCAGCGAGACCATCCGCGACAGGGGCCACATGCTGGCGCAAGCTTCGTTGCCGGACACGGTCGCCTCCATGTCCATGGTCGTTTACGGTGACGCACCGAAGGGAAGCCTAGACGACATGCAGCACTACAACGATGGCCTGAAGTCGGCGACCGATCCCAGCGACTTCAAGGGACGCGGGGAATGGATCCTCGAACACCTCAATCGCGTCAAGGCTGCCTGGCTGGCAGCCATCGATGCCCTGGCCGGCCGCACCGGCGCCCCCCCGCCCGGCCCGGGGAAGCGTCCGCTCGACCCCAGCCGGCATGTCGCCACGCCAGCCAACACCAACAAGCAGCGTCTGGGGATGAGTCCGGTTCTCCAACGATACAACGACTGAACGCGCGAGCTTCCGGCGGTCAGGCCGGCTTTCCGGTCACGGCCCCGCTCGTCGCTCAAAAGGAACGTGCACCCGCACGCGCCGGTGGCTTGGTCCGGATCGGACAGTGTCACTTGCCGTCACTTGCCGATGCAGAAACTCGAGAAGATATGCCCGAGCAGGTCGTCGGGCAGCACCCGCCCGGTGATCTCGCCGGTGGCGTCGTGGGCCTGCCGCAAGGCTTCGGCGGTCAGTTCAAGCGCCTCGGCGTGCAGGGTGTCCCGGGCGGCGCGCACGGCGTCGCGGGCGCGCCGCAGGCCGTCGACCTGCCGGGTGCGCGCGGTGAAGGCGCCCTCGCCCGCCGCCGACGCGCCGCCGGCATGTGCGTGCAACACGGCGCGCAGCGCATCGAGGCCGGCGCCGGTGTGCGCGGACACGCGCAGCACGTCGGCATCGGCCAGAGCGGCGCCCTGCTGCGGGTCGGCGGTCAGCAGGTCGATCTTGTTGTGCAGCCACAGCACCGCCGGCACGCCTGCGATCGCGTCGGCGACCGCCGCGGCGCCGCGTGCCGGATCGCGCGCGTCCAGCACCACGATCGCCAGGTCCGCGCGCGTCAGTTCGCCGCGCGCGCGACGCATGCCTTCGCGCTCGATCGCATCGCCCGCCTCGCGCAGGCCGGCGGTGTCGACCAGGGTCAGTTCGATGCCGTCGATGCGCACCGTTTCCTGCAGCAGGTCGCGGGTGGTGCCGGCGATCTCGGTGACGATCGCGCGGTCGCTGCCGGCCAGGGCATTGAGCAGCGAGCTCTTGCCCGCGTTCGGCGGGCCGACGATGACCGCGTGCACGCCGTCGCGCAGCTTGCGGCCCTGCTCGGCCTCGGCCAGCAAGATGTCGAGCTGCGCGGCGAGGTCGTCGATGCGCGCGGCGACGATGTCGCCGCCGAGCGCGTCGATGGGTTCGTCGGAGAAGTCGATCATCGCCTCGACGTGTACGCGCAGCGTCAGCAGCGCTTCGGCGATCGCGTCGACGCGGGTCGAGAACACGCCGTCGAGTGCGCGCCGCGCCGCGCGCGCCGCGCGCAGGTCGCCGGCCGCGATCAGGTCTGCCACCGCCTCGGCCTGGGTCAGGTCGAGGCGGCCGTTGAGGAACGCGCGTTCGCTGAACTCGCCGGGCCGGGCCGGGCGCGCGCCCAGCGTGCCGGCGCGATCGACCAACTGCCGCAGCACGACCGGGCTGCCATGGGCCTGCAGTTCGACGACGTCCTCGCCGGTGTAGCTGGCCGGCGCGACGAAGGCCAGCGCGATGCCGTCGTCGAGCACGTCGCCGTCGGCGTCGCGGAAGCGCACGTGGTGCGCGTGGCGCGGCCGCAGCGTGCGGCGCCCGCAGATCGCCGCGGCGATGCGCAGCGCATCCGGCCCCGACAGCCGCACGATGCCGACGCCGCCGGCACCGGCGGGCGTGGCGATCGCGACGATGGTGTCGGTATCGTGCAGGCGCGAAGTCATCGGGCGATTCTCGCAGAACGCACGAACCCGCCGGATGGCGGGCTCGTGGCAGACGGACGACAGGCGGGCCCTCGCCCGCGGAACGTCGGACCCGGCAGCGTCAGGCCTTGGCCGGCGCCTCGCTGTAGCGGCGGATCATCCACCACTGCTGCAGCAGGCCGAGGCCGCCGTTGGTGACCCAGTACAGCACCAGGCCCGAGGGGAAGAACACCATGATCACACCGAAGATCACCGGCATCAGCTGCATGATCTTCTGCTGCATCGGGTCCATGCCGACCATCGGCGTGAGCTTCTGCGTGGCCCACATGATGGCGATGTTGAGCACCGGCAGGATGAAGTACGGATCGCGCGCGGTCAGGTCCTGGATCCACAGGATCCACGGCGCGTGGCGCAGTTCCACCGACTCCAGCAGCACCCAGTACAGGGCGAAGAACACCGGCATCTGCAGCAGCACCGGCAGGCAGCCGCCGACGGGGTTGATCTTCTCCTTCTTGTAGAGCTCCATCATCGCCATCTGGAACTTCTGCTTGTCGTCTCCGTAGCGCTCCTTGAGCTGGGCGATGCGCGGCTGGAACTTGCGCATCTTGGCCATCGACTTGTACTGCGCGACCGACAGCGGATACAGCGCCAGCTTGACCAGCAGCACCAGGCCGATGATCGACCAGCCCCAGTTGCCCAGCAGGCCGTGCAGCTTGGACAGGATCCAGAACAGGCCCTCGCCGAGCATCGCGAACAGCGAGAAGCGGCTGTAGTCGACGACACGGTCGAGGCCGCGCACGCCTTCGGCGCGGATCAGGTCGACCTGCTTGGGCCCGACCCACAGGCGCGCGCTGCTGGTCGCCTGCTGGCCCGGGGCGACGCCGACCGGCGGGCCGAGCTCGCGGATCAGGTAGCGCGGCACGCCGGCGCTGCGGTCGACCTGCATCGAGATCGTGCTGACGTCGTCGGGCTGCGGCACCCAGGCGCTGAAGAAATGGTGCTGCATCATCGCGATCCACGCCTGGCGGTCGCTGGCATTGAGCGGACCGTCGCCCTCGAAGTCCCCCAGCTGGCGGCGGCCGTAGCCGATGTCGCTGCCGAACCAGGTCGCGCCGAGCAGGCTGAACGACTCGGGATTGGTCATGTTGCGCTTGATCTCGGGCGCGGTGCGGATCAGCTGGCGGTAGACGAAACCCTGCCACGGCACGTTGCTGCCGTTGATCACCTCGTCGCGCACTTCGACCGCATAGCCGCCGCGGGTGAGCACGATGTTGCGGCGGATCGTCACGCCGCGGCCGTCGGTCCACACGAACGGCACGACCAGGGTGTTCTCGCCGTCGGCCAGCGTGTAGCTGGTGTCCGGGCGCTCGGGGGCGAACCCGGTCTCGTGCGACGGCGCGTCGTTGCCGCTGCTGACCCAGCCGCTCTGCGCGGCATAGAAATGCGCCGGGTCGGTGTCGAGCAGGCGTACCGGCGGACTGCCCGCGTCGCGCGTCTGCGGATACGCCAGCAGGTCGGCCTGCACGATGTTGCCGCCGTCGACGACGATCCGCAGCACGTCGGACTGGACCACGACCTGGCGGTTCGTCGCCGGCGTCGCCGCGACCTCGCCCGACGCCGCATCCGGGATCGCGCCGACAGGCGCGGCAGGCGCCGTCGGGACTGCCGCGCCAGCGGCCGCCGGCGCAGCGGTCGGCACGGTGCCGGAACCGGAGGCGGCCTGCGTCGTGGTCTGCACGGGCGCCGGCGCGGCCTGCTCCTTGCCCCACTCCATCCACAACAGCACGGCGACCATCAGCCAGGCGAGGATCAGGAAAGTACGGGTCTGGTTCATCAGGCAGGCAAGCTCATGCGCCGGCGGATGCCGGCGGGGATGGAGGAGTCGAAGCGGCCGGCATTGTGCCGGTCGCGGCCACGGGCGGCAATGCGCCGGCGCGCTGCAAGGCGGCGGTGAAGGCGGTACCGATCGCGCGGGCGTCCGCGCCGGCCGCGGCCGGACGGGCCACGACCACGTAGCAGCCCGGCACCAGCTGCGGGCGCAGCCGCCGGAACTGTTCGCGCAGGACGCGCTTGATGCGGTTGCGGCCGACGGCGCGCTTGTCGACCTTGCGCGATACCGCCAGACCCAGGCGCGCCTGGCCGGGTTCGCGCAGCAGATGCACGGCCAGCAACGGGGTCGCCGTGCGCCGTGCATCGGCGAAGACGCGGTCGAATTCCGCGCGCAGGCGTACCCGCGCTTCCCGCGGGAAACGGGCGCCGGAATTCATCGGATCGGAACGGCGGACCGGTGGGCGAGCAGGCTCACCCACGGCGCGGAACTCAGGCCGAGAGGACCTTGCGGCCCTTCGCGCGACGGCGGGCGAGGATCTTGCGGCCGTCGGCCGTCGCCATGCGGGCACGGAAACCGTGGTCGCGCTTGCGCTTGAGATTGCTGGGCTGGTAGGTGCGCTTGGTAGCCATGGAGAAGCCTTCGGGGCGACGCGACAGATAAGGAACCGGAAATTCTAGCGGTGCGGCGATGACCCGGTCAAGCCACGCCGGCATCGGCCGCACCGCGGGATGCGCCCGTGCGCGGGCAGGTGATAGTCTGCCTGCCCTTCTCCCGGTCCCGGAACCGCGCAGCTGCGCGGCGGTGCCCGCTTTGTCGAATCCCGTACGCATGATGGATGCCTGGCCCCGCTGCCTCCAACGCCTCGAAGCCGAATTCCCGGCCGAGGATGTCCACACCTGGCTCAAGCCGCTGCAGGCACAGGCGAACGCGCAGACCACCGTGCTGTATGCCCCCAACGCCTTCGTCCGCGACGAGGTGCAGGCGCGCTACCTGCCGCGCATCCGCGAGCTGCTGGAACACTTCGGCGGCATCGACGACGTCAGCCTGCAGGTCGGCTCGCTGCCGCGCGCGCCGGCACCGGTGCCGGCCGGCGCCGCAGACCCCGGACGCGGGCCGGCGGCAGCGCCGATGGAGGCCTTCTCCGGCAACCTGGACAACCACTACACCTTCGACAACTTCGTCGAGGGCCGCAGCAACCAGATGGGCCGCGCCGCCGCCTGGCAGGCCGCGCTCAATCCCGGCGAACGCGCCCACAACCCGCTGCTGCTCTACGGCGGCACCGGCCTGGGCAAGACCCACCTGATGTTCGCCGCCGGCAACGAGATGCGCCGGATCAACCCGCGTGCGCGGATCCTGTACCTGCGCTCGGAGGAGTTCTACAGCGCGTTCTTCCGCTCGATCCAGGAACGGACCTCGGACCAGTTCAAGCGCCAGTTCCGCCAGATCGACGCGCTGCTGATCGACGACATCCAGTTCTTCGCCGGCAAGGACCGGACCCAGGAGGAGTTCTTCCACACCTTCAACACGCTGTTCGACAGCAAGCAGCAGATCATCATGACCTGCGACCGCTATCCGCGCGAGGTCGAGGGGCTGGAGCCGAGGCTGAAGTCGCGGCTGTCGTGGGGCCTGTCGGTGGCGATCGATCCACCGGATTTCGAGACCCGCGCGGCGATCGTGCTGGCCAAGGCCCGCGAGCGCGGCACCCAGATGCCCGACGACGTGGCGTTCCTGCTGGCCAAGAAGATGCACTCGAACGTACGCGACCTCGAAGGCGCGCTGAACACGCTGGCGGCGCGCGCCAATTTCATGGGCCGGGCGATCACCGTGGAGTTCGCCCAGGAGACCCTGCGCGACCTGCTGCGGGCCCAGCAGCAGGCCATCAGCATCGCCAACATCCAGAAGGTCGTGGCAGACTACTATGGCTTGCAGATCAAGGATTTGCTGTCGAAACGGCGCACCCGTTCGCTGGCACGTCCCAGGCAGGTGGCGATGGCGCTGTCCAAGGAACTGACCGAACACAGCCTGCCGGAGATCGGCGAGGCGTTCGCCGGTCGCGACCATACGACGGTGCTGCACGCCTGCCGGCAGATCCGCACGCTGATCGAAAGCGACGGCAAGCTGCGCGAGGACTGGGACAAGCTGATCCGCAAGCTCAGCGAGTAAGCTGGGGGCGACCGGGGTGTGGGCAGTTGTGGCGCAAGGGGTGGAGAAGCTGTGGATGGATTGGCCCCCACCAGGTTGTCCACAGGCTCCGGGCACCGGCCGCGCCCAGTTGTCCACCGGGTTGTACTTCCGGAAAATTCATTCAAATCAGGGTGTTACGAGACATATCACCCGGTTTTGGCGGCACCCAGCTCCACCTTCTTTAGATTTATTCCTTTCTTAAAAAAGCTCGGGACAAGGGGATAACACCGACATGCGTTTCAGTCTGCAACGCGAAACTCTGCTGAAGCCGCTGGCTCAGGTCGTCAATGTCGTCGAACGCCGGCAGACCCTGCCCGTGCTGGCCAACCTGCTGGTCCAGGTCCATGACGGCCAGCTGTCGCTGACCGGGACCGACCTCGAGGTCGAGATGGTCTCGCGACGCGCGGTCGAAGACGCCCAGGACGGCGAAACCACGATCCCGGCGCGCAAGCTGTTCGACATCGTCCGCGCGCTGCCCGACGGCAGCAAGGTCGTGATCTCGCAGTCCGGCGACAAGGTCACGGTGCAGGCCGGACGCAGCCGCTTCACCCTGGCGACCCTGCCTGCCGGCGATTTCCCGTCGGTCGACGAGGTCGAGGCGACCGAGCGCATCGCGGTGCCGGAAGCCGCGCTCAAGGAGCTGATCGAGCGCACCGCGTTCGCGATGGCCCAGCAGGACGTGCGCTACTACCTCAACGGCCTGCTGTTCGATCTCGGCGACACGCGCCTGCGCTGCGTCGCCACCGACGGCCATCGCCTGGCGCTGTGCGAGACAACGCTGGAGGACGCGGTGCAGTCCAAGCGCCAGATCATCCTGCCGCGCAAGGGCGTGACCGAGCTGCAGCGCCTGCTGGAAGGCGGCGACAAGGCCCTGGAGCTGGAACTCGGCCGCAATCACCTGCGGGTCAAGCGCGACGATGTCACCTTCACCAGCAAGCTGATCGACGGGCGTTTCCCCGATTACGAGGCGGTGATCCCGATCGGTGCCGACCGCGAGGTCAAGATCGACCGCGAGGTCCTGCGCGCCGCGCTGCAGCGCGTGGCGATCCTGTCCAACGAGAAGTATCGCGGCGTGCGGCTGGAAGTCTCGCCGGGGACGGTGAAGATCAACGCGCACAATCCCGAGCAGGAAGAGGCGCAGGAGGAAGTCGAGGCCGAGACCAAGGTCGACGACCTGGCGGTGGGCTTCAACGTCAACTACCTGCTGGACGCGCTGACCGCGCTGCGCGGCGAGCAGGTGATCCTCAAGCTGCGCGATGCGAACTCCTCGGCGCTGGTACGCGAAGCCGCCGACGAGCGCAGCCGCCATGTCGTGATGCCGCTGCGGCTCTGACCGCCCGGACCGTGCCCGGAGGATTCCGCCCGGGCATGTTTCACGTGGAACACGACGCCCGGCCCTGCCGGGCGTTTTCCGTTCCGCATCACGTTCCGCTCCCGTCCGCGCAGGATCCTTCGTGCTGATCACCCGCCTCGACCTCCGCCAGCTGCGCAACCTCGACACGGTGTCGTTGGCGCCCGGGCCCGGGCTCAACCTGCTGCTCGGCGACAATGGCGCCGGCAAGACCAGCGTGCTGGAAGGTCTGCATCTGATGGCGTATGGCCGCAGCTTCCGCGGACGTGTCCGTGACGGACTGGTCCGGCGCGGCAGCGACGCGCTCGAGGTCTACGCGGAGTGGCTGCCGGCGCCGGGAGAACGGCCGCGCCGGGCGGGCCTTCGGCATGCCGGCGCCAGCTGGGAAGGACGCCTGGATGGCGCCACCGTGCCGCAACTGGGCGATCTGTGCGCGGCCCTGATGGTCGTGACCTTCGAGCCCGGCAGCCACGCGCTGGTGTCCGGCAGCAGCGAGGTGCGGCGGCGGTTCCTCGACTGGGGACTGTTCCACGTGGAACAGGATTTCCTCGGCCAGTGGCGGCGCTACGCACGGGCGCTGAAGCAGCGCAATGCGCTGCTGAAGTCCGGTGCCGGCGGCGCCCAGCTGGATGCTTGGGACGTCGAGCTCGCGGATGCGGCCGCGCCGCTGGATCGTCGCCGCGAACAATACCTGCTGCGCCTGCAGGCCGCCCTGCAGCGCATCGCCGCGCGCCTGGCGCCGTCGCTGGGCGCGCCGCAGCTGACGTTCCAGCCCGGATGGCGGCGCGCCGACCTGTCGCTGGCCGATGCCCTGCTCGTCGCCCGCGAGCGCGACCGGAACCTCGGCTATACCACGGTGGGCCCGCACCGCGCGGACTGGCGCATCGCGTTCGCCGACAACCCGGACCAGTCGCTGCTGTCGCGGGGACAGGCCAAGCAGGCGGCGTTGTGCTGCCTGCTGGCCCAGGCGGAGGATTGCGCGGCCGTGGCGGGGGCATGGCCGGTCATCGCGCTCGACGATCTGGCCTCGGAGCTGGACCGCCACCACCAGCAGCACGTGCTGGCCCATCTGGCGGAAGCCGGCGCGCAGGTGCTGCTGACCGGCACCGAGGTCCCGCCGCACTGGCCGGAGGCGGTCCTGGCCAATGCGTCGGTGTTCCACGTGGAACAGGGCCGTGTGGTCCCCGCCGGCGTCGTCCGGCCCGAGGGCGCACCGCCGGTCGATCCGGCCGGTCCGGGATGCGGCGTCTGACCGCTGTGCTGCCGGCCGTCGCCGGCCTGAACACGAGGGCGTTCCGGCCGTGTTCCACGTGGAACACGGCCCGGGTGGCGGCCCCGGAAATGCTATGATTCATGGTCTGCGGCCCCTCGTTACGCGCCGCGCGCCACCGCGGTCTCCCGCGCCATGCGCGCCCGGACGACGCCGCGCTCCGGCCAGACAGCGAACCGAATGAGCGACGAGATCATCCCCGGCGACATCCCCGCCAATTCCGACTACGACTCCAGCCGCATCACCGTCCTGCGCGGCCTCGAGGCCGTCCGCAAGCGGCCCGGCATGTACATCGGCGACGTCCACGACGGCACCGGCCTGCACCACATGGTGTTCGAGGTCGTCGACAACGCGATCGACGAGGCCCTGGCGGGCCATGCCGACGACATCTTCGTCATCGTCCACGAGGACGGCTCGGTGTCGGTGTCCGACAACGGCCGCGGCATCCCGGTCGACATCCACAAGGAAGAGGGCGTGTCCGCGGCCCAGGTCATCATGACCCAGCTGCACGCGGGCGGTAAGTTCGACGACAACAGCTACAAGGTCTCCGGCGGCCTGCATGGCGTCGGCGTGTCGGTGGTGAACGCGCTGTCGCAGAAGCTGACGCTCGACATCTGGCGCGACGGGTTCCACTACCACCAGGAATACCGGATGGGCGAACCGGTGGCGCCGCTCGAGCAGCTCGAGCCGTCGGACAAACGCGGCACGCTGCTGCGGTTCTGGCCGGCGGTGGAGACGTTCACCGACGTCACCTTCCAGTACGACATCCTCGCCCGCCGCCTGCGCGAGCTGTCGTTCCTCAATTCCGGCGTGCGCATCGACCTGTCCGATCTGCGCGGCGACGGCCGCCACGACGTGTTCCAGTACGAGGGTGGCATCCGTTCCTTCGTCCAGCACCTGGCCCAGCTCAAGACGCCGCTGCACCCGAACGTGATCTCGGTGACCGGCGAGCAGAACGGGATCACCGTCGACGTCGCGCTGCAGTGGACCGACGCCTACCAGGAAACGATGTTCTGCTTCACCAACAACATCCCGCAGAAGGACGGCGGCACCCACCTGATGGGGTTCCGCGCCGCGCTGACCCGGACGCTGACCAACTACATCGAGCAGAACGGGATCGCGAAGCAGGCCAAGGTCGCGCTGTCGGGCGACGACATGCGCGAGGGCATGATCGCGGTGCTGTCGGTCAAGGTGCCGGACCCGAGCTTTTCCTCGCAGACCAAGGAAAAGCTGGTCTCATCCGAGGTGAGACCCGTCGTTGAAAGCGCGTTCGGCGCGCGTTTGCAGGAGTTCCTCGAAGAAAACCCCAACGAGGCTCGCGCGATCGCCGGCAAGATCGTCGATGCCGCGCGTGCCCGCGAGGCCGCGCGCAAGGCCCGCGACCTGACCCGGCGCAAGGGTGCGCTGGATATCGCCGGCCTGCCGGGCAAGCTGGCGGACTGCCAGGAGAAGGATCCGGCGCTGTCGGAGCTGTTCATCGTCGAGGGCGACTCGGCCGGCGGCTCGGCCAAGCAGGGCCGCAACCGCAAGACCCAGGCGATCCTGCCGTTGAAGGGCAAGATCCTCAACGTCGAGCGCGCGCGCTTCGACCGCATGCTGGCCAGCGCCGAGGTCGGCACCCTGATTACCGCGCTGGGCACCGGTATCGGCAAGGACGAATACAACCCGGACAAGCTGCGCTACCACCGCATCATCCTGATGACCGACGCCGACGTCGACGGCTCGCACATCCGCACCCTGCTGCTGACCTTCTTCTACCGGCAGATGCCGGAGCTGATCGAGCGCGGCCACGTCTACATCGGCCTGCCGCCGCTGTACAAGATCAAGCAGGGCAAGAACGAGCTCTACCTCAAGGACGACGCCGCGCTCGATGCCTACCTGGCCGGCAACGCGGTCGAGGGCGCGACGCTGACGCCGGCGGCCGGCGAGCCGGCGATCGAGGGCGCGGCGCTGGAGAAGCTGCTGCTGGCCTTCGCCGCGGCCAAGGAGGCGATCGCCCGCAACGCCCACCGCTACGATCCCGGCGTGCTGGAGCTGCTGATCGACACCGCTCCGCTCACCGGCGGCGACGCCGACGCGGTCGATGCCACGTTGCGCGCGCTCGAGGCGCGGCTCAACCAGAAGGGCCTGGGGCGTCCGCGCTACCGGCTTGCGGTGCAGCCGGCCAACGAATCCCGCGGCGCGGTGCTGACCATCGAGCGCCAGCACATGGGCGTGGACATCATCCAGCTGCTGCCGCTGGCGGCGCTGGAGACCGGCGAACTGCGCGCGGTGGGCGAGGTCGCGCGCCAGTTGCACGGCCTGATCCGCGACGGCGCGCAGATCGTCCGCGGCAACCGCGCGCAGCCGGTGAAGTCGTTCGCCGACGCCCAGGCCTGGCTGATGGACGAGGCCAAGAAGGGCCGCCAGATCCAGCGCTTCAAGGGCCTGGGCGAGATGAACCCCGAGCAGCTGTGGGACACCACGGTCAACCCGGAAACCCGCCGCCTGCTGCAGGTGCGGATCGAGGACGCGGTCGCCGCCGACGAGATCTTCAGCACGCTGATGGGCGACGTGGTCGAGCCGCGCCGCGCGTTCATCGACGACAACGCGCTGAAGGTCGCCAACCTCGACATCTGATCGCCGGACTAGCCGACAGGCATTGCGGCGCGTGGCGCAGGATGCCCGCGCCGGATTGACGAAACGTTAATCCGCGCCGCCTTACAACGGGTATCCGGAACAGGGAGACTTGCCATGAGAACGCTGACCGCCGCGATCGCGACGATGCTGGTGCTCACCGCCTGCGCGACGACGACCTCGCCGACCGGTCGCACCCAGTATGTGGGCGCAGTGTCGCAGGCGCAGCTCGACCAGATGGGTGAGCAGGCTTTCGCCGAGACCAAGAGCAAGCTGCAGCAGTCGCCCGATGCCAAACAGCAGGCCTACGTGCGTTGCATCGTCACCGCCGTTGTGCGCGAGCTGCCGGCCGATGCGCGGCGTCTGAACTGGGAGTCGGTGGTGTTCGTCGACGACAACCCAAATGCCTTCGCGCTGCCGGGCGGCAAGGTCGGCGTGTATACCGGCATCCTGACCGTCGCCCGCGACCAGGACCAGCTGGCCGCGGTGATCGCGCACGAAATCGGCCATGTCTACGCCAACCACCATGACGAGCGCATCACACGGCAACTGGGCGCGCAGGGCGCGCTGGGCGTGGCCGGTGCGTTGGTCGGATCGCGCTACGGTGAAGGCGCCACGCAGACCACCAGCCAAATCGGCGGCGCTGCGCTGCAGACTCTGGTCCTGCTGCCCGGCACCCGCTCCCAGGAAACCGAGGCCGACGTTGTCGGTCAGGAACTGATGGCCAAGGCCGGTTTCGATCCGCGTGCCGCAGTCGGGTTGTGGCAGAACATGATCGCCGCCAGCGGCGGCAGCCGACCACCGCAGTGGCTGTCGACGCACCCCAATCCCGAGAGCCGCATTAGCGAACTGCAGGCACGCGCCACGAACTTGGTGCCAACCTACGAGCAGGCACGGGCGGCCGGCCGCCGGCCGGCCTGTGGCTGACAGGCGGCCTTCGCCCGTATCCTTCCACGAAAGCTCCACCGTACATACACACACATATACCGGCATCCGCAGTCACGATGCCGTCCTGCCAATCCGAGGTGAAGAGATGTTGAAGTCCCGCGTGTCCCACCAGGCGCTCGCCGCTGCCATCGCCACCGCGCTGCTGGTCTTCGCCGCGCCGGCGGCGGCCCAGGACGAGGCCGGCAGCGACCGGTCCGAACGTTCCGAGCGCAGCACCCGCAACGCCCGCTCGTCGGACCGCAGCGAGCGTCGCGGATCGCGCCAGCAGGCCCAGCAGCAGGAAGCGGCGCGCTACCCGGATGCCGCGCGCAAGGAACCGGGCGTGACCGCCAGCGAACGGCTGATCAAGCAGCTCAACGCCCTGTCGGACGCCTACAACGCCCAGGACGTCGACAAGGCGCTGCCGCTGGCCGAGGAGATCATCGCCAACCCGCGCGCCAACGAATACGACAAGTCGATGGCCGCGCTGCTGGCCGGGCAGCTGTTTCTCAATGACGACAATGCCCGTGCGATCGCCTACCTGCGGCAGGCCATCGACGGTGGCGGCCTGAAGAACAACGACCACTTCCAGAGCATGCTGATCATCGCCCAGCTGCAGGCGCAGGACGACCAGTACGCCGACGCGCTGGCCACGCTCGACACCTACCTCGCCGAGTCCGCGTCCGCCGATCCCGCCGACCAGGCACTGAAGGGCAACATCCTCTATCGCCTGGAGCGTTATCCCGAGGCGATCGCGGTGCTCAAGCCGCTGGTCGAAGGCGGTGGCGAGGTCAATCCGCAGTGGACCCAGATCCTGATGGCGTCCTATGCCGAGTCCGGCCAGAGCGCCGAGGCCGCGCAGCTGGCCGAGCAGATCGCCGCCAGCGCGCCGGACGACAAGCAGTCGCAGATGAACCTGGCCGTGTCCTACCTGCAGACCGACCAGAACGACAAGGCCGCCGAGGTACTCGAGCGGCTGCGCGCCAGCGGCCAGCTGACCGAGGAATCCGAGTACCGCAACCTCTACGCGGTCTACCTCAACAGCGACAACAAGGAGCGCGAGGCGATCGCGGTCATCAACGAAGGGCTGGAGAAGAACATCCTGCCGTCGGACTACCGCACGCTGGTGGCGCTGGCGCAGGCATACTACTTTTCCGACCAGGTCGGACCGGCCATCGATGCCTACCGCAGGGCGGCGCCGCTGGCCGAGAATGGCGACGCCTACCTCAACCTGGCCAAGATCCTGCACCAGGAGGGCCGGACCGACGAAGCCAAGGAAGCCGCCCGCCAGGCGATCGCCAAGGGCCTGACTTCGAACACCGACGCGGAGCGGATCCTCTCGTCGCGTTAAGAAAAAGTTGTTGCACGTCACGGATGGTGCTGCGCAACGGGATTGGTATAAGCTTCAGGGTTCCTGTCGCTGGCAAGGGCGGCAGATCGACTTTCCCACCGGTGCTTCGCAGCCCCGGCCCCACGTGAGTTTTCCGCATGACGTTACGCTCGACCGACAGGAACGACGAAGACGAAGGTCTGAACTGGGCCCGCATCACCGGCTTCACGCTGGTGGTCGCGTTCCATGCCGCCGCAGTGATGCTGCTGCTCGCGCCGGTCAACCCGCCCAACGCCGCGCCCGAGGAAGAGCATGCGACGCGGGTGGTGATCATCGAGCCGCCGCCGCCGCCGCCCCCTCCGCCGCCGCCGCCGCCGGAGCCGCCGAAGCCGACGCCGATCAAGGAACTGTCGCCGCCGCGCCCCACGCCGCTGCCGCCGCCACCGCAGCAGCCGCCGGTCGTGTTCGACGATCCGGGTCCGATGGACGTGCCAGCCCCGCCGCCGGCCCCGCCCGCGCCGCCGGCGCCGGCCGCGGACATCGGCGCCAGCGTCGACATCGCCTCGAAGAACATGAACCCGCCGCGCTACCCGCCGGCCGCGGCCCGCGCGCAGATCGAGGGCACGGTGATCCTGGTCATCGACGTCGACGCCAACGGCAACGTCACCAACGTGTCGGTCGAGCGTTCGAGCCGCAACCGCGATCTCGACCGCGCCGCGATCGAGGCCGCGCGCAAGTGGTCGTTCCAGCCCGCGATGAAGGACGGCAAGCCGTCCGCGGGCCGGGTCCGCGTCCCGGTCGACTTCAGCCTGAGCTGACCGCGCTGACCGATCACACGTCATCCGCTGTCGAAAAAATCCGGCGTCCCCGAGGCGCTTCGCTAGACCCGCGTCACCGCTTCACACTCCACACCACAACATCTAGAAGGTAAGCGTCATGCTGCAGGAAACCACCAACGCCCCGACCGGAGCCGGCAACAACGCTGCAGCCCTGCAGCAGATGGGCTTCGCGGACATGCTTCAGCACATGGATGCCGTCGGCTACGTGGTGCTGGCCACGCTGGTCATCATGTCCGCCATGTCGATCTACTGGATCGTCTACAACATCATCAAGAACATCCGCCTGCGCGGCAGTTCGGACCGCGTCATCGCCACGTTCTGGGAAACCCCGAACGCGCAGGACGCGATCCGCCACATGGAAGAGCAGCCGGGCAGCGAGCCCTTCTCGAAGGTCGCACTCGATGCCGCCCAGGCCGCCGCGCACCACCAGCGCCACGAAGGCTCGCGCCTGGTCGAGTCGCTGAACCGCTCTGAGTTCGTCGACCGCGCCCTGCGCCAGGCCGTCACCCGCGAGTCGCTGAAGCTCGAGAACGGCCTGACCGTACTCGCGACCGTCGGCGCGACCGCCCCGTTCGTGGGTCTGCTCGGTACGGTGTGGGGCATCTACCGCGCGCTGATCCGCATCGGCGCCAGCGGCCAGGCCGACATCGGCGCGGTTGCCGGTCCGGTCGGCGAGGCGCTGATCATGACCGCGATCGGTCTGGGCGTCGCGATCCCGGCGGTGCTGGGCTACAACTTCTTCGTCCGCCTCAACCGCGGCACGAACAACAAGCTCGACACCTTCGCGCACGACCTGCACGACTTCTTCGCAACCGGTTCGCGCGTCGGCGACGTCGCACCGCCGGCTGCCAAGGCCTGAGCAGAACGATAACGACGACGGAGTCCTGATATGGCTTTCAGCACAGGTGGTGGCAACGACAAGGTCAATGCCACGATCAACATCGTCCCGCTTGTCGACGTCATGCTGGTGCTGCTGATCATCTTCATGGTCACGGCACCGCTGATGGCGCACAGGGTCCAGGTCGAGCTGCCGCAGGCCAATCTGGATGAGCGTCCGGATCAGGCGCCGCCGGCACCGCCGATCACGATCGCGGTGACCGACAACGGCGACATCTTCCTCAACGACGAGCCGGTCAGCATCCAGCTGCTGGAGAGCGCGTTGTCGGTGGAAGCGCAGAAGACGCCGCAGCCGCCGGTCAACATCCGTGGCGACTCGACGACGAAGTACCGCACGATCAACGAGGTGGTCAACGTTGCGCAGGCCCAGGGCATGCGCAAGGTCGGCTTCGTCGCGACGCGCGAAAACTAAACCGGAGCAACACTCATGGCATTTTCATCCGGTGGCGAAGGCCCGATGGCCGACATCAACATCATTCCGCTCTGCGACGTGATGCTGGTGCTGCTGATCATCTTCATGGTGACCGCGCCGCAGTTGTCCTATCCGATCGACATCGACCTGCCGCAGGCGGCGCCGCCACAGATCGACCGGGTGGAGCCGCCGGAGCCGATCCGGCTGCGCATCGACGCTTCGGGCCAGCTGTACTGGAACGACAGCCCGACCCCGCTTTCGGCGCTGCGCAACATGATGGAGTCGGAAGTCCAGCGCGACCCCACCAACCAGCCGACGCTGGAGATCGACACCAGCGAGGACGCCGACTACGGCGTGCTGGCCAAGGTGCTGGCCGAGGCCAAGAACGCGCAGATGCAGAAGATCGGCTTCGTCCGCAAGTAACCGCGCGACAGCCGCAGCACACGTGACATCGTCGGGACCTGCCTGCAGCAGGTCCGACGCTTACCTGGATTGTTTTTTCACGCCGCCTTCGGGCGGCGTTTTTTTTGGGTTCTTCTCCGATTTCCGGGATTCTCGACCGCAGGTCGACGCCACGCGATCGTCGTACGCGGCATCCGGATTCGCCGGGTATCGCGAAGCACCCGCTCGATGTGGTCTGGGCGGGCATCCTCGCGTCGGGGGCGTTGCCCCGACCTACGCGCCGGATGCGGCCCGCAGGATCGCCAGATAGCGGGCGACGGTGGTCGCCAGCCCGTCGTACAGGGCTTCGCCGATCAGGGCGTGGCCGATGGACACTTCGTCGACCCGGCCGAGCGCTGCCACGAACGCGCCGAGGTTGGCCTGGCTCAGGTCGTGCCCGGCGTTGACGCCAAGTCCCGCGGCGCGCGCCCGGGCCGCGGTGGCCTGGAACAGCGGCAGGACCTGGGCCGCGGTGCCCGCATCGAATGCCTCGGCCCAAGGGCCGGTGTAGAGCTCGATGCGGTCGGCGCCGATCGAAGCGGCTTCCGCCACGTCGGCGCCGGCATCGGCGAACAGGCTGACGCGGCAACCCAGCACCCGGAACGCGGCCACCAGCGGCCGCAGCGCGGCGGCGTCGCGACCGAAATCGAACCCGTGGTCGGAAGTCAGCTGGCCATCGCCATCGGGGACCAGGGTGACCTGCGCCGGCCGCGTCCGCGTGCACAGCGCGAGCAGTCCGGGATAGCCCGCCCGCGGCGCCGCGAAGGGATTGCCTTCGATGTTGAACTCGACCCCGCGCGCCGAGGTCAGCGCGGCCAGCGCGATCACGTCGTCGGCGCGGATATGGCGGGCATCGGGCCGCGGATGCACGGTAATGCCGTCCGCGCCGGCATCCAGGCAGACCCGTGCGGCGTGCAGGACATCGGGTTTGCCGCCGCCGCGGGAATTGCGCAGCACGGCGATCTTGTTGAGGTTGACGCTCAGCCGCGTCGGCAGCTCAGCCATGCCGCGTCGACTGCAGCATCAGGCGTCGGCCCGCGGTTCCGGCGGCGCCGCGCCGCCGTTGCGGCGCGCTTCGGCCTGCTCGCGCAGGCGGCGCAGTTCGGCCGGGTCGACCATCAGCGCCTCGCTGCGCGACTGGTTGCCCACGCGTTGCGCCATCAGGCCCAGTACCCACAGCACCACCAGCACCAGCGACAGCAGCAGGGCGATCACGGCCACGGCGACGGACTTGGTCGAGAACGCGACCACCAGCGCGCCGATCGCGAACAACAGCAACAGCCAGGGCATGGGCGGTCTCCACCGGACGTGCGGCCAAGTCTACCGGTTCAGCCTCGCCGCCGGCAGCACCGGTTGTCGTGCCCCGCGCGCCGGCCGTCGTGCCGCTATGCCGCCGCGCCCCGGGAGGCCGGGGGTCACAGCAGCGGCGAACACAGCCGCGCCAGGGCTTCGGGCAGGCGTGCGGTCAGCAGTCCGCGCTTGCGGCCGCGTTGCACGCGCGGCGCGTGGGCGAACTCGCCGTTGATGAAGCGCTCCAGTTCCGCGGCGATGCCCGCGTCGTCGAACAGCATCGAGACCTCGAAGTTGAGCCGGAAGCTGCGGTGGTCGAAGTTGGCGCTGCCGATGATGGCGATCCCGTCGTCGATCAGCAGCGTCTTGCTGTGCAGCATCCGCGGACCGTACTCGTAGACCTTGACCCCCGCCACCAGCAGCGGGCCGAAGTACGAGCGCGCCGCCAGCGTCACCAGCCGCGAATCGCTGTTGCGCGGCACGATCAGGCGCACGTCGAGGCCGGCCAGCGCGGCCGAGGTCAGCGCCATCATCGCGGCCTCGCCGGGCACGAAGTAGGGCGTGGTCATCCACACCCGGCGCCTGGCCGCGTGGATGGCGCCGACGTGGGCACGGTGGATGGCTTCCCATGACGAATCCGGCCCCGAGCTCAGCACCTGGGTGCGGATCGGTCCCGGATCGGCCTGCGGCGTCTGCCGCTCGACCTCGGCGAGGAAATCGCGGCGCCCGGTGGCGTAGGCCCAGTCCTCGGCGAACACCAGCTGCAGCACCCGGACCGCCTTGCCGGTCAGGCGCAGGTGCAGGTCGCGATAGGCATCGGCCCTGCGCGACTCGTCCTGGTCGTCGCAGATGTTCATGCCGCCGGTGTAGGCGATGCGGCCGTCGATGACCACGATCTTGCGGTGCGTGCGCAGGTTGGCCCAGGGGCGTTTCCAGAACCGCCCGAAGCGGGTCGGATGGAACCAGGCGAGCTCGCCGCCGGCCTCGAGCAGCGGCGCGAAGAACCGGCGCGCGGCCGGCGAGCCCACCGCGTCGAGCAGCAGCCGGACGCGGACGCCATCGCGCGCGCGGGCGATCAACGCGTCGCGCACGGCGGTGCCGGCGGCATCGGGCTGGTAGATGTAGTACTCCAGATGGACGTGGTGCCGCGCCTGCGCGATGTCGTCGATCAGCGCGCGGTACTTCGCCGCGCCGTCGACCAGCAGGCGCACCTCGCGCGACGACGACACCGGCAGGGCGGTGGCCGCCTGCGACAGGCGGATCAGCTCGGCCGCCTCGCTGTCTTCGGCATCGAGCTGCGCCGCCGACATCGTCGCGCGGCTGCGTGCGCGCCGCAGGCGGTTGCGGCGGATCTTCTGCGGCCCGAACACCTGGTAGACCAGAAAGCCGAGATAGGGCAGCAGCGCCAGGCCGAGCAGCCAGCTGAGCGTCGCCACCGGTTCGCGCTTCTGCAGCACGATCCAGCCGCCCAGCAGCGCCAGATACAGCGCCCAGCCGACGGCCAGGAACGTGAGCAGATGGGGCGTGGAGACGAACGCATCCCAGCCGCGTTGCAGGGTATCGAACATGGGGATCCCGCGATGGCGCCGGTTGCGCCGGGCGACAGGGTAAGCGAGCGCGGCCCGGGGCGGCGTCGATGTAAACCGTCACCTGCGGGGTGTCACGCCGGCGATACACCCCGGCCGGCCGCGGGAAACGCGTCGCGACGCGGCCCGACGCGCGCGGCGGCCGCTTCCGGGTGATACATGCGTGCACCGCGGGGGTCGCGCGCATCCGCGGGAAACGACTCTCAAGTATCT
Source organism: Proluteimonas luteida (assembly GCF_021191695.1). Lineage (GTDB taxonomy): Bacteria > Pseudomonadota > Gammaproteobacteria > Xanthomonadales > Xanthomonadaceae > Luteimonas > Luteimonas luteida. Next base: position 47,301 of record NZ_JAIWPT010000006.1, read on the forward strand.
GATTTCATTGGACTCATACGACTGGCACGGCGCGTGCGTTGTTTCTCTGGCCCGACCCCGAGGAACTGCGCATGTCTCCCATCGTCCGCTTCCCCGCCATCGCCCTGCTGGCCGGCGCCGGCGTACTGGCCGCGTTGCCGGCTGACGCCGCAGGCGCGCGCACCGGGGTCCATGCCAACCACGGCGAGATGGTGCTGCTGCGCGACGTCAACGCGCGCCACGCGGTGCGCCGGGTGCCGCCGAGCGTCGGCCTGATCGTCGACCCGACACCGACCGCGCAGCTGGCGCCGCTGCTGGCCGACGGCGAGCTGACCGATGCCGATTTCCTCGCGCTCGACACCGGCAACCGCGTCGAACCCGGTGCCGCGCAGGCCACGGGCCACATGGCAACCACGGTGAACTCGGCCATCGGCAGCGCCCTGGGCGGCGGCCCGCGCGACGGCGCCGGCGCATCCGCCAATCCGCTCGGTGGTGCGCTGGGCGGCACGCTCGGCACGGTCGGCGCCACCACCCGCGGCATCGGGACCCAGGTCACCGGTGCGCTGGCACAGTTTCCGCTCGGCCAGCCGGCCAATGGCGGTGGCCCGTGAGCCCAGGCATCCGCCTCGTCCTGGTGGTGCTGGGCGTGACCGCGGCCGGTGCGCTGCCGGCGGCCGACGACTATCCGGAAATGCTCGCCTACCTGGCGGACTCGCGGATCGACGGGCGCGCGTTCGCCGGCGCCAACGGCGCGATGGCGATCAACCTGGCCGCGGGCGATTTCAACCAGCAGGCCAGCGTGCGCAGCGTCGCGGTCGGCACCCATGCGCTGGCATCGGCGGACGTGCGCCAGCGGCGCGGCGACGACAGCGCGCCGTCGCCGGCGCAGGCGTCGGCGGTCATCGCCGGCGATGCGCTGGCCGGCGCATCGGGCATCGCATCGATCAATCAGGCCAGCGGCAACCGCAACGCCATGTCCAACGTGGTGGCGATGTCGCTGGCGCAACGGGGCATACGCGAAACCGACGACGACAGCAGTCTGGCGTCGTCGTTCGCGTCGGCGGGGCAACGGCACGTCGGCGAAGCGGGGAGCGCGAACACGGTCCGCCGCACGGCGGCCGTGGAGGCCACTGCATTGCAGGGTTTCGACGGCGTGCTGCAGCTCAATCAGGTCGCGGGTTCGGGAAACGACATCGGCAACACCCTGTCGATGTCGGTGCAGACCGGCCCGTGATTCGGCACTTCAACGGGAACCTACAGCAGAGAAGGCGAGAGAGGACATCATGAACAGGAACATGAAATGGACAGTGCTGGCCGTCGCCGTGACCGCGGCGACCGCGGGCGTGGCCCAGGCCCAGAGCGTGGACTGGCGGATCGTCGACTACGACATCACCATCGACGACGTGCGCAACTACGAGACCAACGTCACCAACACCAATACCGAGGTCAACACCACGGTCAACGAGAACTTCGACTGGAACCAGAGCATCGACCAGTCGCTGACCGAGAACTACAGCATCGACGTCAGCCAGAGCATCGACCAGAGCCTGACCGAGACCTACACGCTCGACGTCGCCCAGAGCCTCGACGAAGCGCACCGCATCCGCACCAACCAGGTCTACGAGAACATCGAGCGTACCGAGAACGTGAACTCCGACGTCCGCCGCGAGCGCAACGAACACGGCGTGTCGGTGAACATCGACAAGGACATCTCGCTGAGCTCGGACATCGCCTTCAGCGGCGACCCGACGATCACCGGCAACATCGACCTGGACTCGGCGGCGATCGCGCTGATCGACAACCGCCAGTCGGTCAGCGGCAACATCGGCCTCAACGACAAGCTCGACAACACCGCGTCGATCGATGGCGACGTCGGTTCCGAGGCGTCCGGCAACCTGGCGTTCAACGTCGCCGCCGGCGACAACAACGTGCAGGACAACGCCGCGGCGCTGTCGGCGGCCGATGCCAGCTTCGCGTTCGGCCTCGCCGACGCCGAGATCTTCGTCAACCAGTCCGGCTCGGGCAACCTGACGATGAACGAGGGCGTGCGCAACGACGCCAGCCTCGGCGGCAACGCGTTCTCGGCCGCGTCGGGCAACATCGGCGTCAACGTCGCCGCCGGCAACAACAACGCGCAGAAGAACGCACTGGCCGCGTCGGTGGCGACCGCCGCCTACGCGCAGGCGACCGTCAGCTCCAACCAGTCGTCGTCGGGCAACGTCACCAGCAACCAGGGCAGCTACCAGAAGCTGACCGACACCGTGCAGGTTTCGCTCGCCGGCCCGGTGCGCGGCTTGACCCAGTCGGTCGGCATCGGTGCGTATGAAGGCCAGGCCAGCGGCAGCACCGCGTCCACCGGCAACGCCTACCAGCAGACCAACTTCTATGCCGACATGTGGCAGGGCGAGCTGCATCCGCATGGTCCGGTGATCGGTCACGCCGACTACGACATCGACAGCCAGGGCGCGGTCGCCAACCCCTACCGCCAGGGCGTGGGCGGGCTGGCGTTCGACACCGACTCGGAAGGCAGCTACTCGGGCAGCGAGTCCGGCGCACTGGGCTTCGTCGAACTGGGCTACAGCGACCTGCAGGCCAGCCTCAGCGGCACCGTGACGACCTCCCGCTGGGTGGCCGTGGCGGCGACCAACGACGCCAGCCTGTCGGGCAGCGCCTTCAGCCAGGCCTCGGGCAACATCGGCGTCAACGTGGCGGCCGGCACCGGCAACCTGCAGGCCAACAGCCTGTCGCTGGCCGTGGCCCAGCCGAGCACGGCGGCACCGCCGCCGACCAACGGCGGCGAGTAACGCCGACCATGGTGTGATACCCGGCCTGGCCCCCTTGGCCGGGTATCCCCGGAAGCCCCGCGCCACATGCCCCGTGGCGCGGGGCCTTCCTCGGACCCTGTTCATGCTCCCGACGCACGTCGCGTAGCCGCGCTGCGGCCACCCTGCGGTCCGGGATGCTCCCAGCGGAGGCGTCATGTTGCAGCGATCCCTGCGCGGGGCCGCGTTCGCGGCGCTGCCACTGCTGTGTGGTCTGTTCCTGTGCGCGCCGGATGCACGCGCGGCCGACGTCGCGTTCCACGGCATCCTGCCCAATGGCGCGGTGCACCGGGTTCCGGTGGAGAGCATGCGCGAGGCACGCTTCCGCCACCTCGTGCGCCAGCACACCGACTACAGCTGCGGCGCGGCGGCGCTGGCCACGGTGCTCAAGTACGCCTACCGGCTCGACGTCGACGAGGCCACCGTCATCGAAGGGATGATGGGCCTGGCCGATCCGGACATCGTGCAGGCACGCGGCTTCTCGCTGCTGGACATCAAGCGCTATGTCGAATCGCTGGGCATGCGCGGGCGCGGCTATCGCGTCGACGAGGCCCGGCTGCGCGACCTGCGCGTTCCCGGCCTGGTGCTGATGGACGTGCGCGGCTTCCGCCATTTCGTGGTGCTCAAGCAGGTCGTCGGCGACATCGTCGAGGTGGCCGATCCGATCCTGGGCAACCGCAGCGTGCCGATGGCCGAGTTCCTCGAATCGTGGCCGTCGCGCGCCGTCTTCATCGTTATCGCCAGTGACTTCGACCGCAACACCGTGTTGCTGCAACCGGTCTCCCGCCCCAGCGCCCGGGCGCTGTTCGCGCGCCAGGGCCCGGTCACTGATGCCGAGCTGCTGGATTTCGGCTTCACCCATGCCGACCTGTTCTGACGGAGCGCCATCATGCGTGCCATCACCCTGATTTCCACGATCTCGCTGGCCGTGCTCGTCCTGGCGGGCGTGCCGCGGCCATGTCACGCGCAGCAGCAGGCGTCCGCCCCGCAGCGCGCGGCGCTGCACGAGATCCCCGACGCCGAGCTCGGCGACATGCGCGGGCGCTACATCGTCGGCGACAACCGCATCGCCTGGTTCGGCGTGTCGATGGTGTCGACGTGGCTGACAGACAGCGGCCAGACCGTGCAGGGCGCGCTGCGGATCGGCTTCGACCTGTCCGCCGGCAGGCCGCAACTGCACTTCGAGCCGAGCGTGACGATCACCGAGGGCGTGCCGGCGCCGGTCGCGTCGGGGACCCGGACCATCGACGCGTCTGGGCTGGGCAATGTCGACGGCCTGGTGCAGGCCATCCAGGTCGCCGGCGACGGCAACTACGCGCGCAACGGCACCACGCTGACCGTGCGCGACGGCGATGCGGCAACACCGGTCCCGGCGCTCGCCGGCAGCGCCAGCGCCAGCGCGCAGTCCGGCGGCGCCAGCGCGCATGCCGGATTCGACAACGGCGCGGCGCGCGTGCTGCTGCAGGTCGCGGGGCAGGGCGCCACAGAGCAGTGGATCGGCGCCAGCTCGGTCGGCCAGAGCATCCGCATCGCCGGCGACGGCCAAGCGGTCAGCAACCAGCTGCAGCTCGATCTGGTACGCCAGTCGCTGCCGTCGGGCCAGAACATCCACCAGAACGTGGCACAGGCGATCGCGATGACCCGCGGCGTCGGACTTTGAGCCACGTCCAGCACGTCGATCCGGGAGGGGCACCTTGAAATCGACATCACCATGCGCGCGAGGGCGGCTTGCCGTCGCGCTTGCCGTTGCCGTCGTCCCGTGCGGCCCCGCGCTGGCGCAGGAAGCGGTACCGGCCGATGTACGGGACCACGCGCAGCAGGACCAGTCGCTGCCGGCATTGAGCGAAGCCGATCGCGCGGCGATGCAGCAGCTGCTGCAGGAACTGAACGCGCTCAAGCACAGCTACGCGCAGGAAGTGCGCCGGCTGCGCGAGCTGGACATGCAGATCCAGGCGCTGCAGTCGCGCGTCGGCGGCCTTGCGCCGCAGGTCGCGCAGACCGCCCCCGCACCGGCACCGCTGCCGCAGGCCGCCACCGCCGCGCCGCCGCCGGCAACCGCGCCCGCGCCCCGCGCCGAGGAAGGCTATGCCGGCACCGCCGAGGACGCGCAGCGCGCACAGGAGGCCGACACCCGCAGCGTCGCCGACGTCAAGCAGCAGAGCACCGCGCTGTTCAACCGCCGGCTGACGATCGAGAACGGCATCAGCTACAACCGTTACGACCGCAAGCAGCTCACGCTCAACGGCTTCCTCGCGCTGGATGCGATCTTCCTCGGCAACATCGCGATCGAGAACGTCGAGTCCGACACGCTCACCTACAACCTCGCCGCGCGCTGGGGCGTGTCGCCGCGTCTCAGCCTCAACCTCGACGTGCCCTACATCGCCCGCAAGACCGTCTACCAGAAAGGCGGCGCCGGCGGCGCGGCGGCGGCGATCGCACAGGAGCAGACCGATGGCGCGGGCCTGGGCGACATCAACGCCAGCGCCAACTTCAAGCTGTCCGGCGAGCGTGGCGCATGGCCGGAGACCGTGCTCAACCTCGGCGTGACCGCGCCGACCGGGCGCGAGCCCTACGGCATCCCGTGGCGCGTGCTCGAGCGCGACGAGGACGAGTTCATCCGCTTCGCGGTGCCCGAGGAACAGCCGACCGGCAGCGGCCTGTGGCAGGCGACGGTCGGCCTGTCGGCGGTCAAGACCACCGATCCGGCGATCCTGTTCGGCAACATCGGCTACGTGCGTGCCTTCGCGCGCGACTTCGCCGATCTCGACAACAACCCGGCGACGGTCAATCCCGGCAGCGTGCGGCTCGGCGACGCCTACTACTTCGGCGCCGGCGTCGCGTTCGCGTTCAACGAGCGCACCAGCCTCAGCATCTCCTTCAGCGACCGCCTCAATGCCCGCGCGCGCACCCGTTACGAGGGCGCGGAGTGGGTCAAGCTGATCGGCAGCGACGCCAACGCCGCGACGCTGAGCCTGGGCGTCACCCACGCGATGACCCCGAGCGCGACGTTCGTCGGCGTGCTCGGCATCGGCCTGACCCCGGACGCGCCCGACTTCAGCCTGACGCTGAAGGTGCCGTACGCGCTGTAACGCCATCGCGCCCGGTAGAGCGGGCCCAGGCCGCCGCGCACGCGGGCGGCGGCGGCGGCCCCGCTCAGCGCATCTCGTCCAGCGACACGCCGTGCTTGCGGCACAGCCGGTAGACGGTGACCCGCGACACGCGCAGCCGGCGCGCGCTGGCACTGACGTTGCAGCCGGTCTCGCGCAGCGCATCGAGCAGCGCCTGGCGTTCGGTGCGGGTGCGGTGATCGTCGAGCGCGACCACCTGCGCGCCGGCGGGACCGAGCTGCAGGTCCTGTGGCTCGATCAGCGCCTGTTCTGCGACCACGGCCGCGCGGCGCACGCGGTTGAGCAGCTCGCGGACGTTGCCGGGCCAGTCGTGCTCGCGCAGGCACCGCCGCGCCGCCGCGCTGAACCCGCGGGCCTGCACCGGATTGTGCGTGCGGAACGCATCGAGGAACTCCCTGGCCAGCAGTTCCACGTCGTCGCCGCGGGCGCGCAGCGGCGGCAACTGCAGGCGCAGCACGTCGAGCCGGTAGTACAGGTCCTGGCGGAAGCGGCCCTGCGCGATCGCGGCATCGAGATCGACGTGGGTGGCCGCCAGCACGCGCACGTCGACATGCACCGGCCGCGAACTGCCGACGCGCTCGATCGTGCCTTCCTGCAGCACCCGCAGCAGGTTGGTCTGCGCGTCGAGCGGCAGGTCGCCGATCTCGTCGAGGAACACGGTGCCGCCGTCGGCCGATTCGAACAGGCCCAGGCGGCGCGTCGCCGCGCCGGTGAACGCACCGCGTTCGTGGCCGAACAGCTCCGACTGCACCAGCGTCGGCGCGATCGCGCCGCAGTTCATCGCGACGAACGGACGGTCGCGCCGCCGCGACAGGTCGTGCAGCGCGTGGGCCGCCAGTTCCTTGCCGGTGCCCGATTCGCCGGTGATCAGCACCGGCAGGTCGACCTCGGCGTAGCGGTGCAGCATCGCGCGCACGCCCAGCATCGCCGGACTGCGGCCGCCGATGCTGTCGATATCGCGGCGCGGCGCGGGTGCCGGCTCCAGTCGCGCCAGGGTCTCGGCCAGCCGCGCCTGGTCGATCGGCGCACGCAATGTGTCGCGGCAGCCGCGCAGCACACGTTGCCGCAGCGGATCGTCGTGGTCGGCGGGGTCGGACGCGTCCAGCAGCGCCAGCATCGGCAGCTCGGGATACTCGGACAGCGTGCGCTCCAGTGCGGCCAGCTGTCCCGGTACCACGCAGCGCAGGTCGGCGATGGCGATGACCACGTCGTTGCCGCGCATGCCGACCTGGCGCGCGCAGTCCAGCTGCACGGTGCGCAGTCGCCAGCCGTGTGCGGCGAACAGCGCCTGTTCGCGGGCGGAGGGCACCCCGAACCAGAGCGCGCAGTGGCGGGCCCCGTCGGCCGCGTTCATGCCGGCGCATCCATCGGCGCGTCCCTGCCGCCCCGTGCCGGCGCATGGCGATTGCGCATGACCTCCCCCCCTCCGGACCGCATCTCCGCGGTCCGGTTCCAGCCCATCCAACGCCATCGCGCCGGCAATCAGGACAGCGGCCCGGCCCGGCGCAGCCGGATCGGGCCGTCGCACGGCCTGAGACCGGGGCACGGCACACTCCCGCGATGACCACCCGGGGCCCCGTCCGTCCGCCGCAACCGACCGCGATCAAGGGCCGTGGCTCGGCCTCGTGGGTGGCCGGCCGCTTCGAGAAGCGCAGCGCCGCGGCCGAGGACGACGGCTGGGACAACCTGCAGGCGCTGCAGGACGAGGCCGGCGCGCCGGGGACGGTCGTTGTCGAGGAGCGGGCCCGCGGCATCGTCAGCCGCAACCGTTCCCCGGACGTCGGCTTCAGCCAGTCGGTGAATCCCTACCGCGGCTGCGAGCATGGCTGCATCTACTGCTTCGCCCGGCCCTCGCACGCGTACCTGGACCTGTCGCCGGGGCTGGATTTCGAGACCCGGCTGTTCGCCAAGACCAACGCCGCCGAACGCCTGCGCGCGGAACTGGCGCGGCCCGCCTACGTGTGCTCGCCGATCGCGCTGGGCATCAACACCGATGCCTACCAGCCGATCGAACGCCGCTACCGCGTTACCCGGCAACTGATCGAGGTCATGGCCGAAACCCGCCATCCCTTCAGCCTGATCACCAAGAACGCCCTGGTGCTGCGCGACCTCGACCTGCTGGTGCCGTTGGCCGCGCAGGGGCTGGCGACGGTGCATTTCTCGGTCACCACGCTCGACAACCGGCTCGCGGCGAAGATGGAGCCGCGCGCCGCGGCGCCGCACGCGCGGCTGCGGGCGATGCGCGCGCTGGCCGAGGCCGGCGTGCCGGTCGGGGTGATGGTCGCGCCGGTGATCCCGATGATCACCGACCATGAACTGGAGGCCATCCTCGGCGCCGCCCGCGAGGCGGGCGCGGGCTCGGCCGGCTACGTGCTGCTGCGCCTGCCGCACGAGCTGAAGACGCTGTGGCGCGAATGGCTCGAACTCCACTATCCCGAACGCGCCGCGCACGTGATGAGCCTGATGCAGCAGCTGCATGGCGGCAAGGACTACGACAGCCGCTTCGACCGGCGCATGCGCGGACGCGGCGTATTCGCCGATCTGCTGGCGGCGCGCTTCGCCCGCGCGCACCGCGCGCTCGGTTTCGGCCGCCTGCCGCCACTGCGCAGCGACCTGTTCGTGCCGCCGCGTGCGCCGTCGCCGCAGGGGTCGTTGTTCGGGGACCTGTAGGGCCCGTCGCGCCATCGGGCGATCCGGTGCGGAGGAGGACGCTGCCGCGGTGCAGGGCCGGATCGGACATCGGGGAGTGGCCGGCGTGGCGGCATGCGGCCTTCGTGGTGCGGTGCCGGGCAGGGCGTCTTCACGCCGCGTGCACCTGGCGTCGACGCGCGGATTTCCTACACTGTGCGCCGCATTCGCGCCTTGCCGCCGCCAGCCACTCCCCGATGTCCGATCCGTCCGCCTCGCGGTCCGCGCCCGATTCCGGCGCGGCGCCGCCGATCTTCGACCAGCCGCTGTTCGACCGGCTGCGCTCGGGCATCGCCGTGCTCGCGGCCGACGGCACCTGGCTGCAGGCCAATCCCGCACTGGGCTGCCTGCTGCGCGTTGACCCGGCGACGCTGGCGGGTGGGCCGGCCCACCGCACCGCGCTCGCCCCGGTCGCGGCGGAGATCGACGCCGCCGTGGCGCGCATCGCCGACGGCGGCGATGGCCTGCAGCTGCTGCCGGTCACGGTGTCCACGGAAGACGGCGGGGACCGGCACCTGCAGCTCGACCTGCAGCCCTTGCCCGCCGGGCGCGCGGACGGCGCCACGCGCCTGCTGCTGCAGCTGCACGATGTCACCGCACAGCATGAACTCGAACGCCAGCAGGAAACGCTGGCCTTCGGCATCTCGCACGAACTGCGCGCGCCGGTGCGCGCGGTCGAGCAGTTCTCGCGGCGCCTGATCGCGCAGGGCGGTGGCGATGCCGTCGCGCAGGAACACCTGCAACGGATCTCCGGCGCCGCGGTCAACGCCGGCGGACTGATCGATGCGCTGCTCGAATACATGCGGGCCGGGAAGTCGTCGCGGCCCGCGCGCGCGGTCGACATCAGCCTGCTCGGCGCGTGGGTCTGCGCCGAACTGCAGGATGCCGAGCCCGCGCGCGCCGCGGACATCGCGATCGCGCCGGACCTGTGGGCCCTTGGCGACGAACACGCGATCAAGCAGATGCTCGGCAAACTGCTGCACAACGCGTGGAAGTTCTCGTCGCAACGCGAGCGCGTATCGATCGCGATCGACGGCGAAGCCGTGGACGGCCGCATGCGGCTCACGATCCGCGATGCCGGCCGCGGTTTCGACATGCGCTATGCTGGCAAGCTGTTCGCCCCCTTCCGCCGCCTGCACAGCGCCGACGATGGCGGCGGCCATGGACTGGGCCTGGTGATCGCGCAGCGGCTTGCGCACGCGCAGGGCGGACGTATCCGGGTGCAGTCCGAGCAGGGGATCGGCAGCACGTTCTTCATCGACCTGCCGGCGGTGCCGGACGAAGGTGTTCCGCAGCAATGACCCGACACACGATCCTGCTGATCGAAGACAATCCCGACGATGCCGAACTGACCCGCATCGCCTTCGCCGAGGCCGGCATCGACGGCCAGCTGGTCGTCGTCGGCGATGGCGCCGACGCGCTCGACTACCTGTTCGCCCGCGGCCGCCATGCCCAACGCGACGCCGCCGACCTGCCGTCGATCGTGCTGCTGGACCTCAACCTGCCCAAGCTCGACGGCCGCGAGGTCCTGCAGGCATTGCGCGCCAATCCGGCCACCCGCGGCCTGCCGGTGGTGGTGCTGACCACCAGCACCGAGCCGTTCGACGTCGAGGCCAGCTACGCACTGGGCGTCAACAGCTACATCCGCAAGCCGGTGGATTTCGGCAAGTTCGTCGAAGTGGTCAAGCAGATCGGGCTCTACTGGCTGGTGCTCAACCACCCCCGAAACTAGATGTCGTCATTCGCCCAAGGCGAATGACACCGACGCCCCTCTCCCGATGTGCGGGAGAGGGGGGGACCACCTGCGGAGCAGGTGGTGGGGCGAGGGCGACGATCGCGAGGCCCGCTTTTCTAGTTCCCGCCGAAGCACCGCGCCACAGCGCCCTCACCCCAACCCCCGCGCTTCGCGCACCCCGCCCGTGCGCCGGCGCACGGGCGTTCATCGGCCCGCGAGCCAATGGCTCGCAAGCGCACCGCTTCACCCCGCCAGCGGGAGAGGGGCTCAACCGCCCCCGTACAGCGTCTCCGCCCGCTGGAACAGGATCCAGCTGGTGGCGATGAACTTGTCGCCGCGCTCGGGCCGGTTGCCGCGGTGGGTGTGGGTGAACGCGGTCGGTGCGATCAGCAGGTCGCCGGTGCGTGGCGCGACCTTGCGCTGCTGGAACAGGAATTCGGTCTCGCCGGCGCTGAACTCGTCGTTGAGATACAACGTCCACAGCAGGTGCCGGTGCAGCGTCTCGCCACTGGCGTCGCGCGGATACAGCTCGCAGTGCCAGTACGGATAGCCGCCTTCGCCGGCGGTGTACCACTGCAGGTTGATCTTTCCCGGCCGCAGGCAGGTCTGCACCAGGCCGGCCAGCCGCTTGCCGTCCATGTCGGCGAAGTCCTCGGCGGTCAGCCGCTGCAGGGTGCCGTCGGCGCCGGGCTGCTGCAGCATCAGCGGCGCGATCAGCGCCTGCGGATACTTGCGCAGGTAGGCGGTCAGGCCGCCGAACACCGCGACATTGAGCTGCTGCGCGACATCGGCCCAGTCGGCGCGGTCGCTGATCGCCAGGTCGCGGCTGCGCTTGAGTTCGGGATACACGCCGCCGCCGATCTCGCCGGGATGCAGCTGCGCGCTGGCGCGCATCCGCGCGACGATCGCCGCGCAGGTCTCGGGCGCCAGCGCGCCGGGCGTGATCTCGATGAAGTCGGCGGCGCTCACGCGGCGGCGCTGTCGTGGCGCAGGTGATACCGCGTGGCCGTCTCCACCTCGTCCTTCGAGCCGAGGAACACCGGCACGCGCTGGTGCAGCGAGGTCGGCTGCACGTCGAGGATGCGCGCGCGGCCGGTGGTCGCCGCGCCGCCGGCCTGCTCGACCAGCATCGCCATCGGATTGGCCTCGTACATCAGCCGCAGCTTGCCGGGCCTGGCCGGGTCCTTGCGGTCCCAGGGATAGATGAAGATGCCGCCGCGGGTCAGGATGCGGTGCACGTCGCCGACCATCGCCGCGACCCAGCGCATGTTGAAATCCTTGCCGCGCGGCCCGTCGCTGCCGGCCAGCAGGTCCGCGACATAGGCCTGCGTCGGCGCTTCCCAGTGCCGCTGGTTGGACATGTTGATCGCGAACTCGCGGGTCTGCGCCGGGATCCGCATGTTGGCCGTGGTCAGCACGAACGAGCCCTGCTCGCGGTCCAGCGTGAACGCATGCGTGCCGTGGCCGATGGTCAGCACCAGCATCGTGCTCGGGCCGTACAGGCAGTAGCCGGCGGCGACCTGGGTGCTGCCGGCCTGCAGGAAGTCGTGGTCCTGCGGCGCGCTCACGCCGTCGGGGCAGCGCAGTACCGAGAAGATCGTGCCGACGCTGGCGTTGATGTCGATGTTGGAACTGCCGTCGAGCGGGTCGAACACCAGCAGGTAGTTGCCGCGCGGGAACGCGTCGGGGATCGGCAGCGAATGGGTCATCTCCTCCGACGCGCACGCGGCCAGGTGGCCGCCCCAGGCGTTGGCCTCGAGCAGGATCTCGTTGCTGATGACGTCGAGCTTCTTCTGCGCCTCGCCCTGCACGTTGACGCTGCCGGCCTCGCCCCCGGCCTCGCCGAGCACGCCGCCCAGCGCGCCCTTGCCGACCGCGACCGAGATCGACTTGCACGCGCGCGCGACGACCTCCAGCAGCAGCCGCAGGTCGGGCGTCACCCGGCCTTCGCGCTGTTCCTCGATCAGGTGGCGGGTCAGGGAAATGCGGGACATGGGAAGGCGGCCTGGCGACGGAGGGGCGGCCATTGTCTCGCGGATCGCCGATGCTGTCCCGGACCGGCGTCGCTGGACGGCTGCCGCGCGGTCCCGCTGCCGGGCTTGCGATGGCTGCCGTTCCCGACGTTCCGCCGTCAGACGCGGCCCGCCTGCTGCAGCGCCGCGTACTCGTCGTCGCGGAACAGCCGCGAGCGCACCAGGAAGCGCACGCCCTCGCCGTTCTCCAGCGAGAACATGCCGCCGCGGCCCTCGACCACGTCGATGATCAGCTGGGTGTGCTTCCAGTATTCGAACTGCGAGGGACTGATGTAGAACGCCGCGCCGCCGATCTCGCCCAGGCGCACGTCGCGGTCGCCGACGATGAAATCGCCGACCGCAAAGCACATCGGCGAGGAGCCGTCGCAGCAGCCGCCGGACTGGTGGAACAGCAGGTCGCCGTGACGCGCGCGCAGCCGCTCGATCAACGCCAGCGCGGCCGGCGTGGCGAGGACCTGGCGGGTATCGGGGGCGGCGGGATCGTTCGGTGGTGTCATGCGCGCGTCTCCAGGGCGGTCAGCGTTGCCAGGTCCACTGTGCGCCGACCAGCACGCCGCGGCCGGCGCCCGGCTCGTAGAAGCGGCCATTGCCTTCGTTGACGATCACCGAGCCGATGTGGGCCTTGTCGAGCAGGTTGTCGAGCCGCGCGAACGTGCGCAGTTCGCCGGCGTCGAAGCGCCAGCGCCGCGAGGCCTCGGCGTTGAGCAGCAGGTAGCCGGGCGCGCGCGCGCTGCCGGTGTCGTTGGCGACCACGTCGCCGAGGCCGACGGCTTCCAGCGCGCCGCCCCAGCGGCCGTCGTCCCACTGCAGCCGCGCGAACAACTGCTGGCGGGCGACGCCGGGAATCCGCGCACCGGCGTCGACCGGCGTGTCCGGCACCGTGCAGCCTGCGCCGCTGCAGATCAGGTAGGCGTCGCGGAAACTCGCATCGAGCCAGGTCCAGGCCAGCTGCAGGTCGAGGGCATCGCCCAGCGGCTGCCGCCAGGCGGCCTCCACGCCCTGGCGGCGCGCGCGGCCGATGTTCTGGAAGCTGCTGCGGCCGCCGACGTTGCGCGCGACCGCCAGCTCGTCGTCGGTCTCGGCGCGGAACAGTGCCGCATCCACGGTCGCGCCGGCGGCGCCGCGCCACTTCAGGCCGAGTTCGAGGTTGTCGCTGATCGCCGGCCGCAGGTCGAGTGCGAGGCCCGCGCCGCCGTCGGCGCGATAGCCGATCTCGTTGAACGTCGGCGTCTCGAAGCCGCGCCCGGCCGACAGGTACAGCCGCAGGTCGTCGCCGGGCGCGAACATCAGCCCGGCCACCGGCGAGGTCTGGCGGTAGCGGACCGCACCGCTGTCGTCGGGATTGCCCGCGGTGACGTAGTGGTCGTCGGACGCGAATTCCACCTCGCTGTGGCGCACGCCGGCCAGCAGCGACCAGCGCGGCGCGAACGCCCACCAGGCCTGGGCGAACTGGTCGCTGTTCTCGACCCGGTTGCGCTCGTCTCGGCGCAGCGCGCCGCGCACGCCGAGCGCCTCGCCGGCGAAGTTCTCGAAGCCCTGGCGGTGCTGGCGCTGGCGGTCGGCATTGGCGCCGACGGTAAGCTCGAGCGGCCTGCCGGCGAGCGTGCCTTCCCAGCTCCAGCGCAGGTCGAACCCGCCGTAGCTGTTGTCCAGGTCGATGACCCCGCCCGAGTTCAGCGGGTTGGCCTGCGCGGCGACGGGCAGCGGCAGGTACTGGGTCACCGCGCGGGAACCGGCATAGGCTATCGCCCGCAAGGTCTGCGCCTCGCCGATGCCGTGCTCGTAGACCGCCCCGGCCTGCTGCTGGCGCACCGACTTGCGGGTATTGAACTGCGTTGCGACCGCCGTGGCCTGGCGCGGGTTCTCGCGCACCTGCTCGGCGGTCAGACCGAGCGGATCCTGGGCCTCGGGCAGGTCCAGCCAGTTGCCCACCAGGTCCAGCGTGCGGCGGTCGCCGAAATCGATGCGGACCCTGGCGTTCGCCGAATCGCGGCGCGCGGCGCTGTGGTCGCGCCAGCCGTCGCTGTCGAACCGCGACGCGGCGACGTTGTAGCCGATGCGTTCGCCACCGCCGCGCAGCTGCGCGGCCAGGTTGGTCGTCGAATTGCTGCCGACGCTGGTCTTCAGCCGCCACGGATCGCCGGGCTGGCCGTCGGCGCTCCACAGCTGCACCACGCCGCCCGACGAATTGCCGTACAGCGCCGAGAACGGCCCGCGCATGATCTCGATGCGGTCGCCGCCGACCAGGTTGAAGTGCGACAGCTGGCCCTGGCCGTCGGGCATCGAGGCCGGGATGCCGTCGGCGAACAGGCGCACCCCGCGCACGCCGAAGGTCGATCGCGCGCCGAAGCCGCGGATCGACAGCTGGGTGTCCTGGGCGTGGTTCTGGCGGTCGCGCGCGAGCAGCCCGGGCACGCCGTCCAGCGGTTCGGACGCGATCGACTCGGCGCGGTTGCTGTCGTCGGCCAGGGTGATGGTGTCGACCGATGCGGGCGTGTCGAAGCTGGCCACGCCGCGCAGCCGGGTGGCGTCGACGCGCACGCGCTCCAGCGTCACCGGCGCGTCGGCGACGTCGTCCGCGGCATCCACCGCGCCGGCGACGGGCGCCGCCAGCACCGCGAACAGGGTGGTCGCGAGCAGCGTGGGGCGCGGTCGCCGGCAGGCGGATGGATGCGGGAGGCGACGCATCATTCGACCACCAGCCGGCCCTTCATCAGGTTCCAGTGGCCGGGGAACGAGCAGAAGTAGGTGTAGTCGCCGCCGCGCTGCAGGTCGGCGGTGGAAAAGGTGATGGTGGTGGTCTGGCCGCCGCCGATCAGCGGCGTATGCGCGATCACGCGCCGGTCGCCGGGCGGCAGGTAGCTGTTGGCGGCGGTGGCGCGTCCGCCGGCGATCGCGACCGGGCGATAGTCGGCGGTCCGGGTCAGCACCCAGTTGTGGCCCATCGTGGTCGCCGACAGCCGGCCGCTGTGGCGCAGCGTCAGCTCGACCTCGCTGCAGTCCGCGGCGATGCGCAGTTCCTGGCGGTCGAAGCGCATCGCGTCGTCGCTGCCGATGGCCAGCGCGCAGGTGCGCGCGAATGCGCCGGGCGCCAGCGCCAGCAGGGCGAGGCCGGCGAGACAGGCCGCGGCGCGGCTGGCGCGGCGCGCGCGCGCCGGAGATGGGAGGGCGGATATGCGTGGGGGGCGCGGATCGGACGGCATGCGGACGCCTTGTGGTGGGCGGATCGGCGCACCGGCGCGCGTGGATACGCTGCGGCGCGGCTGCGCACCGTAGCAGATGGCGCCGCAGCGAAGGCCACGCAGCGCTCACGCCGCCGGCTGCGGACATCCCGCGACCGGCGGCGCGATACCGTGCTCAGGCGGCGAAATCGAGCACCACGCGGCCCTCGATCTGGCCCTTGTGCATGCGCGCGAACACATCGTTGATGTTCTCCAGCGAATCGGTGGTCACCGTCGCCGCGACCTTGCCCTGCTCGGCGAAGTCCAGCGACTCCTGCAGGTCCAGGCGGGTGCCGACGATCGAGCCGCGCACGGTCACGCCGTTGAGCACCAGGCCGAAGATGTCGAGCGGGAAGTCGCCGGGCGGCAGGCCGTTGAGCGAGACCGTGCCGCCGCGCCGGACCATGCCGATCGCCTGCTCGAACGCCTTCGGCGAGACCGCCGTGACCAGCGCGCCATGGGCGCCGCCGATCTCCTTCTTCAGGTAGGCCACCGGGTCGGTGGTTCTGGCGTTGACGGTGACCGTGGCGCCGAGGCGCTCGGCCAGCTTGAGCTTGGCGTCGTCCACGTCCACCGCGGCGACGTTGCGCCCCATCGCCTTCGCATACTGCACCGCCATGTGGCCGAGGCCGCCGATGCCCGAGATCACCACCCAGTCGCCGGGCTTGGTGTCGGTGACCTTCAGGCCCTTGTAGACGGTGACGCCGGCGCACAGGATCGGCGCGATCTCGACGAAGCCGACGTTCTTCGGCAGCAGGCCGACGTAGCCGGCGTTGGCCAGCGCGTACTCGGCGAAGCCGCCGTTGACCGAATAGCCGGTGTTCTGCTGGGTCTCGCACAGCGTCTCCCAGCCACCGAGGCAGTGCTCGCAGTGGCCGCAGGCCGAATACAGCCACGGCACGCCGACGCGGTCGCCTTCCCTGATGTGGGTCACGCCGTCGCCGACCGCGACCACGTGGCCGACGCCCTCGTGGCCGGGGATGAACGGCGGGTTCGGCTTGACCGGCCAGTCGCCCTCGGCGGCGTGCAGGTCGGTGTGGCAGACGCCGCAGGCCTCGATCTTGACCAGGATGTCGCCGGATTTCGGCCGCGGCACCTCGACCTCCTCGATCGTCAGCGGCTGGCCGAATGCGCGGACCACCGCGGCTTTCATCGTCTTGTGCATGGGGTATCTCCTCTGGAATTGGGATCGGAGGCGGGGAACCTCGAACATGGCCGATCCGGAAACGCGGCGCACTGATCGGGATCAAGCCGGTGCGGGTGCGTCACTGCAGGTGGTGGCTCGGCGCAAGCCGGTAGACCGGCGTGTCCAGGCCTTCGTAGCGCGCCTTGAGTTGCAGCGCGAGATACAGCGAGTAGTGCCGCGACTGGTGCAGGTTGCCGCCATGGAACCACAGCTTGTCCTGCTGCGTGGGCTTCCACATGTTGCGCAGCTCGCCTTCCCAAGGGCCCGGGTCCTTGGTCGTGCCCGAGCCGTAGCCCCAGCACTTGCCCACCTTGTCGGCGACGTCCTGGCTGATCAGCTGCGCCGCCCAGCCGTTCATCGAGCCGTAGCCGGTGGCGTAGACGATCAGCTCGGCCGGCAGGCGGCGGCCGTCGGACAGCACCACCGCGTCGGGCTCGATGTGGTCCACGTTCAATCCCGGCGCGCTCGCCAGCGCGATGCTGCCGTTGGCGATCAGCTCGGACGCGCCGACGTCGATGTAGTAGCCCGAGGCGCGGCGCAGGTACTTCATGAACAGGCCGGTGTCGTCGTCGCCGAAGTCGAGCATGAAGCCGACCTGCTCCAGCCGCGCGTAGAAATCGGCATCGCGGCGGCGCACCTCGTCGAACGCGGCGCGGTGGAACTGCGGCATCACCTTGTAGGGGATCGAGGCGAAGATCAGGTCGGCCTTGTCGGTGGTGATGCCGTTCTCCACCGCTTCCTCCGAGTACAGCGGTCCCAGTACCACCTCCATCAGCGTTTCCGAGCGCACGATGTGGGTAGGCGAGCGCTGCACCATGGTCACCTGCGCACCGTGTTCGACCAGGTCGGCGCAGATGTCGTGGGCCGAGTTGTTGGCGCCGATCACCACCGCGCGCTTGCCGCGCCAGGCATCGCCGCCGGGATGCCGGCTGGAATGGTGCTGCTGGCCGGCGAAGGTCTCCGCGCCGGGATACTTCGGCACGTTGGGTACGCCGGACATGCCGGTGGCCAGGATCAGCTGCACGGGATGCAGCACCACCGGCTCGCCATCGCGCATCACCGTCACGTTCCAGTGCCCGGCGGCTTCATCGAAGTCGGCCTTGACGCACTCGGTACGGTTCCAGATGTTCAGCTCCATCGCCTTGGCGTACATCTCCAGCCAGTCGCCGATCTGGTCCTTGGGGGTGAACACCGGCCAGTGCTCGGGGAAGGGCAGGTAGGGCATGTGGTCGTACCAGACCGGGTCGTGCAGGCACAGCGACTTGTAGCGCCCGCGCCACTGGTCGCCGGGACGCCCGGCCTTGTCCACGATCAGCGTCGGCACGCCCAGGCGCCTGAGCCGCGCGCCCAGCCCCAGCCCGCCCTGTCCGCTGCCGACGATCAGGCAGTACGGCTGCTCGGTGATGCCGAGCGTGGCGGCCTCGTCGCGGCGGCGCTCGGCCCAGTTGCGCTTGTCCGCATGGGCGTGGCCGTGCTGCGCGCCGAGCGGGCGGCGGCGTCCGCGTGGCTCCTCGAAACCCTTGAGCTCGCGCATGCTGGTCAGCAGCGTCCAGCACAGGCCGTCCTTCAGGCGGACGTAGCCCTTGCCGCGGGCGGTGGCGGTTTCCAGGCTGATCCAGCCCTCGACCACGCCGTCGGCGGCGCTGGCCTCGCCTTCGACCTGCCAGTGCGACGGGGCGGTGGCCTGCAGCCGTTGTTCCAGCAGGTCGCGGACGCCGTCGCGGCCTTCCACGGTGACCAGGTTCCAGCTGAACAGCACGAGGTCGCGCCAGTGGCAGTCCTCGGCGAAATAGCCGACGGCGTCGTCGATGTCGTCGCGCGCCAGCGCGTCGGCGAAGCTGGCGAGCCAGCGCTGCAGGGTGTGGGTCGGGGTGGCGGTACGGGCGATTTCGGCGGACAGGAGTTCTTCGGCAACGGCCATGGGATTTCCTCGCGGCGGAATGGGGGAAATGACGGACCGCCGCGATCGGCGGCCCGCCGTGCACCGACGTGACCTTGGGGGAGGGACGGTGCACCCACGACGGGCCGCGCGTCCGGCGCGGCCCACCACCGGGCCGGATCAGAAGAAGCCCAGCGCCTTGGGCGAATAGCTGACCAGCAGGTTCTTGGTCTGCTGGTAGTGGTCGAGCATCATCCGGTGGTTCTCGCGGCCGATGCCCGACTGCTTGTAGCCGCCGAATGCGGCATGTGCTGGATAGGCGTGGTAGCAGTTGGTCCACACCCGGCCGGCCTGGATCGCCCGGCCCATGCGGTACAGGCGCGCGGCGTCGCGGCTCCACACGCCGGCGCCGAGGCCGTAGAGCGTGTCGTTGGCGATCGCCAGCGCCTCGGCCTCGTCCTTGAACGTGGTCACCGACACCACCGGCCCGAAGATCTCCTCCTGGAAGATGCGCATGCCGTTGTGGCCCTTGAACACCGTCGGCTTGACGTAGAAGCCGCCGGCAAGATCGCCGTCGAGCCTGTTCTGCTCGCCGCCGATCAGCACCTCGGCGCCTTCCTGCTTGCCGATGTCGATGTAGCTGAGGATCTTCTCCAGCTGCTCGCTGGAGGCCTGCGCGCCGACCTGGGTGTTGGGATCGAGCGGGTTGCCCTGCTTGATCGCCGCCACGCGCTTGAGCACGCGCGCCATGAACTCGTCGTAGATCGACTCCTGGATCAGCGCACGCGACGGACAGGTGCACACCTCGCCCTGGTTGAAGGCGAACAGCACGAAGCCCTCGACCGCCTTGTCGAGGAAATCGTCGTCCTCGGCCATGACGTCGGCGAAGAAGATGTTCGGCGACTTGCCGCCCAGCTCCAGCGTCACCGGGATCAGGTTCTGCGAGGCGTACTGCATGATCAGGCGCCCGGTCGTGGTCTCGCCGGTGAAGGCGATCTTGGCGATGCGGTTGCTCGAGGCCAGCGGCTTGCCGGCCTCCAGGCCGAAGCCGTTGACGATGTTGAGCACGCCGTCGGGCAGCAGGTCGCCGATCACCTCGGCCAGCACCAGGATGCTGGCCGGGGTCTGCTCGGCCGGCTTGAGCACCACGCAGTTGCCCGCGGCCAGCGCCGGCGCCAGCTTCCATACCGCCATCAGCAGCGGGAAGTTCCACGGGATGATCTGCCCGACCACGCCCAGCGGCTCGTGGAAGTGGTAGGCGATGGTGTCGTGGTCGATCTCCGAGATGCCGCCCTCCTGCGCGCGGATCGCGCCGGCGAAATAGCGGAAGTGGTCGACCGCGAGCGGCAGGTCGGCATTGAGCGTCTCGCGGATCGGCTTGCCGTTGTCCCAGGTCTCGGCGTGGGCCAGCAGCTCGAGGTTCTGCTCGATGCGGTCGGCGATCTTCAGCAGCACGTTGGCGCGCTCGGTGGCCGAAGTCCGGCCCCAGGCGTCCTTGGCCGCATGCGCGGCGTCGAGCGCGGCTTCGATGTCGTCGGCGTTGGAGCGCGGGATCGAGGTGAACACCTTGCCGGTGACCGGCGTGGTGTTGTCGAAGTACTGGCCGGACTTCGGCTCCACCCATTTGCCGCCGATGAAGTTGGCATAGCGCTGCTTGAAGATCGTGCCCGGATCGGTGGCCTGCGGCCGGGGTGCGGTGACGGCATTCATGTGTCGACTCTCCTGCGTTGGGTGTGCCCGTTGGGGGTAACCCATCGCTGCAAGCGCCATGCCAGAAATCCATGCTGCTGCGCGTCATGGGCCGCGTCCGTTCGTGGCGCGAAAGGATGCGCAAATGTGCTGCGTTGCATCACATGGCGCGGCGCCTGCGACGTCTCAAGCCGCGACACGCGGGTGTGATGTGTCCGATCCTGCGACAGATGTGTCGCGCCCGCGAAGGCGTTACAGTCCGGGACCACGTCGCGGGAGGTCGCGTTCATGACCCTGGGCAACCAGAAGCCGGATCTCGGACAGGCCCGGCGCACGTTTTTCGAGGGCGCGCATGTCGCGGGCGGGCGCGCCGCCACCGGCGTGGTGCCGGCGACGATCCTGCAATCGTGGCAGCGTTGCCGTGATCTCGGACTCGCCGCCGACGCGCGGCCCGAGATCGCGCCGCTGGAGCACGGCCGCCTGCGCGAGATGCGCGACCGCAGCGAGAAGCTGTGGCGGCTGGCGCGCGCCGAGCTGGAACTGTTGCAGGCCGACGCCAGCGCGACCGGCAGCATCGCGCTGCTGACCGATGCCGAGGGCTGGATCCTCGATGCCGAGGGCAGCACCGGCTTCCTCGACAAGGCCGGCCGCGTCGCGCTGATGCCCGGCGCCTGCTGGAGCGAGGCCAGCGTCGGCACCAATGCGATCGGGACCGCGATCGTCGAGGGGCGCGCGGTCGAGGTGCGCGGCGCCGAGCACTATTTCGCCCCGCACCGCATCCTCACCTGCGCCGGCGCGCCGATCTTCGACCCGTACGGCCAACTGGTCGGCGTGCTCGACATCTCCGGCGATGCCGGCGTGCCGCAGATGCACGCGCTGGGGCTGGCGCAGCTGGCGGTCGCCAACATCGAGCACCGCTATTTCGACGACGGCATCGTCGCCGCCGAGCTGCTGCGCCTGCACCGCGATGCCGACCTGCTCGGCACCGCGCGCGAGGGCCTGCTGGCGTTCCGGGACGGGGTGCTGGTCGCGGCCAACCGCTGCGGCCTGGAGCTGCTGGGCCTGCGCCACGGCGATATCGGCCACGCCGGCTACGAGGCGCTGTTCGACGACGCCATCGGCCGGCTGCACGACGACGGCACGCTGGGCGACCGTCACGGCCACCTGCTGTACGGCCGCGTCGACACCCCCGAGCGCCAGCGCCGTGCGCCGGTGCGCAGCGCGATCACCGTGTCCGCGTCGACGCCGGCCGGCGATCCCGATGCGCCGATCTTCGATGCCGGCGTCGAACAGGCGCTGGGGCAGGCGCGGCGCGTGCTCGATGCCGACATCGGGGTGCTGATCCAGGGCGAGACCGGCAGCGGCAAGGAAGTGTTCGCGCGCGAGCTGCACCGGCGCAGCGCGCGCGCCGGCATGCCGTTCGTCGCGGTCAACTGCGCGGCGCTGCCGGAAGGGCTGATCGAGGCGGAACTGTTCGGCTACGAGGACGGCGCCTTCACCGGCGCGCGCAAGAGCGGCAACCCCGGCCTGCTGCGCCAGGCCGACCGCGGCGTGCTGTTCCTCGACGAGATCGGCGACATGCCGCTGGCGCTGCAGCCGCGGCTGCTGCGCGTGCTGCAGGATCGCGAACTGCTGCCGCTGGGCGGCGGCAGGCCGGTGCGGCTGGATTTCGCGCTGGTCTGCGCGACCCACCGCAACCTCGAGACCGCAGTGGCCGAAGGCCGCTTCCGCGCCGACCTGTTCTACCGGATCTCGCACCACTGCGTGCACCTGCCGTCGCTGCGCGAACACGGCGACGTGCCGGCACTGGTCGACCGGCTGTGGGCGCGCATCGCCGGCGGCCGCAGGCTGGACGCCGCGGCGCGTGCCGCGCTGGGCGGCTACGCATGGCCGGGCAACCTGCGCCAGCTGGTGTCGTGCCTGCGCACGCTGGTCGCGCTCAGCGAACCGGGCAGCATCGTCGACGCCGCGTTGCTGCCGGGCTATCTGCGGATGCCGGTGGCGGTATCCGCCGGCGGTCCCGACGGACCGGATGCCGCGGCCACGCCGGTGCCCGCGATGCCCGGCGCGGACCTGGCGACGGTGACCGAAGCGCTGATGCGCGCGACCGTGGATGCCTGCGGCGGCAACATGGCCCAGGCCGCGCGGCGCCTGGGCATCAGCCGCAGCACGCTGTACCGCAAGCTGGGCCGCGGCGCGCGCCATTACGAATCGTAGGAGCGACTTATGGCCGCGAAACGCCGGGGCCGCGAAACGCCGGTCGCGGCCGTGCGCGCCAAGCCAGCGAAGCTGGTCGAGATGGACCGTGCAGCGGACTTCGCAGTCCGGACGATTCCTGCCGCCCGCGCGCCTGGACGTGCGCGGTGTCTGGGTTCACGAGGTCCCGTAGGTCGGGGCCACGCCCCCGACGCCTCGTGAACCCGGACACCCAGCACGTCGGCCGCGTGGGGCCGACCCACGGCCGAGGGGCGAATGCCGGGCCCGGCCGGCGTCCTGCTGCCGGGCCCTAGATCACCCGCAGCGTGATCGCCTTGAGCACCGCGCGCGTGCGGTCGCGGGTGCCGAGCTTGTCGAGGATCGCCGAGACGTAGTTCTTCACCGTGCCCTCGGCCAGGAACAGGCTGCGCGCGATCTCCTTGTTGGAATAGCCGCCGGCCAGCAGCCGCAGGATTGCCACCTCGCGCGGACTGAACGCGGCCGCCGGCGCCGCCTCGTCGTGGAAGCGGTAGCGTGCGCGCACCGGATCGGTGCTGACCGGCTGCAGCAGGGTCCCGCCGGCCGCCAGCCGCACGATCGCATCGCGCAGGTCCTCCGGCGCGGCGTCCTTGAGCAGGAAGCCCTGCGCGCCGGCGGCGGTCGCGCGCAGCAGCAGGTCGCTGTCGTCGAACGTGGTCAGCAGTAGCACCGGCGTGCGGTCGCCGCGTGCGCGCAGCGCCAGCAGCGCGTCGATGCCGTCCATGCCCGGCATGCGGATGTCGCTGAGCACCACGTCGACCGGCGTGCCGGCCAGCTGCGCCAGCAGCGACGCGCCGTCGTCGGCCTCCACCGCGATCGCGATGCCCTGGCCCTGCAGCAGCGCGCGCAGCCCGGCGCGGACCAGCGCCTGGTCGTCGGCCAGGGCGATGCGGGGCGGGGTGGGCATGCTCAAGGCAGCCTGCGCACGGCGGGCAGCCGCGCGTCGATGCGCAGCGCGCCTTCGGGCGTGCGCGCGAACCGCAGGGTGCCGCGCAGCGCATCGATGCGTTCGCGCATGCCGGTGATGCCGTTGCCCTCGCGCAGCACACCGCGCACGCGGCCGTCGTCCTCGATCGCGATCTGCAGATCGTCGCCGTCCCGGTGCAGCGCGACCCGCAGCACATCGGCGTCGGCATGCCGCGCGGCATTGGTCAGCGCCTCCTGCACCAGCCGCAGCACCGCCTCGGCGACAGCGGCGTCGCTGATCTGCACGTCGTCGTCGACCGCCAGTTGGAGCGCCGGTCGCGGCAGCGGCGCAGCCAGCGCGCGCAGCGCGGTCGCGATGTCGAGGCCACGTTCGTCGCGCAGCGCCTGCACCGCGTGGCGGATGTCGCCGAGCAGTTCGGCCGACAGCTGGCCGGCGATGCGCACTTCGTCGCGCGCGGCCAGCGCCGGATCGGCGGCGAGCGCGCGCAGGTTCAACCGCAGCGCGGTCAGCTTGTGGCCGGCGACGTCGTGCAGCTCGCGCGCCATCCGCAGGCGCTCGGCATCGCGCGCGCTGTCGGCCAGCAGCGCGCGGGTCGCCAGCAGGTCGGCGTTGACCCGCGCCAGCGCATCGCGGGCGTGCTCGGCGCTGCGCGCATAGTGCATGCACAGCGCCGCGAACACCTGGAAGCCTGCATGGATCAGCACGGCCATCAGTGGTGCCGACAGGGCCGTACGTTCGCGCAGGATCACGTAGAACGCGACATCCGCGGCGACGATCGCCGGCAGCGCCCGGCGCGCGGGCCAGTCGGCGAACAGCACGGCCGTCCAGATCACCAGCAGCACCGGCGCCGCGCCGGGGCGCGGGTCGAGCGCGATCAGCGCCAGTGCGAGCAGTGGCAATAGCAGCAGGATGGCGGCATCGAGTCGGCGCATGTGCGCGGGCACCATGCTCAGCGCGAGGAAGCCGACCGCGTACGCGCCCAGCAGCCACCACGCCCACGCCGCGACGGCGGCGTCGTAGAAGCGCAGCGACAGCGCGACCGCGCCCAGCGTCAGCAGCGCGGCGACGTTCAGTGGGTTCAGCAGGCGGTGGCGGACATCGTGCACCGCGCCATGCTGCAAGCGCGCACGGCGCACGGCAATCGCTATGGCGCAGAAAGTGACTTCCGGCAGGTCGGATCGATGACCACAGGCACTGCGCCCGGCACCGGCCGCGCCGATCCGGGGCGCCGTAGGTCGGGGCCACGCCCCCGACGCCCGGAGATGGATAGGTTGCAGGAGATCGGCCATGGCGACCGGAGGCATCGCGAACGTCGGGCGCGTGAACCTCCGCCGTGCCGCAGCGTCCTCTCAGCCGCGACTGACCGCCGCCACCGCTTCCGCCACATAGTCGAGATTCTTCAGGCTCAGCGCGGCCACGCAGATGCGGCCGGTGCCGACCGCGTAGATGCCGAACTCCTCGCGCAGGCGCTCGACCTGCGCCCGGCTGAGGCCGGAATACGAGAACATGCCGGCCTGGTCCTGGATGAAGGCGAACGCCGGCGCGCCATGGGCGGCCAGCTTCTCGACCAGGCCGGCGCGCAGGGCGTGGATGCGCTCGCGCATCTGGCCCAGCTCGGTCTCCCAGCGCTCGCGCAGCTCGGGGCTGCCCAGCACGCCGGCGACCAGGGCCGCGCCATGCGTCGACGGGCTGGAATAATTGGCACGGACCAGGCGCTTGATCTGCGACTGCACGCGCCGGCTCTCGTCGGCGCTGTCGCTGACGACCGTGAGCGCGCCCACGCGCTCGCCGTACAGCGAAAACGACTTGGAGTAGGAACTGGCGACCACGAAGTTGCGGATCGGCGAGGCGGCCAGCAGGCGCACGGCCAGCGCATCCTCGGGGATCCCCTGGTCGAAGCCCTGGTAGGCCATGTCGACGAACGGGAACAGCCTGCGTTCGTGCAGCAGCTCGATCACCCGGGCCCACTGCGCGGCCGTCAGGTCGGCGCCGGTCGGGTTGTGGCAGCAGGCGTGCAGCAGCACCACCGTGCCGGCTTCCAGCTTGCCGAGGTCGGCGAGCATGCCGTCGAAGTCGAGGCCGTGGCTGGCGGCGTCGAAATACGCATAGTCGACGACCTCGAAGCCGACCGCGCCGAACACCGCGCGATGGTTCTCCCAGCTGGGGTTGCTGATCGCGATGCGCGCCGAGGGCAGTGTCCTGTGCAGCAGCTCGGCGGCGACGCGCAGGGCGCCGCTGCCGCCGATGGTCTGCGTGGTCGCGGCACGGCCTTCGGCGACCAGCGGCGAATCGGCGCCGAACAGCAGCTCGCGGGTGGCGCGGGTGTAGTCGGGCATGCCGTCGATGGGCAGGTAGCCGCGTGGCTTGGCTTCGGCGGCCAGCCGCTGCTCGACCTCGCGCACCGCGTCCAGCACCGGGATGCGCCCGTCCTCGTCGTAGTAGATGCCCACGCCGAGGTTGACCTTGGTGGCGCGCGGATCGGCGTTGTAGGCCTCGGTCAGGCCGAGGATCGGATCACCGGGGACGAGTTCGACAGCGGAAAAGAAAGAGGACACGGGCTTGCCTGCGCGACGGAGGGGAGGGCGTCGGCGGCGGACGCCGCCAAACCCGCCCAAAATAGCAAGCCGGCGCGGGCGGCGCGACGGTTTCGAAGTGCACTGCCGCACATCGGGCGGCTTGGCGCGAACGCGCGGCTGCCGGAATCCGGACCATGCGCATGCATCGCGACCACGACAGGCGCCGCTGCCGGACATCGAAACCGGTTTCCGCGGTCGTAAAGTGCACGGTCTTTCTGTCAGGATCCGGATCTCCACCGCTTCCCTCGACACCCTGTGCCCAGATACGTCATGGCCGCACGTTGCGCCGCCCTGCTGTGTACCGCGCTGCTGCTGGCGGGCTGCGCGGCAGCGCCCGCCCGGGATGCCGCATTGGCGTCGCCGCCTCGCGATGGCCCGGCGCGACTTCCCGCCGATGCCGATGCGCCGGTGCTGCTGGTGTCGATCGACGGCTTCCGTGCCGACTATCTCGACCGTGGGCTGACGCCGACGCTGCAGGCGCTGGCCGACGCGGGCGTGCGCGCCGAGTACATGCGCCCCTCGTACCCGTCGATCACCTTTCCCAACCACTACACGCTGGTGACCGGCCTGCGCCCGGACCGGCACGGCGTGGTCGCCAACTTCATGACCGATCCGACGATGCCCGGCGTGCGTTTCAGCATGTTCGACCGTGCCACGGTCGGCGATGCGCGCTGGTGGAACGACGGCAGGCCGCTGTGGACCAGCGTGCGGGAACACGGTGGCCGTGCGGCGACGATGTTCTGGGTCGGCTCCGAGGCCCCGGTGCACGGTGCGATGCCGGAGTACTGGCGGCCGTTCGACATCGCGGTCGATTCCCGGCAGCGCGTCGAACAGGTCCTGGGCTGGCTGGCCCTGGCGCCCGCCGAGCGCCCGCACTTGATCACCCTCTACTTCGACATCGTCGACACCATGGGCCATCTGCATGGCCCGGATTCCCCCGAGCTCGATGCCGCGCTGGCGGAAGTGGACGCCGCGCTCGCCACGCTGGTGGCCGGCATCGATGCGCAGGGGCTGGGCGAACGCGTCAACCTGGTCGTCGTCTCCGACCATGGCATGGCCGCCACCGGTCCGGATCGCGAGCTGTACCTGGACGATCTGGTGGACGTCTCACGGCTGGATTTCCTGTGGACCGGCGCCTACGCGTCGTTCGACGCACTGCCGGGCGGGGAGGATGCCGCGCGGCAACTGCTCGGCGGTCACCCGCACATGACATGCACGACCCGCGACCGGATCCCGGAGCGCTACCGCTTCGGCACCCACCGCCGGGTCCCGGCGTATTTCTGCGAGGCCGAACCCGGCTGGCAGGTCACCACCCGCGACGCCATGCAGCGCAAGGGCCACCGGCTGCGCGGCGAGCACGGCTACGACAACCGGCATCCCGACATGCGCGCACCGTTCATCGCGCATGGGCCGGCGTTCCGGCGCGGCGCGGTGATCCCGGCGATCGACAACGTCGACGTGTATCCGCTGCTCGCGCATCTGCTCGCCATCCCGCCGGCGGACAACGACGGCGACCTGGCGCACACCCGGGACGCGCTGGTGCCGGGACGGTAGGCGTGGCGACGGGCTGACCGCGACGGCGGCATCTGCCCCGTCGCGCCTCAGACGTCGGCATCCTCCGGCCAGCCTTCGCCGGTGCCGCGGTTGAACACGCGATCGGTATCGAGTACCTGGCCGGCCGGGATCGCCGGTTGCGTCGCCAGCCGCGCGTAGATCGGCGCGAAGTCCGGCCGGGTCGCGTCCATCAGCTGTTCGAAGCTGTCGATGACGAAATAGGTCTTCTGGTAGCTGTCGATGCGGTAGCGGGTGCGCATGATCCGCTCCAGGTCGAAGCCGACGCGGTTGGGCGCGGCCGATTCCAGCGCATGGATCGATTCGCCCTTCGACGAGACGATGCCGGCGCCGTAGATGCGCAGCCCGCCGGCCTGGCGGATCAGGCCGAACTCGACCGTGTACCAGTACAGCCGGGTCAGGTTCTGCAGCGCGTCCGGGCCGATGCCGTGCGCCTTGACCCCCCCCTTGCCGTAGGCCTGCATGTAGTCGGCGAACACCGGGTTCATCAGCAGCGGCACGTGGCCGAACAGGTCGTGGAACAGGTCCGGCTCCTCGATGTAGTCGATCTGGTCGGGCCGGCGGATCCACCAGGTCACCGGGAAGCGGCGGTTGGCGAGATGGTCGAAGAAATCGAGTTCCGGCAGCAGGCCCTCGACGCCCAGCAGGGTCCAGCCGGTCGCGGCCTCGAGTGCGGCGTCGAGTTCGGAAAACTTCGGGATCGCGTCGGGTGTCATGCCCATCGCGTCCTGCGCCTGCAGGAACTCGTCGCAGGCGCGGCCGGCCAGCAGCGCGCGCTGGCGCGCGTACAGCGTCGCCCAGGTGGCGTGGTCGTCGGCGCCGTAGTCGTCCCAGGGCTGCTGGACGATACCGGTCGCATAGACCGGCACCTTGCCCTTGTCGGTGTGCAGGTTCTCGACGCGGCGGGGCGCGCTCTGCGGGGACGTGCCCTGTGGAGGCGGGCTCTGCGGAGGGGTGTTCTGCGGCTGTGCGGACATCGGCGGCTCCCTGAATCCTGGGCGCGATCCGTGTCGCGCGTCCATCGACGATAGCCGTGATCCCTTGCAACAGGCTTGCGTTGTTGCGCGAAACCGGCGGACCGGCGCAATATCCGGTCGTGTTCCGCATGTTCAGCGCATGAAATGACCGAAGCCTCGCTGGATCGCACCGACCTGTTGCTGCTGGCGGAACTGCAGCGCCAGGGCCGCCTGACCAACGCCGATCTCGCCGAGCGCGTGCACCTGTCGCCGTCGGCGTGCCTGCGCCGGGTGCAGCGGCTCGAACGCGACGGCGTCATCGCCGGCTACCGGGCCGAGGTCAGCGCCGGGCGTCTCGGGCTGGGCCTGCAGGCGTTCGTGCGGGTGCAGCTCAAGCACCACGACAGCGCCGCGGTCGCCGGGTTCGCGCAGCTGGTCGACGGCTGGGACGAGGTCGTCACCTGCCATGCGCTCAGCGGCGACATGGACTACCTGCTGCAGGTGGTGGTACGCGACCTGGCCCATTTCTCGCGCTTCCTGCTCGACCGGCTGCTGAACCAGCCCGCGGTCGAGGACGTGAACTCCAGCTTCGTGCTGCGCACCGTCAAGGCATGGCGCGGCCTGCCGCTGGACGGCTGAACGATTGCACTAAATTGGTGCTTTCAGCAAGGCGGAGCGCACGAAAACTGTGCGTAAGCCGTGATGCGAGACACATCGGCCCGCATAAATGGCTGATTTCATTGAGAGTGTGTGCCTGGCACGGTCGTTGCGTGTACACCCCGTACACACATCACCCAAGGCGGTTGCTCCCGATGTCCATCGATAACGTCGAAAAGCTGATCAACGACAACAAGGTCGAGTTCATCGACCTGCGCTTCACCGACATGCGTGGCGTCCAGCACCACGTCACCTATCCCCGCTCGATCATCGAGCCGGGCCTGTTCGAGGACGGCAAGATGTTCGACGGCTCGTCGATCCCGGGCTGGAAGGGCATCAACGAGTCCGACATGGTGCTGCTGCCCGATCCGGCGACGGCGTTCGTCGATCCGTTCACCGCCGATCCGACGCTCAACATCGTCTGCGACGTGCTCGAGCCGGCGACCATGCAGGCCTATGCGCGCGACCCGCGTGGCGTCGCCAAGCGCGCCGAGGCCTACCTGAAGTCCAGCGGCATCGCCGACCAGGCGTTCTTCGGCCCCGAGCCCGAGTTCTTCGTGTTCGACTCGGTGCGCTACGCCAACGAGATGGGCCACACCTTCTTCCACGTCGATTCCGAGGAAGCGCACTGGAACTCGGGCAAGGAGTACGAAGGCGGCAACAGCGGCTACCGCCCCGGCATCAAGGGCGGCTACTTCCCGGTCGCGCCGCTCGACTCGCTGCACGACCTGCGCGCGGAGATGTGCAAGACCCTGGAGGAGATCGGCATCGAGGTCGAGGTCCACCACCACGAGGTGTCCAACGCCGGCCAGTGCGAGATCGGCACCCGCTTCAACTCGCTGGTCAGCAAGGCCGACGAGCTGCAGGCGCTGAAGTACGTGGTCAAGAACGTCGCCTTCCGCAACGGCAAGACCGCGACCTTCATGCCCAAGCCGATCGTCGGCGACAACGGCAGCGGCATGCACGTGCACCAGTCGCTGGCCAAGGGCGGCACCAACCTGTTCACCGGCGACGGCTACGGCGGCCTGTCGCAGACCGCGCTGTGGTACATCGGCGGCGTGTTCAAGCACGCGCGTGCGATCAACGCGTTCTCCAACGCCGGCACCAACAGCTACAAGCGCCTGGTGCCGGGCTTCGAGGCGCCGGTGATGCTGGCCTACTCGGCCCGCAACCGCTCCGCCTCGTGCCGCATCCCCTACGTCGCCAATCCGAAGGCGCGCCGCATCGAGATGCGCTTCCCCGACCCGATCCAGTCCGGCTACCTGACCTTCGCCGCGCTGATGATGGCGGGCCTGGACGGCATCAAGAACCAGATCGATCCGGGCGGCCCCAGCGACAAGGACCTCTACGACCTGCCGCCGGAAGAGGAGAAGCTGATCCCGACCGTGTGCCACTCGCTCGACCAGGCGCTCGAGGCGCTCGATGCCGACCGCGAGTTCCTCAAGGCGGGCGGCGTGTTCAGCGACGACTTCATCGACGGCTACATCGCGCTGAAGATGCAGGAAGTCACCAAGTTCCGCGCCGCGACCCACCCGCTCGAATACCAGCTGTACTACGCGATCTGATGCACCGCGCGCTGCATCCGATCTGACACGCCACCGGCAGACGGCGACGCCTTCCCTCCCCCACGGTCGGGGGCGTCGCCGGATGCAGGCACCCACAGGACCGCGGGCGACGGCAGTATCCGTCGCCCGCACGGAAAGCCGCCCCGGGGAAGGGGCAGATGCGGCCTCAGGCGCCACAGAGCGCAGGCCGCGGATGCGATGCC
Organism: Proluteimonas luteida; assembly: GCF_021191695.1. Lineage (GTDB taxonomy): Bacteria > Pseudomonadota > Gammaproteobacteria > Xanthomonadales > Xanthomonadaceae > Luteimonas > Luteimonas luteida. The sequence continues at coordinate 78,353 of NZ_JAIWPT010000006.1, forward strand.
CGCGGGCATCGATCCGAATCGTCGTTCGCCTGCCATACCAACATGAACAACAAACGTTGCACGCAATGACCGGGGAGGGCTTTCCAATCACTTGAGGAGCCTGTGTCATGTCGTCACGCAAGCATGCATCCGCAACACTGTTGTTTCTCTGTCTCGTGTCAGCCGGCGCCGCGCACGCGGAAGTCTCCGGCTCGATCACGCTGACCAGCGATTACCTGTTCCGCGGCGTCACCCAGACCGACGAGAAGCCGGCCCTGCAGGGCGGTATCGAATGGGCGCACGACAGCGGCTTCTATGTCGGCACCTGGGGCAGCAGCATCAGCTGGCTCGCCGATTCCGACCCCGACGTGTCCAGCCAGCTCGAACTCGACGGCTATCTCGGCTGGCGCGGCGAGTTCGGCGACAGCGGTTTCGGTTACGACGTCGGCGCCGTCCGCTACTGGTACCCGGGCAGCTACCCGGCCGGTTTCGACAAGGCCGACACCACCGAACTGTACGTCGGCGTGAGCTGGAACATCCTCAGCGCGACCTATTCGTACGCGGTCACCGACCTGTTCGGTATTCCCGATTCCGACGGCAGCAGCAACCTCGACCTCGGCGTCGGCTGGGAATTCGCGCCCGGCTGGACGCTCGATGGCGCGGTCGGCAAGCAGTGGGTATCGGGCAGCGGCGGCACGGCGTCGTACGCGTTCTGGTCGCTGGGCGTGGGCAAGTCGTTCGACAACGGCTTCGGCCTCGCCCTGGCCTGGAACGACAACGACATCGACGGGCTCGACGACACCATCAACTTCGCCGTCACCAAGTCGTTCTGACGAGGTGCGCATGTCCACAGGAGAACCTGCATGAAACTGATCATCGCGATCATCCGGCCCTTCAAGCTCGACGAGGTGCGCGAGGCGCTCGGCGAGGCCGGCGTGTCCGGCCTGACCGTCACCGAGGTCAAGGGCTTCGGCCGGCAGAAGGGCCACACCGAGCTCTACCGCGGCGCCGAGTACGTCGTCGACTTCCTGCCCAAGCTCAAGATCGAGTGCGCGGTCAGCGACGAGGCGTTCGAGCCCGCGCTGGAAGCGATCACCCAGGCCGCGGCGACGGGCAAGGTCGGCGACGGCAAGGTGTTCGTCGTCGCGCTGGAGCAGGTCCTGCGCATCCGCACCGGCGAGATCGGCGCGGACGCCCTTTAACCCCACTTCGGAGAGCAACATGAAAGCAAAGATGATTTCGGGGTGGCGTCCCCGCCTGCAGGCGCTGTGCCTGTCCCTGCTGTGCACGGTGGCGCTGCTCGGCGCCGCGGGCGGCGCGTTCGCCCAGGATGCGCCCGCGCCGGTGATCGACGTGGTCGAGGAGGTCGTGGTCGAGACCAGCGACATTCCGCCCGAAGGCGCGCTGGTGGTCGAGGAGGTCGACGAGATCGTGACCGAAGCGGCCGCCTTCGACAGCGGCAACGTCGCCTGGATGCTGACCTCGACCCTGCTGGTGCTGCTGATGGTGGTGCCGGGCCTGGCGCTGTTCTATGGCGGCATGGTGCGTTCGAAGAACGTGCTGTCGGTGCTGATGCAGGTGCTGGTGGTGTTCTCGGTCGTGGTCATCCTGTGGGTGTCCTATGGCTACAGCGCCGCGTTCACCGACGGCAACGCGTTCTTCGGCTCGTTCACCGAGAAGGCGTTCCTGCGCGGCATCACCGCCGACACCGATGCCGACGGCCTGCCGGAATTCCTGTTCATCGTGTTCCAGTCGACCTTCGCCGGCATCACCACCGCGCTGGTCGTCGGTTCGTTCGCCGAGCGCATCAAGTTCTCCGCGGTGCTGCTGTTCTCGATCCTGTGGGTCACCTTCGCCTACCTGCCGATGGTGCACATGGTGTGGAGCGGCGACGCGGGCTTCCTCGCGCACAAGGGCGTGATCGACTTCGCCGGCGGCACGGTGGTGCACATCAACGCCGGCGTCGCCGGCCTGGTCGGCGCGTACTTCCTCGGCAAGCGTCTGGGTTACGGCAAGGAGGCGATCAAGCCGCACAGCGTGCCGTTCACCTTCATCGGCGCCTCGCTGCTGTGGGTCGGCTGGTTCGGCTTCAACGCGGGCTCGGCGCTCGCCGCCGATGCGAGCGCGTCGCTGGCGATGCTCAATACCATGGTCGCGACCGCGGCCGGCGTGGTCGCGTGGAGCATCGTCGAGGCGTTCACCAAAGGCCGCCCGTCGGCGCTGGGCGCGGCCTCCGGCGCGATCGCCGGGCTGGTCGGCATCACCCCCGCCGCCGGTACCGTCGGCCCGATGGGTGCGCTGGTGATCGGCCTGGCCGCGGGCGCGCTGTGCGTCTGGGGCGTGACCGGGCTCAAGCGCCTGCTGCGCGCCGACGACAGCCTCGACGTGTTCGGCGTGCACGGCATCGGCGGCATCGTCGGCGCGCTGCTGACCGGCGTGTTCAGTGCGCAGTCGCTGGGCGGCACCGAAGCCGATCTGGCGATCGGCGCCCAGGTCTGGGTGCAGCTGGTCAGCGTGTTGTTCACCATCCTGTGGTGCGCGGTGGTGACCGCGATCGCGATCACCATCACCCGCCTGGTCACCGGCCTGCGGGTGACCGAGGACGAGGAGCGCGCCGGCCTGGACATCGTCTCGCACGGTGAATCGGCCTACGAGAAGTAAGCCCCTCGGTTACCTCCCTGCGGGACGGACGGGCAGCGGCGGTGACGCCGCTGCCCGTCCCTTTTCGCGGCGTCGATTCCCGCCGCCTGCGCGGGATGCGCCCCGCGCAACGTGGCGACATCGCTATCATCGATGCATGCCCAAGCCCATTCTCCGTCGATGACCCCGCGCTCCGGGACCGCGATCCGCGTTGCGGTGCTCGACGACGACGACAGCCTGCGCGAACGCATCCTGCTGCCGGAGCTGCGTGAACACGGATTCGACGCGTTCGGCGCGGCGACCGCGGCCGGCTTGTACCGCAGCATGCTGCGCGACCGGTTCGACGTCGCACTGCTGGACATCGGCCTGCCCGACGAGGACGGCGTCAGTGTCGCCGGCCACCTGCGCGAGGCCTACCCGTACATCGGCATCGTCATGCTGACCGGAAACCGCGACCGCGACAGCCATCTGCAGTCGCTGGTCAGCGGTGCCGACGCGTTCCTGCCCAAGCCGGTCGACATCGACATCCTGATGGCCACGCTGCATCGCCTGGTCAAGCGCATGGCGGCGGCGCGGGAACCGCTGCAGCCCGCCGCTCCCGGACAACGGCCGGCCGCTGCAGGCACCCCGGGCCAATGGCGGCTCGATGCCGATGGCTGGTGCCTGTCCGCGCCGGGCGGCGAAGCATTGGCGCTGACCATGCAGGAACGCGACCTGATGCAGCGGCTGATGGCCACGCCCGGGGAACCGGTCCGGCGCGAGGACCTGATCGCCGCGCTGGTGCGCGCGGGCGACATCCACGATTTCGATCCGCGCCGGCTCGACATGCTGGTGCACCGCCTGCGGCGCAAGGTCGCCAACCTGGTCGGTGCGTCGCCGCCGTTTCCGCTGCTGGTCGCGCGCGGGATCGGCTACCTGTTCGCGGCCTGAGCCGTTTCCGGACGGTCTATGGCCGTTTCCGCCGCATCGGCATCCGCACCGGTGCCGGCATGCGGCAGCAGGATCCGGAACCGCGTGCCGGCGCCGGGCGTGCTGTCCACGTCGATCGTGCCGTGCGCGCTGTGGATCATGTCGTGCACCAGCGACAGGCCCAGGCCGGTGCCGCTGCCGGCCGGCTTGGTGGTGTAGAACGGTTCGAAGATGCGCGCCCGCACCGTGTCGGGAATGCCGCTGCCGGTGTCGTGCAGGGTCAGCTCGACCTGCGCGCCATCGTCGCCGTGATGCAGCCGCGAGGCGATCGTGAAGGTGCCGCCGCCGGGCATCGCGTCGCGCGCGTTGCCGGCGATGTTGAGCATCATCAGGATGAAGCTGGCACGGTCCAGGCGCACATGCAGGCCGTCGTCGCCGGCCTCGATCCGGACCCGGACTTGTGCCGGGAACAGCTGGCGCAGCATCGGCTGCAGTTCGGCCAGCGCCTGGCGGACATCGAACACCTCCGGACGCAGGATCTCCTGGCGGCTGAAATCCAGCAGCTTGCGGTTGATCTCCAGTGCCCGCCGCGCCTCGGTCTCGACGCCGGCCAGCGCATCGACCAGCGCCGACTTGTCGCGGTCGGCCAGCCGTTCGCGCTGTTGCGCATAGCCCAGGATCACGCTGAGCACGTTGTTGAAGTCGTGCGAGACGCCGCTGGCCAGTTGTCCGGTCGCTTCGACCTTCTTGGCGTGGACCAGCTGTGCCTGGGCGCGTTCGCGCGCCGCCATCTCCCGCTGCAGTGCGGCGCGCCGGGTGTCGGAGTCGTGCAGGGCTTCGCGCAGCGCGGCGACGGCACGGTCGAGCATGATCGCGACGATGAAGTACGCCATCGCCGTCGATGGCGCGTTCTCGAATGCGCGCCCGCCTCGCGCGGGATAGTCGGTAAGGCAGCCGGTCACGACGATCGCCAGCAGCACGAGGAAGATCAGCCACAGCGCGCGCCGGCCCAGCACCAGCCCGCCGAGCAGCAGCGCCAGGAACTGGTCCGACTGGCTGACCATCATCACCTGGAAGCCGGACTTGGCGTAGTTGATCCACATCGTCGCCAGCAGCGTGCCCAGGTACAGCATGACGGCCGGGCGGAAGTGGCCGGCGCGGATCATCGCCAGGCAGAAGCCGACCACGACCGTCGTCAGGGCCGCCAGCCCCACGTTCAATGCGCCGCCGCGCGGCATGCCGAGCTGGGTCAGGAAATAGGTCCAGGTCGCCGGGACCGAGATCAGCAGGAACAGCAGCAGCAGCTGCAACGCGGCCGCGTTGCGCCGGTCGACCGGATCGTCGATCGGCACGTCATTGAGCCAGCGGCGGATCGCGTCGAACATGCGTGCGGTACCTGCGCGAAGACCACGCATGCAAGGTGCGGGGCGTGGATGAAAGGAACGGAAAGTATGCGGAAAAAACCGCATTTCCGGGGAATTTCCCGTGGATGACATCACCCGGTGCGATCGCCCATGGTAGGGCGGACGCGGCAGGTGGACGGGATTCTTCCCGGGGAGCACGACTGCCGGTTTCGATCACGCGGCACAGCACGCGAACGTGTTGCCGGCCATCCCACGGGGCTCCCGGGGCAGGCACGGCGGGCGGTGGCGGGCGTGCCCTCATGTGGCCCAACCGAGGAAACCGCTTTGAACAGGATCTACAGGAAAGTCTGGAACCGTGCGCTGTCGATGGTGGTCGTGGCGTCCGAACTCGCGCGTGGCGACAGCGGCGGCCGTGTCGACCGGCGCATCGCCACGCCAGCGTCGGCAACACTGGCCACGGCCCTGTGGATGACGGGACTGCTGGGCACGGCGTCGCTGTGGCCGGCCAGTCAGGCACATGCCGCGGGCGCATGGTGTGTCGACATGGACGGCCAGGTCATCGGTGCCGCGACCGCCGAGAGAGACCAGTTGGCCTGTGGTGAAGGGGCGCTGGTTGGCGGCTCGAATGCGGTCGTGCCGGGTGCGGGTTCATTGGCCGATCATGCCGACATGGTGTCGGACGACGATGCCGCCTACGGCCTGACCCGGCGGATCGCCGGTGTCGCGGCCGGCACCGAGGACACCGGCGAGGTGAACTCCGCCCGGCTCGCCGCGGCGGCCGACATCGCCGGCACGACCAGCCGATACTTCCAGGCGACCGGCAGTGAAAACAGTGACGCGGGCGCCTACGCCGAGGGCGACGAGGCCACAGCGGCAGGTGAAGCCGCCAATGCCATCGGTAGCGGTGCGTCGGCGTTCGGCGGCGGTGCGCTGGCCTATGCCGATGGGGCGACCGCCATCGGCCAGAACGCGGCGGCACTGGAGATCCAGGCCACGGCGATCGGTGGGGCCGCGCAGTCGACCGAAGGAGCAACGGCCGTAGGCTATGGTGCCGATGCGCGTTGGTCGGGCAGTGTCGCTGTCGGCTATCTGGCGGAAACCGATATGGGCGGCGGCGTGGCGATCGGCCGGCAGGCCAGTGCATTGGGCATTCTCTCGTCTGCGGTCGGCGAGGGTGCGGCGGTCGATGGCGCTCTTTCGACCGCCGTGGGGGGGCTGTCGACCGCAGCGGGCATGAGTGCCTCGGCCTTCGGTGTGGGCACGTATGCTGAGGGCTGGAATGCGACCGCACTCGGGTCAGGCGCCTACGCCATGACATTCGGGACGGCGGTCGGGGCGGGTTCGCAGGTGGGCGCGTTCGCCGTCGCAGTGGGACAGGGTGCGTCCGCGGATGAAGCCGGTGCCGCACTCGGAACCCAGAGCTATGCGGGGATGGGCGGCGTGTCCATCGGCGCGAATGCCATGACCGCGCAGCTGGGCACGGCGATTGGTGCGAATGCGATGGCCGGGCGCGATTTCTACAGCGAGACGGAAGCGCACAACACCACGGCGGTCGGCGCGGAAGCCTGGGCGACCGAGGACGGCGCGACGGTGGTCGGCTACAACAGCTATGCGCAGGCGGTGGGTGCGACGGTCCTGGGGTCCAACAGCTGGACCACGAAGGACGCCGTCAACAGCGTCGCGCTGGGCACGGGCTCGCTGGCCGACCGTGCGAACACGGTGTCGGTGGGCGCGGCGCAGGACTGGACCGATGCGGCCGGCGTGGTGCACGCGGCGATCGACCGCCAGATCGCCAACGTCGCGGCGGGCACCGAGGACACCGACGCGGTCAACCTGGCCCAGCTCAACGCGGTGGCCGAGGCCGCCGATGCGACCGGCAGGTACTTCCAGGCCACCGGAAGCGGCAACAGTGACGCGGGAGCGTACGCAGAGGGTGACGATGCCACCGCCGCAGGCGAGGCGTCCAACGCAATCGGCAACGGCGCGACCGCGCTGGGCGGCGGCGCGATGGCCTATGGCGACGGGGCGACCGCACTCGGCCTCGACGCCATGGTGATGGCGACCGACGCCGTTGCCATCGGTACCGGCAGCCAGGCTGTGGGTGTGGTCAGTGTCGCGCTGGGTGCCGGGGCCGAAGCCGCCGGCGCATCGTCCGTGGCGATCGGAAGCACCGCGGTTGCGGCCGACGACTGGACGATTGCGGTCGGCGATGCTGCGCAAGCCGATGGCGGTAGCGTTGCGATCGGTGCTTGGTCCGAGGCGAGGTACGGCGGGATTGCGCTGGGCGCGCAGTCGCAGGCGACCGGTCTGGGTGCATCGGCCCTGGGCCTGGCAGCAGAGGCAAGTGCCGCGTACTCGACTGCAGTCGGCACCCAGAGCAGCGCGACGGGACTGGGGACAACGGCAGTCGGCATGCAGGCTGCTGCTGCCGGCAACGGATCGTCGGCGTTCGGCTATGCCGCGGATGCGACGCAATTCGCGGCCACGAGCATTGGCGCCTTCAGCCATGCGGCCGAGGGAAGTGTCGCGATCGGGTATCAGGCATCGAGCAATGGCGGCCTGGCGGTGGGTACGTTCAGCAGCGGAGGCCTGGCCGCGACGGCGCTCGGTTTCTTGAGCAACTCTGACGGTACCTACAGCACCGCTGTCGGTACCCGATCATTGGCCGGACAGGACGCTTACAGCACGACGGACGCCAGTTACACCACTGCGCTGGGCGCCGAAGCCTGGGCGACCGAGGACGGCGCGACCGTGGTCGGCTACAACAGCTATGCGCAGGCTGTGGATTCGGTGGTGCTGGGCTCCAATGCCTGGACCACGAAGGACGCGACCAACAGCGTGTCGTTGGGCGCCGGCTCGCTGGCCGACCGCGCGAACACGGTGTCGGTCGGTGCGGCGCAGGACTGGACCGATGCGGACGGCGTGGTGCATTCGGCGATCGACCGCCAGATCGCCAACGTCGCGGCGGGTACCGAGGACACCGATGCGGTCAACCTGGCCCAGCTCAACGCGGTGGCCGAGACCGCCGATGCGACCAGCAAGTATTTCCAGGCGACCGGCAGCGAGAACAGCGATGCCGGCGCCTGGGCCGAGGGCAATGAGGCCACGGCGGCAGGTGAAGCGGCCAACGCCATCGGCAACGGTGCATCGGCGTTCGGCGGCGGCGCGCTGGCCTATGCCGACGGCGCGACTGCCATCGGCCAGAACGCGACGGCACTGGGTCTGGACTCCACCGCCCTCGGCAACACAGCCAGTGCGACCGGAGGCAATACCATCGCGATCGGCAACGGCGCCAGCGCGACATGGGACTATGCCATCGCGATCGGCACGCGCAGCGTCAGCAGTGGTGCCAGTTCCGTGGCGATCGGCAACCTGAGTTCGGGCATCGGCATGTTCACGACGGCGGTCGGCGCGCTGTCGCAGGCGGAAGGCGCTGCGGCGACGGCGATTGGCTTCGCCTCCTGGGCGGCGGGTCTCGACTCGACCGCGATCGGTACCAATGCCACGGCGAGCGCCTGGTATGCCTCTGCGCTGGGTGCCGGATCTTCGGCGAGCTTTTTCGGCACCGCCATCGGTGCGCTGGCTCATGCGGCGGAAGGGGCGACTGCCGTCGGCCAAGGCACCATCGCGCAGGTCGCGGGTACCGGCGTCGGTGTGCAGGCGCGCGCGGGCTCGGCCGGCGTATCGATCGGCAACAATGCCACGACCGCCGAGTACGGCACGGCCGTGGGCACCGACGCGCTGGCTGGCCAGGACTTCTACTCCGTCACCGAAGCCATCCACACCGTGGCTATCGGAGGCGAAGCCTGGGCGACCGAGGACGGCGCGACGGTGGTCGGTTACAACAGCTACGCGCAGGCTGTGGATTCGGTGGTGCTGGGCTCCAATGCCTGGACCACGAAGGACGCGACCAACAGCGTGTCGTTGGGCGCCGGCTCGCTGGCCGACCGCGCGAACACGGTGTCGGTGGGCGCGGCGCAGGACTGGACCGATGCGGCCGGCGTGGTGCACGCGGCGATCGACCGCCAGATCGCCAACGTCGCGGCGGGCACCGAGGACACCGATGCGGTGAACCTGGCCCAGCTCAACGCGGTGGCCGAGACCGCCGATGCGACCAGCAGGTACTTCCAGGCCACCGGAAGCGGCAACAGTGATGCAGGAGCGTACGCAGAGGGCGACGATGCCACCGCCGCAGGCGAGGCCAGCAACGCGATCGGACATGGTGCATCTGCGTTCGGCGCCGGCGCCATGGCCTATTCCGATGCCGCGACTGCCGTGGGACTGAACGCTGCGGCCTTCGGGGCATCCAGCACCGCGATCGGCGGGATTCTGGATGTGGAGTACGAGGACCTGTTCGGAGACACGTACATCGTGAAGGGCGGCGCTGCCGAAGCCGACGGAGCCGGTGCGACCGCAGTCGGCGCCGGTGCAGTCGCCTCTGGCCATCTGAGCTACGCAGGTGGTGCTGCCGCCACGGCGACGGGTGAATCGAGTGTGGCGATTGGCCACAACGCGCTTGCCGGTGGCGTCGATGGCAGCGCATGGGATACTGCGGTCGGCGCCTACAGTTCGGCCTCGCAGAGCAGTGCCGCGTTCGGCTACAACAGCGCGGCTCATGGGTCGATATCGACGGCGATCGGTTTCAGCGCGATTGCCGATGGTGCGATGTCCACGGCTGTCGGCGCCCAGTCCTGGGCATACGGCATGGGCGCGTTTGCGGCAGGAGCCTTCTCCTGGGCCGATGGTTACATGAGCACCGCGCTCGGCTTCGGCGCCACCGGCGACGGCTGGGAGTCGACGGCGGTGGGAAGCGGGTCATATGCATCCTCCGCCTACACAACCGCAGTGGGCAGCGGCGCCCAGGCGACAGGCCAGGGTGCCACCGCGCTCGGCAGTCTCGGAGCTGTGTTCGACAGCCCCACGAACGCTTCGGGCGATTTCGCGACTGCGCTCGGTTCAGGTGCGCAGGCATCAGGTGTGGCCACGACCGCGCTCGGCAGCAGTGCTGGCGGCTACAGCGCTCTCGCAACGGGCGATTACGGCACCGCGCTCGGTGCTGGCAGCCTGGCTGGTGCGGACGCTTCCAGTGCCAGCGACGGCCATTACACCACCGCGCTCGGCACCGAGGCCTGGGCCACCGAAGACGGCGCGACCGTGGTCGGCTACAACAGCTACGCGCAGGCGGTGGATGCGACGGTGTTGGGCTCCAATGCCTGGACCACGAAGGACGCGACCAACAGCGTGTCGTTGGGCGCCGGCTCGCTGGCCGACCGCGCGAACACGGTGTCGGTCGGTGCGGCGCAGGACTGGACCGATGCAGCCGGCGTGGTGCATTCGGCGATCGATCGCCAGATCGCCAATGTCGCCGCCGGCACCGAGGACACCGACGCGGTGAACCTGGCGCAGTTGAAGTCGGTGGCCGGTGAGCTGGGCGAGCTCGGCGAGAACGCGGTGCTCTACGACGGCGCCGACAAGTCGACGCTGACCCTGGCCGGCGCCGACGGCACGGTGATCGGCAACGTCGCCGCGGGCGAGGTGTCGGCCGACAGCCTGGAGGCGGTCAACGGCAGCCAGCTGTTCGAGACCAACACCCGGGTCGGCGTGGTCGAGGGCCGGGTCGACGACCTGGATACGCGCATCGGCGACATCGCCGGGGTGGCAGCGAACGCGATCGTCTACGACGACGGCGACAAGGCCACGGCCACGCTCGGCGGCGCCGATGGCACGGTACTGGACAACGTCGCCGCCGGCGCGGTGGGCGCCGACAGCCGGCAGGCGGTCAACGGCGGCCAGCTGCATGCCGGCCTGCAGGCGACCGCCGATGCGCTCGGCGGCGGCGCGGCGGTGACCGCGTTCGGCACGCTGTCGGCCCCGGCCTACGCGATCCAGGGCGGCACCTACGCCAGCGTCGGCGACGCGCTGGGGGCGCTGGATGCGCAGATCGGCCGCCTCGACGGCCGCATCGACCAGCTCGCCACGCACGGCGGCAGCGCCGACGACCGGGTCAGCGTCGGCGGCGACCAGCCCTCGCGCATCGGTGAGGACAGCAACGCGGTCGCGATCGGCTCCGGCGCGGCGGCCAACGGCGACAACGGCGTGGCGGTCGGCGGCGATGCCTATGCGCATGGTCCCAACGACACCGCGATCGGCGGCAACGCCAGCGTCGGTGCCGACGGCAGCACGGCGGTGGGCGCCAACAGCACGATCGCCGCCGGGGCGACCAACGCGGTGGCGGTGGGCGAGGGCGCAAGCGTCAGTGCCGCATCCGGCACGGCGCTGGGCCAGGGGGCGTCGGTAACCGCGGAAGGCGCGGTCGCGCTGGGCCAGGGCTCGGTGGCGGACCGCGCGGACACGGTGTCGGTGGGCAGCGCCGGCAACGAGCGCCAGATCACCAACGTGGCGGCCGGCACGGCGGACACGGACGCGGCCAACGTGGCCCAGCTCAACGCCGGCGTCGCCGAGGCCAAGTCCTATACCGACACCACGGCGACGCAGACGCTGAGCTCGGCCAATGCCTACACCGATGCGCGTTTCGCCGCATGGGAAGACAGCTTCGAGGGCTTCCGCGGCGACGTGGAGCGGCGCTTCAGCGATGTCGACCGGCGCCTGGACAAGCAGGGCGCGATGAGCGCGGCGATGCTGAACATGGCGACCAACGCGGCCGGCACGCAGAGCCCGCGCGGGCGCATCGCGGTCGGCGCCGGTTTCCAGAGCGGCGAGCGCGCGCTGTCGGTCGGCTACGCGAAGAAGGTCGGCGACCGCGCCTCGTTCAGTCTCGGCGGCGCGTTCAGCGGCGACGAGAAGTCCGCCGGCATCGGCTTCGGCATCGATCTGTGACCGGCCCTGCCGCCGGCCGCACGGCCGGCGGCATTCGTATCCATCCTCCTGCGCCTCCGGGCGCAACCATCCAGCAGCGGGAGTTCCAACATGTTGAAGCACAGCAGGATCAGCCTGGCGATCGCCGCCACGGTACTGGCGATGGGCGCACAGGCCGCGGGTAGCGGCACGCCGGCCGGCATCAGCGGCGAGCGCGTCACCGGCGCATCGCCGCAGGCCGTGCAGCCGGCCGCCGGCCAGCGGTTCGTCGTCAAGCTCGCGCCGGCGGCCGCCAATGCCCGCGGCACGCTCGATGCGAGCCTGCGCACCGCGACCCGGCGTGCAGGCCTGGACCGCGCGATCCCGGCCACCGTCACCGCCGCCGCGCGTGCGCCGGCCAGTGCCAGCGTGGTGCGCGCGATGGCCGCCCCCGGCTGGCACGTGGTTCGCACGTCGCGTCCGCTGAGCGGCTCCGAGGCGGCCAGCTTCATCCGTGAACTGTCCGCCGAGCCCGGCATCGCCAGCGTCGAGGCCGACCGGCTGTACCAGCGCCTGGCCGGTCCGGCGATCCGCGCCGAGGTGCCGGCGATGACGCCGGACGACCCGGGCTACGGCCAGTACCAGTGGAACTTCACCGATGCGACCGGCGGCGTGCGCGCGCCCGAGGCCTGGGACATCTCGACCGGCGAAGGCGTGGTCGTCGCGGTGCTCGACACCGGCATCGTCGAGGATGCGCTGGACCTGGCCGGCAACGTGGTGCCCGGCTACGACATGATCACCGACGCGCGCATCTCGCGCCGCGACAGCGACGAGCGCGTGCCCGGCGGCTGGGATCTCGGCGACTGGGTCGAGGCCAACTACTGCACCGGCTGGGCCGTGGGCGGCGACCACGGTGCGGTGCCCAGTTCGTGGCACGGCTCGCACGTCGCCGGCACCATCGCGCAGGAGACCGACAACGCGCAGGGCGTCGCCGGCCTCGCCCATGGCGCGAACGTGCTGCCAGTGCGCGTGCTCGGCTCCTGCGGCGGCTTCGGCAGCGACATCGCCGACGGCATCCTGTGGGCCGCCGGCGCCGAGGTCGAAGGCCTGCCGGTCAACGGGAATCCGGCCGAGATCATCAACATGAGCCTGGGCAGCAGCGGGCCCTCGGCGTGTCCCGCGATCTACCAGGATGCGATCGACCAGGCCAATGCGCTCGGTTCGATCATCGTCGTCGCGGCCGGCAACGCCAATGACGACGCCGGCGCGTACACGATGTCCTCGTGCGACGGCGTCATCAGCGTCGGCGCCACCGGCATCACCGGCGCCAAGGCCGCGTATTCGAGCTACGGCGCGCGTGTCGACATCGCCGCGCCGGGCGGCGGCGGCGCGGTCGACGGCAACCCGAACGGCTACATCTGGCAGGTCGTCAACGGCGGCGAGACCTCGCCGGATCCCGAGACCTGGTATTTCGGCGGCATGACCGGCACGTCGATGGCGTCGCCGCACGTCGCGGCCGCGGCCGCGCTGGTGCAGAGCGTGGTCGAGACCCCGCTGGACTGGAGCCAGATGCGCGACCTGCTGAAGCAGACCGCGCGTCCGTTCCCGGTCTCGATCCCGGCCGCCACGCCCATCGGTGCCGGCATCCTCAATGCGAAGGCGCTGCTGGACAAGGCCACCGAGGAACCCTGCGATCCGGAAACCCAGGACTGCGGTCCGGATGTGGTCGAACTGGTCAACAAGGTCGAACTGCGCAACCAGTCGTCCGAGGTCGGCGACGGCGTCTACAGCTTCGAGGCCGAGGCCGGCAAGGTGCTGAGCTTCATGACGATGGGCGGCGTCGGCGACGTCTCCGCGTACGCCAGCTTCGACGCGATCCCCGACGAGGCCGCGTACGAGGCGAAGTCGACCCGCGCCGGCAACCTGGAGACGATCCGCTTCACCGCGCCGAAGACCGGGACCTACTACCTGCGCCTGACCGGCACCTATACCGGTCTGACCGTCGTGGTGCGGCAGTAGGCGCAGGGCGTCGCATACCGGCAGGCCGTCAGGGCTGCCGGCATGCGGCATGCGGCATGCGGCAGGCGTCCGGCGCACCGGCCCGTGCGCCGGCGCCGCAACCACGATGGCGGTGCGGGCCGCTTGCAATGCCGTGATGGACCCGGTGCAATGCGCGGCATGCGAATCCGCCTGTCGATTCCACTGCTGCTGTGCCTGCTGCTCGGCGCCTGCGTGCACACCGCGCCGCGCAACCCGCTGGCCACCTGGGTGCCGTCGCCGAACCACGACGCGCGCCGGCCGGTGCTGGTGGTGCTGCACTACACCGAGCAGGGCTCGGTCCAGCAGAGCCTCGACACGCTGCGCACCGCCAACAGCGGCGGCCGCGTCAGTGCGCATTACCTGATCGGCAAGGACGGCGAGCGTTACCAGCTGGTGTCCGACCTCGACCGCGCCTGGCATGCCGGCGGCGGCAGCTGGGGCCGCATCAGCGACGTCAACTCGGCGTCGATCGGCATCGAGCTCGACAACAATGGCCGCGAGCCTTTCAGCGAACCGCTGGTCGCCAGCCTGCTGGTGCTGCTCGAGGACCTGAAGACGCGCTGGGGGATCCCGCCGGAGAACTTCATCGGCCATTCCGACATGGCGCCGACGCGCAAGATCGATCCCGGCGTGCACTTCCCGTGGAAGCGCCTGGCCGAGCACGGCTATGGCGTGTGGCCGCAGGACGGCACCGAACCCGCACCGGCGGATTTCGACGCGGTGCAGGCGCTGCGGCTGCTCGGCTACGCGGTCGACGACGTCGATGCGACCGTGCGCGCCTTCCGGCTGCGTTTCCGCGGCGTCGCCGATGGCGGCCTCGACGACGAGGACCGGCGCATCCTGCATGCCCTGGTGCAGGGCTGGACGATCCCGGCAGAACGCTGACCAGCATGCCGGTCGGGGCCATGCCCAAGGCGTAGGGATGCCACGTGGCTCCGGAATGCCGGAAACGGCCCCGTCGGGCGCGTCGGCCCGACCTACGCCCCGCGCAGCGTGAACTGCACCGCCTCGCCCGATTCGCAGTCCGGTGCGATCCACACGTCGAACAGGCCGGGCTCGGCGGCGAACTGGCCGCTGCGGGTCGTGAAGGCGAGCTGGTCGCGGTGCAGCTCGAATGACACCGTGGTCTCCTCGCCCGGCGCCAACGCGACCTTGCGGAAATCCTTGAGCTCGCGGATCGGCCGCACGCGGCTGGCGACGCGGTCGTGGACGTACAGCTGGACGACCTCCTCGCCGAAGCGGTCCCCGGCATTGCGCAGCGTCGCCGACACGGTCAGCGCGCCGTCCCAGTCGAGCGCGTCGGCCGACAGTGCGACCGGACCGTATTCGAAGCGCGTGTACGACAGGCCGTGGCCGAACGGATACAGCGGGCCGTGCGGCATCTCGCGCCAGCGGCTCTTGAACTCCTGCATGTCCGGCAGCTCGGGACGGCCGGTGCGCTGGCGGTTGTAGTACAGCGGCTGCTGGCCGGAATCGCGCGGGAAACTGACCGGCAGGCGCGCCGACGGGTTGTAGTCGCCGAACACCACATCGGCGACGGCGTTGCCGGTCTGGGTGCCGAGGAACCAGGTCGCGAGGATCGCCTGCGCATCGCGCACCGCGCCATGCAGCGCCAGCGCGCGGCCATGGCGCAGCAGCACGACGACCGGCGTGCCGGTCGCCACGACCGCTTCGGCCAGCGCCTGCTGCGCCGGCGGCACCACGATCCGGGTGCGCGACTGCGCCTCGCCGCTGTAGTTCTGCGGCTCGCCGATCGCCAGCAGCACGACGTCCGCATCCCGTGCGGCCCCGACCGCGGCCTCGATACCGCCGTCGATCGCGTCCTCGAACCCGCTGCCGTCGACGACGGTCAGCGCCCCGCCGTCGTCGAGCGCGGCGCGCAGGCCGTCCTCGAGGTTGACGTACTGCGACTTGTCGCCGAACAGCGTCCAGCAGCCTTCGATGTTGTCGCGGTCGCGCGCGAACGGACCGATCAGCGCGATCTTCTGCCCGGACCTGCGCAGCGGCAGCACGCCGCCGTCGTTCTTCAGCAGCACGATCGAACGGCGCGCGGCGTCGCGCGCCAGCTCGCCGTGCAACGCCTGCGGATCGAGCGCGGCCTCGGCGTCGGGATCCAGCGAGCGGTAGGGATTGTCGAACAGGCCGATCGCCTGCTTGACCGCCAGCACCCGGCGCACGCCTTCGTCGAGCGTGTCCATCGACACCTCGCCGCTGGCGACCAGGTCCGGCAGGTGCGTGGCGTACAGGCCGCTCTGCATGCTCATGTCGACGCCGGCAGTGAACGACAACTTCGTCGCCTCGCGCTCGTCGCCGGCGAACCCGTGCGCGACCAGTTCGAAATCCGCGGTGTAGTCCGACACCACGAAGCCGCGGAAGCCCCATTCGTCGCGCAGCACGCCGGTCAGCAGCTCGTCGTGGGCCGAGGCCGGCACGCCGTTGATGTCGTTGAACGCGCTCATCACCGTCAGCGCGCCGGCGTCGAGCGCGGCCTTGAACGGCGGCAGGTGCACGTCGCGCAGCGTGCCCTCGGAGATCTCGACGCTGTTGTATTCCAGGCCGCCGATGACCGCGCCGTAGCCGACGAAGTGCTTGGGCGTGGCCAGCAGGCAGTCGTCGGCGGTCAGGTCGTCGCCGTGGAAGCCGCGCACGCGGGCCGCGGCGAACGCGGTGCCCAGCACCACGTCCTCGCCTGCGGCCTCGGCGACCCGGCCCCAGCGCTGGTCGCGGGCGATGTCGAGGGTCGGCGCGAAGGTCCAGTGCAGGCCGCAGGCGGTGGCCTCGACCGCCGCGGCGCGCGCGGTGCGCTCGGCCAGCACCGGCTCGAAGCTCGCGGCCTCGCCCAGCGGGATCGGGAACACCGTGCGCATGCCGTGGATCACGTCGGCGCCCATCAGCAGCGGGATGCCGAGCCGGCTCTCCTCGACCGCGATCCGTTGCGCCTCGCGGCCCTGCGCCGCGCCGACGCCATTGAACACCGCACCGACCTGGCCGGCGCGGATACGCTCGCGCAGCTCGCCGGCGTTCAACTCGTTCATTTCCGGATTCACGTCGGCCGCGAATGGCCGCAGCATGTCGGCGAAGATGCCCAGCTGGCCCACCTTCTCGTCGACGGTCATGTCGGCGAGCAGGGTTTCGAGTCGGTCGTCGAGACGCATCTGGCATCCTGTGAAAACGATTACATCGCGCGATTATAGGGAGCCTGCCGCAGGAAGCGAGCGCATCCGGGTGCGTGCCCCGTCGTCGCGCCGGACAGGCGATGCATGCTGCCAGCTGGCATCGCCCGCGTCTGTACGGGTGAACCCGTGTGGTGGCAAGGCGCACTGTCGGGCGCCGATCCCGGCGCCGAGGGTCGAGGCGCGCGAAGGAAAACGGATGCCGGCCCGTCTGCGTCCACGCTCCCGGAGGCTGTCGAACAGCCGGGCACGCGACGCAACGCCGGCTCAGTGCAACGCGAGATGAAGCGAAATCGTGACCAGTGACAGGACCGTCGTGATCAGCACGACGCGCGCGGACAGCGCGGCCCGCCGGCCATAGCGTTCGGCCAGCATGAACGGGCCGGTGCCGGTGGGGAGCAGCGCCATCAGCACCACCAGCTGCGCCTGCAGCGGCGGCAGCTGCAGCAAGGGCACCGCGAACAGCCATGCCACCGCCGGCTGCACGAGCAATTTGATTGTCCCCAGCGTCCAGGCGGCGGCCGGTGCCTTGTCCGTCCGCCCGTCATCGGCCAGAAACAGGCCGAGCGCAACGAGGGCGCATGGTCCGGCAGCGGCGGCCAGCAGCGACACCGGCACGGCGAGCAGCGCCGGCAGTCGCCAGCCGGCCAGCGAGACCAAGGCGCCGAGGGCCGGCGCCAGCAACAGCGGATTGCGCAGGATCGCGGGCAGCACCGCCCGGAGCGTCCGGCCCAGGCCGTTGCCGCGATGACGATCGGCCTCGATGCACAGCAGCGCGAGCGCGAACAGCCCACATGCCGTGATCACGACCGACAGGCCCGCACCCGGGAGCGCTTCGGCACCGAGCGTCAACTGCACCAGCGGAATGCCGATGAAGCCGGTGTTGGCGTAGGACGCGTTCAGGCCATCGATGCTGGCGTCGGCAAGCGACGCGCCACGCCGCATCGACACGATCACCACGGGCAGGTGGATGGCGAGCGCCGTGCCGGCCAGCGCGAGCGCAAGCCGCGGTTGTGCGAGGGCCGTCCATTCGGCATTGGCCAGGATCGAGAACAGCAGGGCCGGAAGCGCGATCGAGACCACGAAGCGATTGAGCTCCGTCGCCGCGGCACCACCGCGAAGGCAGGTCCTGCGCGCCAGCGCGCCCAGTGCGATCAGGAGGAAAACCGGTAGCACGGCGTCAAGGACCAGCATGTGTCGTCTCGGCAGGGCGGCGCAAAACGCCGGGAGAAAGCCATGGCACGCGATGACCGGGCGATCGCGGGTGCCGCATTGCAGCAAGGGCGGGGAACGCGGGAAAGAAAGGGAATCCGCCGATTCGACGTGCGTCTGTGCTGCGCTGCGTCACATGTCGTCCCCGGCTTCTGTTGACAGTGGCTCCGTGCCGGCGCAAGGATTCCCGCGCCCCGATATTACAGACAGCATGGTCGGTTTGTTTATCGATGGCGATGCAACCCCAGCAGGGATACGCCCGTCGCGAGGTGCAGGTATGACGAAACGATTTTTCATGGCTGCACAGCGGTGCCCGGACGTCGGGCCGCCAGTGTCGCCTCATGGTTCCATTGATACCGCCGACCACGCCGTCCACGTCATCGCACCGCGGCCAGTGAACGCAATGCCGCGCCCGCGATCCGGGTGACCCGCGCAGACCCACCCGATCCAGCCAGCCCATACCCAACACGGCCCACGCGGCCCATCCAGGGGGACCAGCAAGATGTCAGCACAACCTGTCACCGATACCGACACCGGCAAGGACAAGAGCCTGAAGCGCGTTCTCGTCGCCGGCTGGCTCGGCACGACCGTGGAGTACTACGACTTCTTCATCTACGGCATGGCGGCCGCCCTCGTCTTCCCCAAGATCTTCTTTCCCGAACTCGGTGCGGCCGCGGGCGTCACCGCCTCGTTCGCGACGTTCGCGGTCGCGTTCGTCGCCCGGCCGCTGGGCGGCATCCTGTTCGGGTACATCGGCGACAGGACCGGCCGCAAGACCACGCTGGTCGCGACGCTGGTGCTGATGGGCGTGGCGACGGTGGCGATCGGCCTGTTACCGCCGGGGTCGGCGATCGGCATCTGGGCGCCAATCCTGCTGATCGTCTTCCGGTTCGCGCAGGGACTGGCGGTCGGCGGCGAATGGGCCAGCGCCGCGTTGTTCGTCGGCGAGTACGCGCCCAAGGACAAGCGTGCGATCTACGCCCTGTCGCCGACGCTCGGCACATGCTCGGGCCTGCTGCTGGCGACGCTGACGTTCCTGGTGACCGGATTCTTCATGAGCACCGAGACGTTCGAGAGCTGGGGCTGGCGCGTGCCGTTCCTGTTCAGCGTGGTGCTGGTGGGCGTCGGTCTGTACGTGCGGCTGGGAATCGCGGAAACGCCGATCTTCCGCGAGGCGATGGCGCGCGCCGACAAGATCCAGGCCGCGAAGATGCCGCTGGTCGAGCTGTTCCGCCACCAGTGGCGGGAGGTGCTGCTGGCCGCCGGCTCGACGATGATGTGGATGGCGTTCTTCTATCTCGGCGCGGTGTACCTGACGAACTACGGGACGACGACGCTCGGTTTCTCCCGCAACGCGATGCTGGCGGTCAACCTCGTCGGCGTGGTGTTCAACATCATCGCCACGGTCATCGGCGCGGTGCTGGCCGACAAGGTGGGGCGCCGCACCGTCATGGGCTGGACCAACGGCGCCGCGGTGATCTGGGCGTTCTGCCTGTTCCCGCTGGTCGACACCGGCAACATCTACCTTGTCGGCGTAGCCACGTCGGTGACCCTGATCCTGGTGGGCCTGGCCTGCGGTCCGACCACCGCGTTGCTGCCCGAGACGTTCCGCACCGCCTATCGCTCCACGGGAACCGGAGTGTCGTTCAACCTCGGCGCCGTTGCCGCCGGCGCAATCCCGCCGATTCTCGCCGCGCCGATCCTGGCAGCCCATGGCAGCGTCGGCCTGAGCGCGATGATGGCGATCATCGCGGTCCTTGCGACGATCGCGGTGCTGCTGCTGAAGGAAACCGTGGGGACCGGTCTTCACGAGGCGGGTATGCGCCCCGTGTCGGGCGTGGCGAATGCCGGGAACAAGGGGACGGCCGATGCCATCGTCGAGCGCTGAGCGCGGACAGCAGGGCGCAACGACCGAAACCGGCGAGGTGATCATCGTTGGCGCGGGACCGGTCGGCATGATCACCGCACTGGGCCTGGCACGGGCCGGGATCGGGGTGAGGATCCTCGAAGCCAACGCGGGCATCGTGCCGGAACCCCGGGCGATGACCTATCACTGGACCGTGCACGAGGGCATGCAGCGCCTCGGGCTGCTCGACGACATGATCGCCGAGGGGTTCAAGCTGCACCAGATGTGCTACCGGATCCTGGCCACCGGCGAGGTGATCCGGCTCGACATCGGTGCGATGGAGGGACATACCGCGCACCCCTACGCGGTGGTGCTGGGGCAGGACCAGCTCGAGGCGATCGTGCTGCGGCATCTCGCGCGCATGCCGAACGTGCGCATCGACTGGAACACCACGGTGACCGGGCTGGCGCAGGACGCCGACGGGGTCACGGTCGAGGCCGAGCACGAGGGCGTCGCGGTCCGCCGCCGCGCGCACTGGGTCGTCGGCGCCGATGGCGGCCGCAGCCGCGTGCGCAAGTCGATCGGCGTGCGGTTCGAGGGCATGACCTGGCCGCAGCGCTTCGTCGCCACCAACGTGGTCTGCGACCTCGAGGCCCATGGCTGGGACCCGTGCAACCATCTCGTCGATCCGGCCGACGGCGCGGTCATCGCCAAGGTCACCCGCTCGGGCATCTGGCGCGTGACCTTCAGCGAGGACGCGACGCTGCCGCTCGACGGCGTCGTCGAGCGCATCCACGCCTACTACGCCCGCGTGCTGCCGGCCGGCATGCCCTACGAGCTGGTTCTGCATTCGGCCTACAACATGCACCAGCGCGTCGCCGACCGGCTGCGTGTCGGCCGCGTGCTGCTCGCCGGCGATGCCGCGCACGTCACCAACCCGACCAACGGATTCGGGCTGGTCTCGGGCATCCTGGATTCGCAGGTGCTGTCCGGGGCGCTGGCCGCGGTGCTGCAGGGGCGTGCCCCCGACACGGTGCTCGACCGATATGCCGAGGACCGCAAGCGCGTGTTCGAGGAGGTGGCCTCGCCGTCGTCGGTCGAGACCAAGCGGCTGGTGTTCCACTCCGACGATCCCGGGCGCCTCGAGCGCGACCTGCAGCGCCTGCGCGCGGTGGCCGTCGATGCGGCGCTGTCGCGCCGGCAGTTCATGATCGGACACCGGCTGCAGACGCCTTCGCTGGTGGCGGCCGCATGAGCGGCGTTGCCGGCAAGCCGTCGCAGGGCGGCCCCTGGGACGTGATCGTTTCCGGCGCGGGTCCGGCCGGACTGACGCTCGCGATCGATCTCGGGCAACGCGGCATCCGCACGCTGCTGCTCGAGCGCAATGCGGCGCCGGGCCCGTGGCCGAAGATGGAGCGTACCAATGCGCGCTCGATGGAGATCTATCGGCGGCTCGGCCTGGCCGAGACGATCCGGGCGGTCGGCTACGACGCCGATACCTCGATGGACGTGTTCACCGCGGTCGACCTGGCGACCCCGATCGCCCGGCTGCGCTATCCGACCGTGGGCGAGGAGCGTGCGCGGATCGCGGCGACCCGCGACGGCAGTGCGCCACTGGAACCGTATCAGCTGGTCTCGCAATACGCGCTCGAGCCGGTGCTCAAGGCCACGGCCGAGGCGCTGCCGCGGGTCGATGTCCGTTTCGGCGAAGAGACGGTCGGGTTCGCGCAGGATGCCGATGGTGTCGAGGTCGAGACCCGCGACGCCGACGGCCGCGTGCGCCGCCATCGCGCGCGGTTCCTGGTCGGCTGCGACGGCGGCAGCAGTTTCGTGCGCAAGTCGCTCGGCATCCGCCTGGAGGGACAGGGCCGGCTCAAGCACATGAGCCAGGTCCAGTTCCGCTCCGAGACCCTGTACGCGCGCATCCCGATCGGCAAGGGGCGGCATTACTACCTGGCCGACGGCGCGATCGTCGTCGTGCAGGGCAACCGTACCGACTTCAGCCTGCATACCGACCTGCCGGCCGACACTGATTTCGTGCCGGTGATCCGCCGCTACATTCCCGGCGACTACGACCTGGAAGTGCTGCGCGTCAACGAGTGGGACCTGCACCTGCTGGTCGCCGAGCGCTATCGCGACCGCCGCGTGTTCCTCGCCGGCGATGCGGTGCACCTGGTGATCCCGACAGGCGGACTGGGCATGAACACCGCGGTCGGCGACGTCGCCGACCTGGCCTGGAAACTCGCCGCGACCGTGCAGGGCTGGGGCGGGCCGATGCTGCTCGACAGCTACGAATTCGAGCGCCGGCGGGTCGGCCTGTTCAACCGCGACGCCTCCGGCTGGGCCGCGCAGGGCCCGGTGCGCTGGCGTGCCGCGGCGACCCCGGCGGTCTTCCTGCCCGGCGCCGAAGGCGAGGCCGCGCGCGCGGCGCTCGCGCCGCTGGCCCAGGCCGAACAGCGGCGCGTGCACGACATGGTCGGCGCCGAACTCGGCTATCACTACGCCGGCTCGCCGATCGTCGCCAGCGAGCCCGGCGCGCCGCCGCCGTGGGATCGCGTGCGCTACGTGCCGAGCGCGCAGCCGGGCGCTCGGCTGCCGCATGCCTGGCTGCCCGACGGTCGTGCGGTCTTCGACCTGCACGGAACGGGCTACACGCTGCTCGCCCTGACGGGAGCGCCGCATGCGGATGCGCTGCGCGCGGCGTTCGCGCGGATCGGTGCGCCGCTCGAAGTGATCGCGGTGGAGGCACCGGAGCTGGTCGAGGTCTACGGCGCCCCGCTTCTGTTGCTGCGACCGGACCTGCATGTGGTCTGGCGCGGTGCACGGCTGTCGGACGCGCCGCCGGATCTCGCCGATATCGCCACGGGTCACGCGTGCGACCGCCGTTCCGAGGCAGGGGGTGGCGCAGCGCTGCACGAGAGCGGCGCCGTGCCCGCCTGACGCATCGCCGCGACGGCCGCGCACTGCTGCGGCGCAGCATCGATTGTGGTTGACACGACATGCGGACGCGGCAAACATGGCCCATCGAATAAACAGACAGATTGGTCGGTTTGTTTGTTGGAACGAATGATTGATTGGCAAGGCAGGACGAGGCATCGTCGCAATGACCCAGCAGATCGGACACATCGTGATCGTCGGCGCCGGACAGGCCGCGGCCAACGCCGCAGCCGAACTGCGCCGCACCGGCCATGCCGGCCCGATCGCGATCGTCGGCGAGGAGCCGCATGCCCCCTACGAGCGGCCGCAGCTGTCGAAGGACATGCTGCGTCCAGGTTGCGCGGGTGCGCGCTGCATGCGCGAGACCGAGGCCTATGCGCGCGACGGCATCGACCTGCACCTGGGCGTGCGCGTGCGCCACGTCGACGCCGCGCGCCGCGAAGTACAACTCGACGACGGCCGCCGCCTGCCCTACGGCCATCTGCTGATCGCCACTGGCGTGCGCCCGCGCCCGCTGCCGCCGGCGCTGCACGCATCGCCGCGCGTGCGCTACCTGCGCAGCATCGGTGACGCCGAAGCGTTGCGTGCCGACCTCGACGCCGGCCATCCGCTGGCGATCGTCGGCGGCGGCGTGATCGGCCTGGAAGTGGCCGCCGCGGCGCGCGCGCGGGGCGTCGCGGTCACGCTGGTCGAGGCCGGCGAACGCCTGATGCAGCGTGGCGTCGATCCGCTGGTTTCGCGTTTTCTCGACCGCACGCACCGCGCACGCGGCGTCGACATCCGCTACGGCCTCCAGGCCGAGGCGCTCGAGGACGACGGCACGCTGCGGCTGTCCGACGGCAGCCGCGTGCCGGCGGCGCGCGTGCTCGTCGGCATCGGCGTGTTGCCCAACGTCGAACCGTTCGCGCACCTGGGCATCGCCGACGCCGCGGGCATCCGCGTCGATGCCTTCGGACGCACCGCGGTACCCGGCATCCATGCGATCGGGGACATCGCCTCGCAGCCGGTCGGCGGCCGCCATGGCCGCATCGAGACCTGGGCCAACGCGCAGGACCAGGCGATCACGGTTGCCCGCAACCTGGTCGCCGAACCGGTGCCGTATGCCGCGCCGACCTGGTTCTGGTCCGACCAGGGCCAGACCAACCTGCAAGTGGTCGGCGACGCGACGACCGGTCGCACGGTGGTGCGCGGCGATGCCGACGGCGACGCGTTCAGTGTGTTCCGGCTCGACGACGCCGGACGCGTGACCGGATGCGCCACGGTCAACGCCCCGAAGGACATGGCGCTGGCGCGCCGCTGGGTGCGCCAGCGCCAGCAGGTGGAACCGCAACGGTTGGCCGATCCCGCCATCCCACTACGTGACTGCGCGGCCTGAACGGCAGCGTGGTCGAAGCCACGAGGAGTCAAGCGACATGAGCGACGCAAACAGGCTGGTCGAGATCGACGAGGACAGGCAGATCTTCCGGGTCGCGCGCGAGGCGTTCGTCAGCGAGCCGGTGCTTCAGCGCGAGTACGATGCGATCTTCGACCGCTGCTGGCTCTACGTCGGCCACGAGTCGGAATTCCGCAAGCCCGGCGATTTCGTCACCCGCACCATCGCGCGCCGCAACCTGCTGGTGACGATGGGCACCGACCGCACGGTCAATGCGTTCTTCAACACCTGCCCGCACCGCGGCGCGACCGTGTGCCGCGACCCTTCGGGCAATGCCAAGGCGTTCCAGTGCTTCTACCACGGCTGGGTGTTCGGCTGCGACGGCAACCTCAAGAGCCAGCCAGGCAAGGAGAGCTACCCCGAGGGCTTCGCCGCCAGTGGCGCCGGCAACCTGGTCCCGGTGCCGCGCTTCGACAGCTACGCCGGCTTTTGTTTCGTCAGCTTCGATCCCGACATCGAGCCGTTGCCCGACTACCTCGCCGGCGCGAAGGAGTACCTGGACATCGTCTCGCGCCATTCCGGCAGCGGCATGGCGATCTCGAAGGGCTCGCAGGAATACGCGATCCGTGCGAACTGGAAGCTGCTGGTGGAGAACAGCGTCGACGGCTACCACGCGGTCAGCACCCACGCCAGCTACCTCGATTACCTGAAGAACACCAACGGTGCGCTCGGCGGCACGCCGTTCGAGGGCCACAGCCGCGACCTGGGCAACGGCCATGCGGTACTCGAGTACCGCGCGCCGTGGGGCCGGCCGATCGCCTCGTGGGTCCCGCTGTTCGGCGAGGACGGCAAGGCCGAGATCGAGCGGCTGCATGCCGAGCTGGTCGAGCGCCACGGCGAGGACATGGCCGATCGCATCGCGCACAAGAACCGCAACATCCTGATCTTCCCGAATCTGGTCATCAACGACATCATGGCGGTCACGGTGCGGACGTTCTATCCGCAGTCGCCCGACTACATGCTGATCAACGGCTGGTCGCTGGCGCCCAATGAGGAATCGGACTGGGCGCGCAAGTACCGGCTGCGCAACTTCCTCGAGTTCCTCGGTCCTGGCGGCTTCGCCACGCCCGACGACGTCGAGGCGCTGGAGTCGTGCCAGAACGGGTTCCGCAATCATCGCCAGGTGCCGTGGAGCGACATCTCCAAGGGCATGGGCAAGGCCATGCCCAACTACGACGACGAACTGCAGATGCGCGCGTTCTGGTCGCAGTGGAATGCACGCGTCGGCACGCCCGGGCCGGCGCCCGATGCCGTCTCGCCGCCGCGGCCCGCTCCTGTCGCCACCAGCGCCGCGGCCTGAAGGAGCGAGGACTGATGAACGCCGTACTGAAAGACACCTCTTCCGAGCGCATTCCCTCGTCGCAGGATTTCGCCCCGTACGTCACCCGCGCGGAGGTCGAGGACCTGCTCTACCACGAGGCCGAGCTGCTCGACACCTGGGAACTGCACGCCTGGCTGGCGTTGTTCACGGAGGATGCGAGCTACTACGTGCCGTCGGCCGACCTGCCGCGCGACGCGAGTTCCGACGACAGCCTGTTCTACATCGCCGACGATGCGGTGCGCCTGCGCGAGCGGGTGATCCGCCTGCTCAAGAAGACCGCGCACTCGGAGTACCCGCGCTCGCGTACCCGGCACCTGATCGGCAACGTCCGCATCCTCTCGGCCGACGAGCACGAGATCCGGGTCGCGGCCGCGTTCGTGACCTGGCGCATCAAGTTCGGCACCAGCGACAGCTTCGTCGGCAGTCACCACTACCGGCTGCGGCGTGTCGACGGACAGCTGCGCATCGTCGAGAAGCGCGTCTTCCTCGACCTGGAAAACCTGCGCCCCCACGGGCGCGTCAGCATCCTGCTCTGAACCCGCCCTCTTCCTCCGAGGCAACGCAATGAAAGTGCCCTTCCGCTACAGCAAGCTGGCCTATGCAGCGCTCAATGTCACCGATCTCGCGCGTTCGGTGCCGTTCTATCGCGACGTCGTGGGTCTCGACGTGGTCGAGCAGAAAGACGGGATCGCGTTCCTGCGCTGCAGTCGCGACCATCACAACATCGTGCTGTACCAGGCGCCGGAGCGCGGACTCAAGCGCGTGGCGTTCGAACTGGAATCCGAGCGCGACGTGGAGGCTGCGTTCGCGCACTTCCAGGCACTGGACATGGCGCCGGTGCGGATCGACGCGACCGAAACCAGACTGCTGCGACAGGGGCCGGGATTCCGGGTCCGCGAACGGCACAGCGGATTGCTGTTCGAGCTGTTCGTCGGGGCCACGTTCATGGCGCGCGGCTATACCGCGACCGTGGCCGACATCGCCCGTATCGGCCATGTGGTGATCGGCAGCGCCGGGTTCCCGGAAAGCCGGGATGCCCTGGTGCGCGACTTCGGGTTCCGCATCTCCGACCACATCGAGGGCCGCATCGCCTTCATGCGCTGCCATCCCAATCCGTTCCATCACACCTTCGCGGTCGGGCCGTCTGGCGTCAGCCATTTCCACCATGTCAACTTCATGGTCACTGACATCGACGATGTCGGACGCGCCCTCTATCGCCTCAAGAAGCATGACGTGAAGATCGTCTATGGGCCGGGCCGGCATCCCCCGTCCAACAGCGTGTTCCTGTATTTCCTCGATCCCGACGGCATGACCCTGGAATACAGCTTCGGCATGGAGGAGTTTCCGGAAGAGGGCGCGCGCGAACCGCGCTGGCTCGAACCGGTCCCCGAGTCGCTCGACACCTGGGGCGCGGTCCCGGACGCGCTGTTCGGCTGCAGCGGTCCGATCGAGGGCGAGTCGACGGCGGCGCAAATCGAAGCGCATCCCGACCGGCAGGTGATGGCGTGAGCCAAGCCGACGCCGCTCCCCTTGCCGGCCGGGTTGCGGTCGTCACCGGTGCCGCGCACGGCATCGGGCTGGCGATCGCCCGTCGCCTGCTGCGCCTGGGGGCCGCGGTGCTGGTCGCCGATCTCGATCGCGACCGGATCGAAGCCGCGGCCGCGGAACTGCGCGAGGCGCATCCGGGCGCGGGGATCGTCGCGCATGCCGGCGACCTGTCGCTGGAAGCGGAGGCGCAGGCGATGCATGCGCGCGCGGTGCAGGCGCTCGGCGCGGTTTCGATCCTCGTCAACTGCGCCGGTGGCGGTGTGATCCTGCCGTTCCTGGCGCATACCCCGGAAACGCTGAAGGCGACGGTCGACCGCAACCTGTGGACCGCGATCTGGTGCTGCCGCGTGTTCATTCCGGACATGGTCGCGGCAGGCTACGGGCGGGTCGTCAACGTCGGCGCCGATTCGGTGCGCAACGGGCTGGTCGACCACGCGGCCTACAACGCCGCCAAGGGCGGCGTGCATGGCATGACCACGGGACTGGCGCGCGAGTTCGCGCGCGACGGGATCACCGTCAACACGGTGGCGCCGTGCGCGATCGCCACCGAGGCGCTGGTCCGCTGCGATCCCGAGCGCGCCGCGCGCTTCCTCGACGTGATCCCGCTCGGCCGCGCCGGCGAGGTCGACGAAGTCGCCTCGATGGTCGCCTATCTCGCCCTGCCCGAAGCGGCGTTCGTCACCGGCCAGGTGATCAGCGTCAACGGCGGCAGCACGATGCTGTGAGGACCCGCGCATGAACACGACCACCGCGCCGCTGGACCTGTGCGCAACGGACGACGTCGCCGACGGCGAGATCCGTCGCGGCGAACTGCCCGATGGGCATCCGCTGGCCATCTACAACATCGGTGGCGAGTTCTTCGTCACCGACGACATCTGCTCGCATGGCGAGGCTTCGCTGTCGGAGGACGGCATGCTCGACGGTCATGAAGTGGAATGCAGCTGGCATTTCGGCAAGTTCGACGTGCGTACCGGCGAGGCCACCGCGATGCCCTGCGAGATTCCGCTTCGGGTGTGGCCGGTGAGGATCGAGAACGGGCGTGTGTGCATCGACCCCGCGGCCTGCGACGCATGAGCGCCGACGTGCCCGGGAGTCTCCAACGCCGCGTCCGCGTCGCCGGCCGCGCGCTCGCGCGGCATGGCTTGGTGCAGGCCTGGGGGCACTGCAGCGCGCGCATCGACGACAGCCGCTTCCTGGTCTGCGCTGCGCGCCCGATGGGCAGGATCGCGGTCGGTGAACCCGGTACGGTCGTGCATGTCGACGGTCCGCTGCCGGAGGGCGTGCTCGGTGAGGTGCGCATCCACCAGCAGATCTATCGGCGGCGTCCCGACGTCGGCGGCGTCTGCCGGGTCATGCCGCCGGCGACGGTGGCGCTGTCGACGCTGCGCATCGTGCCGCGGCCGCGGCATGGCGTCGGCGCGTTCAACGCCGCCTGCCGCTTCTGGGAGGATCCGCGGCTGCTGCGCGACGACGGACTCGCCGCGGACCTGGCTGCCCACCTGGACGATGCGCCGGCGCTGGTGATGCGCGCCAACGGCGCGGTGACCGTCGGCGGCAGCATCGAGATGGCGGCTGGTTTCGCCTGGTGCCTGGAGGACGCGGCGCGGATGGAGCAACGCGTGCGCTCGATCGCGGCCGGCGATGCGCTCGATGCCGCGGCGCTCGGCCAGGACGAGATCGGCCTGCGGCAGGTCGCGTCCGGGCGCGTGTTCGAGCGGTTGTGGGACTACATGGCCGGAAGCGACGCCGAGGCGCTGGAATCCGACCCGACCTTCCCGGCACCGGTCTGGGGTTCGCGATGAGCCTGCACACTGCCGCGACCTACGCGACAACGACATGGATGGAGCCGTATTGCGGCCCGCGCGGCGGGCGGAGTACCGTTGCCGGGTTTTCTCGCGTACAAGCAGGATGCGATGGCAATCCCCAAGACATCGGCCCGACCCGGGCCAAGGATCCGGCGAACACAGGCCGAGCGCCGCGAGGAGATGCGCAACCGGATCCTCGATGCCGCCGTCGGCGAACTGAGCCGCAAGGGCTACGCCGGGTTCCGGGTCAACGAGGTCGCGCAGGCGGCGCAGGTCTCCAAGGGCGCGCAGACGCATCATTTCCCGACCAAGGAAAGCCTGGTCATCGCAGCGGTGCAGCGACTGTACGAGGCGTCCTACACCCGCAGCATGAAGTTGATCGATGCGCTGGCGGCGGACGGCGACGTGTTCGAGGCGCTGATGCGCGACTCGGAGAAGTTCTATCTGGGACCGGCCTTCTCGATCTCGGTGACGATGCTCAGCCTCGGCGAGCACGAGCCGGAACTGCGGCGCGAGATCCAGAAGGTGTCGCGCAAGCATCGCCTGCCGGTCGAGGCCGCCTGGTTGCAAGCGTTGCTCGCCTGGGGGCTGCCCGAGGAGACCGCCAGGACCGTGCTGTACCTGACCCAGAGCGTGTTCCGCGGCATGGTGATGCGGCGCTTCCTGCGCAACGACCCGGAGTACGTCCGCTTCTCGATCGCACAGTGGCGCCGGCTCGCGCGGCAGCAGATCGAGGCTGTCCTGCCGGCGGGCGTCCGTCCGGGCTGACCGACGCCGTCGCGGCGGCGACGACCCCTTTTCCGACGACATCCACCTGCGCTCCGCGCCGGGTGGCGTCGCCGTTCCCGTTTTTCTCCCACGGAGGCACCCATGAGTCTTTGGCTTGACATGCTCGGCACCGAGATCCGCTTCGTCGACACCACAAGCTTCGGCCGCATCCGCGTCGCCGAGGCCGGCAGGGGCAATGCCGAGACGATCATCTTCCAGCACGGCCTCAACGGCCACCTGGAGGCCTACGCCAAGAACCTGGTCCCGCTGTCGAAGGACTTCCATGTCGTCGCCTTCGACTACGTCGGCCATGGTCTGTCGGACAAGCCGGTGCGGGAGTACACCCCGGTCCTGCTGGCCGAGCAGCTCGGCGAGCTGATGGACGCGCTGGACATCGACCGGGCGCACCTGTCGGGCGAATCGCTCGGCGGCTGGGTCAGTGCGCATTTCGCAGCCGCCAATCCGAACCGGGTCCGGCGGCTGATGCTCAACACCGCCGGCGGCATTCCGATCGTCACCGACAAGGGCCGACAGGACCTGCAGACCTTCATCGGACTCAACAGGCGCAACATCGACAACACCCCGACCTACGAATCGGTGCAGGCGCGGATGCACTGGCTGATGCATCCCGACAACCGCCACCTGGTGGACGACGAACTGGTCGACCTGCGCCTGGGCATCTACCTGCGTCCCGACAGCCGTGCGGTGCTGCCGAAACTCAACGGCATCATCGAGCACCACGACGACCATCTGATCCCGTTGGAAAAGTTGCCGCCGGGCACGCTGTTCCTGTGGACCCGCGACAATCCGATCCACGACACCGAGTCGGTCAGGTCGGCGCAGGCCCAGGTGCCTGGCAGCCTGCTGTACTTCATGAACGGCAATGCCGCGCACTGGCCGCAGTACGAGGCGATCGACGAGTTCAACGGCGTCGCCACCCGCTTCTTCAAGACCGGCCGGATCGAATGAGCGCCGCCGCCCAAGACGACGACACGCTCGCCGGGCGCCTGTGGCAGGCGCAGGCACAGCGCGCGCCGTGCGCGCCGCTGCGCGCGGCGTTCGAAGGCCTGGACACGGACGCGAAGGCCGCGCGCGCCTACGCGGTGCAGCAGGTCAACATCGCGCGCCGGCTGCAGGCCGGCCGCCGCGTGGTCGGGCGCAAGATCGGCCTGACCTCGCCGGCGGTACAGGCGCAGCTGGGTGTCGACCGCCCGGACTTCGGCACCCTGCTCGACGATATGGCGGTGGTCGACGGCGAACCGATCGACACCGGCCGCCTGCTGCAGCCCAAGGCCGAGGCCGAGATCGCGCTGGTGCTCGAGCGCGATCTCGCGCACGAGCGCCACACCGTGGCCGACCTGGTCGGCGCGACCGCCTATGCGCTGGCGGCGATCGAGATCGTCGACAGCCGCATCGCCGGCTGGGACATCCGCTTCGAGGATACCGTCGCCGACAACGCCTCCTCGGCACTGTTCGTGCTCGGGACCAGGCCGGTAGCGCTGTCGCGGCTCGACCTGGCCGGCGCGGCGATGCGCATGACCTGCGGCGACGCGCTGGTCTCGGAAGGCCGCGGTGCAGCGTGCCTGGGCAACCCGCTCAACGCCGCGCGCTGGCTGGCCGACACCCTGGTGCGCACCGGCACTCCGCTGCGCGCCGGCGACATCGTGCTGACCGGCGCGCTCGGCCCGATGGCCGCGGTGCAGGCCGGCCAGACCTACACCGCGTACATCGACGGCTTCGCGCCGGTACGCGCGATCTTCGACTGAAGGGAACGGCGATATGGACGACAACGACACGACCGCGGTGGCGATCATCGGATCGGGCAACATCGGCACCGACCTGATGATCAAGATCCTGCGCCAGGCGCGGCACCTGCGCATGGGGGCCTTCGTCGGCATCGATCCCGGGTCCGACGGCCTCGCGCGGGCCGCGCGGCTCGGCGTGCCGACGGTCTCCGACGGCATCGACGGACTGCTCGCGCATCCGGACTTCGGCACGATCGGGATCGTGTTCGACGCCACCAGCGCCGGTGCGCATGCGCATCACGAGGAAAAGCTGCGGCCGCACGGCGTGCGCCTGATCGACCTGACGCCCGCGGCGCTCGGCCCGTTCGTGGTGCCGGCGGTCAACCTCGACCAGCATCTGGACGCACCGAACCTCAACATGGTCACCTGCGGCGGCCAGGCGACGATCCCGATGGTGCACGCGGTCGCGCGCGCGGCACCGGTCGAGTACGCCGAGATCGTCGCCAGCATCGCCAGCCGCTCGGCGGGGCCGGGCACCCGCGCCAACATCGACGAGTTCACCGAGACCACATCGAACGCGATCGTCCGCGTCGGCGGCGCGCGCCGCGGCAAGGCAATCATCGTGCTCAATCCGGCCGAGCCGCCGCTGATCATGCGCGACACCGTCTACTGCCTGGTCGCCGCCGACGCCGACCGTGATGCGATCGCCGACTCGGTCGCGCGCATGGCCGCCGAGGTCGCCGGCTACGTGCCCGGCTACCGGCTCAAGCAAGCGGTGCAGTTCGATACCTTCGAAGGCCGCATGCCGCAGGAACCCCAGGCGCCGACCGCCGGCCGGCTCAAGGTCTCGATCTTCCTCGAGGTCGAGGGCGCCGGTCACTACCTGCCGAGCTACGCCGGCAATCTCGACATCATGACCAGCGCCGCGCTGGCCACGGCCGAGCGGATCGCCGCCGGCCGGGCCCTGGCGGCATGACGGAGGTGCGCATGTTCGACCTGGGCAAGAAGATCCACGTTTCCGACGTGACCCTGCGCGACGGCATGCATGCCATCCGCCACCAGTACGGTATCGACGACGTGGCGCGGATCGCCGCCGCGCTCGATGCCGCTGGCGTCGACAGCATCGAGGTCGCGCACGGCGACGGTCTGCAGGGCTCGAGCTTCAACTACGGCTTCGGCGCGCACACCGACCTGGAATGGATCGAATGCGCCGCATCGGTGGTCAAGCGGGCCAGGATCGCCACGCTGCTG
Organism: Proluteimonas luteida; assembly: GCF_021191695.1. Classification (GTDB taxonomy): domain Bacteria; phylum Pseudomonadota; class Gammaproteobacteria; order Xanthomonadales; family Xanthomonadaceae; genus Luteimonas; species Luteimonas luteida. Next base: position 111,118 of record NZ_JAIWPT010000006.1, read on the forward strand.
CTGCCGGGCATTGGCACCGTGCACGACCTGGACGCTGCGCATGCCGCCGGCGCCAGCGTGGTGCGCGTGGCCACGCACTGCACCGAGGCCGACATCTCGCGCCAGCACATCGAGCACGCCCGCAGGCTGGGCATGGACACGGTCGGCTTCCTGATGATGAGCCACATGACCACGCCGCAGGCGCTGGCCGCCGAGGCGAAGAAGATGGAGTCCTACGGCGCGCAATGCGTCTACGTCGTCGATTCGGGCGGCGCGATGAACATGTACGACGTCGCCGACCGCTTCAAGGCGCTCAAGGACGCGCTCGACCCGACGACGCAGACCGGCATGCACGCGCACCACAACCTGTCGCTGGGCGTGGCCAATTCGCTGGTCGCGCTCGAGCACGGCTGCGACCGCATCGACGCCAGCCTGACCGGCATGGGCGCCGGCGCCGGCAATGCGCCATTGGAGGTGTTCATTGCCGCCGCCGACCGCCTCGGCCTCGACCACGGCTGTGACGTGCGCGCGCTGATCGACGCCGCCGAGGACATCGTGCGCCCGCTGCAGGAACGTCCGGTGCGCGTCGACCGCGAGACGCTCGCGCTCGGCTACGCGGGCGTCTACTCGAGCTTCCTCCGCCACACCGAGGCGGCCGCGGCGAAGTATGGCCTCAGTGCCTTCGACATCCTGGTCGAGCTGGGACGACGACGCATGGTCGGCGGCCAGGAGGACATGATCGTCGACGTTGCGCTGGACCTGTTGCGCAACACGGCGCCCATCGCCACGCCGGCCGCAGTCGCCGCACCGTGACCGGATTCGCGCGGAGGCCGGCATGTGCGTCGGCCCCGTCTCCCAGCCACCGGGCCGCGTTCGGCCCCGAAGCGAGGCCGACACCATGACCCGAGCCACAGACAGCAGCTGACTGCCCGCTGCAACGCCATTCCGCCGCCTCCCCCACGTGCGGCCCATTCCGGACCAAACGAACGGACCCGCAGCCCGGGACCGAGGGGAACGTCATGCCGAAAAAAAGCCCGATCCACGCCACGTCGTCACGTCTGTCCGCCGCGTTGCTGCTCGCCCTGGCCAGCGGGGCAACGGCCGCTGCCGATCCACCGCCGGCCAATGCCGAGGTCGCCATCGCGCCGGTATCCGAACCGCCGCCGGCACCGCTGGTCCACATGATCCCGTGGCTCAACGACTACAGCTATCTCGCCGATCCCGCCAAGCGCAGCGGTGCCGGCTGGGAGAAGCTCAGCTACATCCCGCTTGGCCGGGACCCGGCGACCTACCTGACCGTCGGGGGCGAGCTGCGCTACTACGCGCAGTACTGGGAGCATGTCACCCTGGGCATCCGCCCGGACGACCGAAACGACTCGATCCAGCAGCGCGTGCGGCTGTACGGCGACCTGCACGTGGGCCGCAACTTCCGCGCCTTCCTCGAACTCGGCGACAACTGGGAGTTCGGCGCCGAGTTTCCGACGCCGAGCAACTTCGACGCCGTCGACATCCAGCAGGCCTTCGTCGACGCGAGCTTCGCCGTCGGCGACGGCAACCGCCTGACGCTGCGTCCGGGCCGGTTCGTGATGCCGCTGGGCAACGGCATCATGGTCGGCACCCGCGACGGCACCGCGGTGCGCTACACCTACGACGGCCTGCAGGCGATGTTCACCACCGCGGCTGGAAGCAGCGTCAATGTGTTCGCGACCCGGCCGACCAAGGTCGAGCGCGGCAGTTTCGACGACAGTCCCGACAGTTCGCGCGACTTCAGTGGCGTGTACTTCAGCCGCCCCACCGGCAAGGGCAGCGGCTGGGACCTGTACCACTACAACGTCGGCCACGACCAGGTCGCGTTTCCCGGCCTGGTCGGTCCGCAGCGCAGGCGCAGCTTCGGCGCGCGCGTGTTCGGCAGGCCCGGCAACTGGGACTACGACCTCGAAGGCGTGATCCAGACCGGCACGTTCGCCGGCGAGGATATCCGCGCCTGGGGCATCATCAGCAATGCCGGCTACACCTTCAGCGATGCCAGGTTCGCGCCGAGGCTGGGCGCGCGGTTCAACGCCTTCAGCGGCGACGACGATCCGGGCCGCGGCAGGCTCGGCACGTTCGAGGCACCGTTCCCGCGGACCGCGCTGCACAACGATGCGGGCGTGTTCGTCTTCATGAACCTGATCAACATCGCGCCGACGGTCAGTTTCCAGTTCACCGACCGCATCCGCGCCAGCGCCGGGGTCACCGGCCTATGGCGCGAAAGCACCGCCGACGACATCTACTACGGCGGCACCGGCCGGCCGCTGGCCAGCGTGCCGACCCGCGACCGGCATGTGGCGACCAGCGTCGACCTGCAGGCCGACTGGCAGGTCAACCGCAACTTCAACATGCATCTCTACGGCTCGCACATCCGCGCCGGCGATGCGCTGGTCGCGGCCGGCGGCGAGAGCACCAACTATGTCGGCTTCTGGGCCCAGTACAGATTCTGAGGAAGCCGGACAACGGCGGCCGCGTCCCATGCAGCTGCGGTCCGCGCGACCGTACAGGAGCAACCTCCATGAAACTCGCACGTTTCATCCACGACGGCGCCCCGGCCGCGATCGGTGTGGTGCGCGAAGACGGCATCGTGCCGCTCGATGCCGGACTGGCGCCGGACGGCGACATGTCCCGGCTGATCGCCGGGTGGCCGTCGCTGCGCGCGCCGGTCGAGGCCCGCGCACGCAGCGGCAGCGCGGTCGCGTTGTCCGCGGTGCGTCTGCTGGCGCCGGTCGCGGCGCCATCGAAGATCCTGGCGATCGGCCTGAACTATGCCGACCACATCGCCGAGACCGGCATGCAGGTGCCTGCGGAACCGCTGTGGTTCGCCAAGATGCCCAACGCCGTCAACGGCCCGTTCGATCCGGTGCAGGTGCCGAAGGTGTCGACCCAGCTCGACCACGAAGTGGAACTGGTCGCCGTCATCGGCCGCGGCGGGCGCCACATCAGCTGCGAGGAGGCGCCGTCGCGCGTGTTCGGCTACTGCGTCGGCAATGACGTGTCGGTGCGCGACTGGCAGCTCAGGACCACGCAATGGGTCGTGGGCAAGTCGTTCGACGGGCATGCGCCGATCGGCCCGTGGATCGTGACCGCCGACGAACTGCCGGATCCGCATTCGCTCGACATCCGTTGCCGGGTGGATGGCGAACTGCGCCAGTCGTCGAACACGGGCCGCCTCGTATTCGATATCTGGGCGCAGCTGGCCCACCTGAGCCAGGCGATGACGCTGCAGGCCGGCGATCTGCTGTTCACCGGAACGCCGGGCGGTGTCGGTGTCGCCGAACGTCCGCCACGCTGGCTGCGCCCCGGTCAGCGGGTGCGCTGCGAGATCGACGGCATCGGATCGATCGAGAATCCGGTCTCTGGCGAGGAATGAAAGGCGAAGCGCGGCACCCGAAATGCACTACATTGGTGCAATGTTCGACAGCACCGCGCTCGCCCGCTCCTTCGATGGCCTGACCACGCCACTGGTCTGGGCGCGCCTGGACGGGCGCGTGGCCGACTGCAACCTGGCGTTCGCGCGCTGGCTCGGGGTCAGCCGCAAGCGCCTGCTGGAGCAGCCGCTGGCGGCGCTGGAAGTCGACGGCGAGGCGCTGCGGCACGCGCTGCGGTACTTCGGCGATGCCGCCGACACGCCGCTGCGGATCCGCCGCCTGGCGCTGGCGTTCCTCGGCGGCGAGCCGCGGTTCGCCGATGCCTGGCTGTCGCGTGACGGCGACCATGTGCTGCTGGAGGCGCATCCGGTCGACGAATTCCCCGGTGCCGACCCGACCCAGGCGATGCCGCTGGCGCTGTCGGCCGCGTTCCGCGGGCTGGCCCACGAGCTGCGCAACCCGATGGCGGGGCTCAAGGGCGCCGCGCAGCTGCTGGCGCGCCGGGTCGGCGACGCCGATTCGCGCGAGCTGGTGGCGCTGGTCGAGACCGAGGTCGACCGCCTCGGCGCGCTGGTCGACCAGTTGCTGTCGCCGCAGCCGCCGCAGCCGCACCGGTCGCTGAACATCCATGTCGTGCTCGAGCAGGTATTGCGGCTGGCCGAGGCCGACGCCGGCTGGGCGGTGCGCATGATCCGCGACTACGACCCCAGCCTGCCGGAACTGCCGGGCGACGCCGACCGGCTGGTGCAGGCGATCTGGAACCTCGTGCGCAACGCGATCCAGGCCGGCGCGGCCAACGTCACCCTGCGCACCCGCGCGGCGGTGCAGGTGCGCATCGGCGACCAGATCCACGCGATGGTGCTGCGGCTGGAGGTCGTCGACGACGGCCGCGGCGTGCCCGAGGACATGGTCGAGCAGATCTTCCTGCCGCTGGTGTCCGGCCGTCCGGACGGCAGCGGCCTGGGCCTGGCGATGGCGCAGCAGGTCGCGCGCGAGCACCGCGGCGCGCTGGTCTACCGCTCGCGCAGCGGACATACGGTGTTCACCCTGCAGCTGCCGTTCCCGGCGGAAGACGAAGACGATGCGGCGCCGGCGGCCGTGCCCGCGGAGACCGCACGATGAACTCCGCCGCCCCCCCGGCGCAGAAGGTCTGGGTCGTCGACGACGATCGCGCGGTGCGCTTCGTGCTGGCCACCGCGCTCAGCGAGGCCGGCTACGACGTGGCCAGCTTCGACGCCGCGCAGCCGGTGCTCGACGCGTTGACGACCCGGCCGCCGCCGGCGCTGCTGTTCACCGACGTGCGCATGCCCGGCGACAGCGGCCTGCAGCTGCTCGATGCGCTGAAGCAGCGCCACCCGCAGCTGCCGGTCGTGGTGATGTCGGCCTATACCGACGTCGCCAGCACCGCGAGTGCGTTCCGCGGCGGTGCGCAGGAGTTTCTGTCCAAACCGTTCGACCTCGACGAGGCGATCGCGCTGGCCGCGCGCGTGCTCGGCCAGCGCGAGGCCGAGCCGGCCGCGGGCGACGACGTGGCCGCGGCCGGCGACGGCGACGCGCTGCTCGGCGATGCGCCGGCGATGCGCCAGCTGTTCCGCGCGATCGGCCGGCTGGCGCAGGCGCCGGTGTCGGTGCTGGTCACCGGCGAGACCGGCACCGGCAAGGAACTGGTCGCACGTGCGCTGCACCGCGAGTCGCCGCGCGCGCGCCAGCCGTTCGTCGCCCTCAACACCGCCGCGATTCCGGCCGAGCTGCTGGAGAGCGAACTGTTCGGCCACGAGGCCGGCGCGTTCACCGGCGCCACGCGCCGCTACGTCGGCCGCTTCGAGCAGGCCAACGGCGGCACCCTGTTCCTCGACGAGATCGGCGACATGCCGGCCTCGCTGCAGACCCGGCTGCTGCGCGTGCTGGCCGAGGACGAGTTCTTCCGGGTCGGTGGCCGCGAGCTGATCCGGGTCGACGTGCGGGTCATCGCCGCGACCCACCAGGACGTCGAGGCGCTGGTCGCCGAGGGCCGCTTCCGCGCCGACCTGCTGCATCGCCTCGACGTCGTGCGCCTGCGCCTGCCGCCGCTGCGCGACCGTCGCGAGGACGTGCCGCAGCTGGCCGAGCGCTTCCTGCAGGCCGCTGCCGCGAAACTCGATGCGCCGCCCAAGCGGCTGACCCGCGCCGCGCTGCAACGCATGCTCGACCACGACTGGCCCGGCAACGTCCGCGAACTGCAGAACCTGTGCTGGCGGCTGGCGGCGCTGGCGCCGACCGACCGGGTCGCCGCGCAGGACCTCGATGGCCTGCTCGCGGGCCGGGCGCCGTCCGACGCGCCGGCGCCGGAGGACTGGGACATCGCCCTCCGCGCCTGGGCCGATGCGCGCCTGCAGGCGGGCGACGAGGACATCCACGCCGCCGCGCGCGCGCGCATGGACCGCGCGCTGCTCGAGACCGCGTTGCGCCATACCGGCGGCCGCCGCGCCGAGGCGGCCACGCGCCTGGGCGTCGGCCGCAACACCCTGACCCGCAAGCTCGGCGCGCGGCGGCGGCGGCCGTGAGCGGCGCGCCGGTCTTCATCGTGGGCTGGAATACGAGGCGCTAAGCTGCCCGCCATGATCGCGCCGGCCTCCCGTCCCCGTTCCGCTCCCCGTGTTCCGCGCCGCCTGTCGTGCGCGCTGCTGGTCGCCTCGGCCGTGCTGGCCGGCTGCGCCAGCGGCCCGCGTCCTGCATCGCCGGAATCCCCGCCCGCCGCCGCGCCCGCGCCGCTGGCGCAGTCCGGCACCGCGGCGTCCGCGACCGCGAACCTCGCCTCGGCGTCCGGCACCCTGGTCAGCGGCCGGCTGATCCTGCGCCCGGATGCCGGCGGCGTCCGCGTGCGCGGCGAGATTGGCGGTCTGGTGCGCAACGGTACCCACAACCTGCGCGTGCACGCGCGCGGCGACTGCAGCGCGGTCGATGCGGCCAGCGCCGGGCCCGAGTTCGACCCGCAGCGCGGCGCGACCGCATCGTTGCCCGACACCGGCGACCGCGGCCGCATCGTCGCCGACAGCCGTGGCGTCGCCACCGTCGACCTGCTGCTGCCCGGCGCGGTGCTCGGCGGCGGCGCCGGCAACGACATTGCCGGCCGCGCGCTGCTGGTGATCGGCGCGACACCCGGTGCGATCAGCGCGCGCGTCGCCTGCGGGGTGATCCGGGCCGATCCGGTCCGCAACGACGCCAATCCCCCCGGCACGACGGCGCCCGTGGCGCCGGCGGCCACTCCGTGACCGGTCCCTGCCGGTCGCGCCATCCGCACGAAGTCCAGGAGAGTCCCATGACCAAGACCCGTCTCGCGCTGCTGACGCCGGCACTGCTCGCACTCGCCGCCTGCGGCGCCAACAACGATGCCCCAGGCGGCACCAGTCCCGCCGTCGAGGCCGACCGTGCCGCCGAGGTACCGGCCCCGCCCGCGGCGCCTGCCGCCACCGCTACGGTGACCCTGGAGCCGACCGCCGGCAACCAGACCGCCGGCCAGCTGACCTTCACCGATGTCGACGGCCGCATCGAGGTCACCGGCACCGTCACCGGCTTGGCGCCGGATTCCGAGCACGGCTTCCATGTCCACGAACACGGCGACTGCAGCGCGCCCGACGGCAGCAGCGCCGGCGGCCACTTCAACCCGGGCGGCAGCGAGCATGGCCGTGTCGGTCACGGTGCGCACCATGCCGGCGACAGCGACAACATCAGTGCCGGCGCCGACGGCACCGCCCAGGTGCACAACTGGCTGGAAGGCGCGACGATCGGCGACGGTGCCCCGACCGATATCGTCGGCAAGGGTGTCATCGTCCACACCAAGTCCGACGACTACACCACGCAGCCGACCGGCGATGCCGGCGACCGCCTCGCCTGCGGCGTGATCCAGTAGGAGATTCGGTCTTCCGCGTCCGCGCGGAAGACACCGCCGTCCCTCTCCCGCGATCGGGACGACGATGTGCGGCTTGCGAGCCACTGGCGCGCGCAGCGGAGTGCCGTGCGCGCTGCGCACGGCCCGGGGCGGAGCCGGTGAGGGCGATGTCCCGGACGTGCGTAGGTCGGGCCCACGCGCCCGACGCGCGAGTCGCCCTCCCGGCCGCCATCCCCATGGCGCGTCGATTCCCTGCGTCGGGGGCGTGGCCCCGACCTACGGGCTCCATGCTCGTCATTCCCGCCTTCACGGGAATGACGGACTTGTTCAAGGGATCCCCAAGTCCGCGTCATAACAACGGGATTTTGTGGGGAGAGCTCAGGTCAAGAGCGCCCTGCGCTCCGTCAATCGGCCAGCACGGCCCGCGGATCGCTCTCGGCCGGGCAGTCGACCCATTGCACCGGAATCCCGTGCGCCTGCAGCACCGCGGCCAGCTGCCGCTGGCGCGCTTCGAACATCGCGAACCCGTGCCGGAGCCGCGCCTCGTCCGATCCGCCGGCTGCGTAGTGGCCGCGCCAGTCCTGCGCCGACAGGCGCGCGATCCGTACCCCGCCATCGACATGGCGCAGCAGCGGCTCGGGCGCGGCGTCGAGCCATGCCGACTCGCCGGGGGCCAGCAGCGCGGTTTCCAGCAGCGGCCACAGCGGCTCCAGTCCGGCGTTGCGGTACTGCAGCGCGGTCATCGCCAGCAGGTCGTGCAGGGTCAGGTAGCGCGCGTGCTCGATGCGCGCATCGAAGCCGTCCTGCGCGGCCAGCGCGGTGTCGGCCTGGGCCATGCCGGTGTCCAGCAGGATCGATTCCATCCGCGCATCGACAGCGCGCACCGTGTCGGCATCGCCGGCGAACAGGTACGGCAGCACCCGCAGGGTACCGCCGGCCAGCTGCGGATCGGCCTGTAGCGGCAGCGGCACCTGGCCGCTGGCGTCGGCGCCGAACGCGATGACCCGCGGTCCCTGCCCGCGTCCCGGCGCGCGGGCGTGCAGTTCGTCGAGCCGGCGATGGACCGGCCAGCCGGGACGCAGCACTTCGGCGGGGTCGAAGTGCGCGGCGGCGATGCACAGGTCCAGCGTGCGCGCCTCGGGCACCAGCGCGCCGAGGTCGCGGCCCACCAGACGCGCCAGTTCGCCGGCCGCATGCTGCGCCAGCGCCGCGTGCGACGGGGCGCTGCCGCCGACCAGTTCGAGCGCGAGTACGCCGCGCACCTGGGGCGTGTCGCGGGACGCGGCAACGGAAGGGCGCGCGGTTGGAGAAGCGGGGGTTGCGGTCATTGGCCGTGCACGCGGGCGGGGCTAAACTGGCCGACATTATGCCCGCCGCGCTTCATGCGGCCGGTTGGCCCCGTCGTCGCACATCGAATCCGCGAGGAAATCCCATGCTGCAAGGTCGTCCCGTCGCCGTGCTGGGTGGCGTCCGTATCCCGTTCTGCCGCCAGAACACGGCCTATGCGGATGTCGGCAACCTGGGCATGTCGGTGCGCACGCTCGGCGCGCTGGTCGAGAAGTTCGGCCTGCACGGCCAGCAGCTGGGCGAAGTGGCGATGGGCGCGGTGATCAAGCACTCCAGCGACTGGAACCTGGGCCGCGAGGCGGCGCTGTCGTCGGGCCTGTCGCCGCTGACCCCCGGCATCACCCTGCAGCGCGCGTGCGGCACGTCGCTGGATTCGCTGATCACCGTCGGCAACAAGATCGCCGCCGGGCAGATCGAATCGGGCATCGGCGGCGGTTCGGACACCACGTCCGACGTGCCGATCGTCTACGGCCAGCAGTTCCGCCGGCGCCTGCTGCGCGCGAACGCCGCCAGGACCACGAAGGACAAGCTGGCCGCGTTCAAGGGCTTCCGCCTGCGCGAGCTCAAGCCCGACTTTCCCGGCGTCGCCGAGCCGCGCACCGGCAAGTCGATGGGCCAGCACTGCGAGGACATGGCCAAGCAGTGGAACATCTCGCGCGACTCGCAGGACGAGCTGGCGGTGGCCTCGCACCACAAGCTGGCCGCCGCCTACGAGCGCGGTTTCTTCGACGACCTGGTGGTCAGCTTCCGCGGCGTCTCGCGCGACAACATCCTGCGTCCGGACACCTCGCTGGCCAAGCTGGCGACGCTCAAGCCCGCGTTCGACAAGACCTCCGGCCGCGGCACCCTGACCGCCGCAAACTCCACGCCGCTGACCGACGGCGCGTCCGCGTGCCTGCTGGCCAGCGACGCGTGGGCCGAGGCGCACGGCTTCGACGTGCTGTGCCACATCCGCGACGCGCACGTGTCCGCGGTCGATTTCGTCCATGGCGAGGGCCTGCTGATGGCGCCGACCGTGGCCGTCGCCGAGATGCTCCGCCGCAACAACCTGACGCTGCAGGACTTCGACATCTACGAGATCCACGAGGCGTTCGCCGCCCAGGTGCTGTGCACGCTGCGCGCCTGGGAGAGCGAGGACTACTGCCGCACCCGCCTCGGCCTCGACGCGCCGCTGGGTCGCATCGACCCGGAGAAGATCAATCCGGTGGGCTCGTCGCTGGCGACCGGCCATCCCTTCGCCGCGACCGGCGCGCGCATCGTCGCCACCGCCGCCAAGGAACTGGTCGAACGCGGCGGCGGCCGCGCGCTGATCTCGATCTGCACCGCCGGCGGCATGGGCGTGGTGGCGATCCTGGAGCGCTGAATCCCGGCGACTGTCGCGCCCGCATGACGCGGGCCGCGATCCAGGCGCCGATGCCGCAGGCATCGCCATGCCCGCCTGCGGCTTCGGCCCGACGCATTCTTCATCAAACATGCCCGTCCGCGGACGCGGCTTGCGGCGGCCGTGTCGCAATTGCCGTGTCAGGCGTGTGCCCGGCCAGCCGTCCGGCTGCCGCGGGCACCTGCGACCCCGTTCCCCGGCGTCCTCCGTTACTGCCTGCGTCCGCAGCCTGTAATCTCGCCCGGTACGTCCAGGAGGACCGCATGCCGTCGTTCCGATTCCCGTCGTTCCAATCGCTTGCCGTCCTGCCCATGGCCACCCTGTTGCTGGTACTCGGCGCCTGCGCGCAGCAGTCGCTCGACCAGGCCGCGGATGCGGCCGCCGGGTCCTTCGAGGCCGCGGACGCCGCAACCGCGGCCGCGGAGATGGCGGCGCCGGCCGCCGCCGCGGATGTCGTCGGCGACGGTGCCCCGGACGTGTCGCAGATGACCTCCGCCACGGCCACGCAGCGCGATCCGGCGCGCCGCTTCATCCGCACCGCGCAGCTCCGGTTCGCCGTCGACGATGTCTACGCGTCGGCGCTGGCGATCGAGGACCTCGCCGCGAAGTACGGCGGATTCGTCGTCCGCAGCCAGGTACATGCCGAAACCCGGAACACGCGGCGGCGGCCGATGGGCGACGGCAAGCTGCTGGAACTTGCCGAATACGTCACCCGCGGCAACGTGACGGTGCGCGTGCCCAGTGACCGCCTGCAGGCGTTCCTGCGCGAACTCGTCGGCCAGATGCGCTTCCTCGACGGGCGCGATTTCAGCGCCCACGACGCCCAGTTCGACCTGCTGCGCCAGCAACTGGCCTTCCAGCGCGGGCAGGCGCTGCAACAGTCGCTCGGCGACGCGGTGCAGGACGACGACAGGCTCGACCGCAAGGCCGATGCGTTCACGGCGCGCGCGCAGGCGCTGGCCGCGCGCGACGAGGCGCAGGTCGCGCAGCGCGAATTCGAGGACCGGGTGGCGTTCGCGACCATCGACATGTCGCTGTACCAGCCTGCGCAGGTCCGCCGCACCGAGCGCGTCGATACCGAGGCGGTGTTCGCGCAGCACGGGCCGGGCTTCTTCCCGCGACTCGGCAAGGCGCTGTCGGTCGGCTGGCACGGGCTGCTGGACGTGCTGGTCGGGCTGGCGGCGTTGTGGCCGCTGTGGCTGCTCGTCGCCGCGGCCATCGCCGGCTGGCGCGCGCTGCGCCGACTGCGTCGCCGGCGCGCGGCGCTTGCCGGAGGAACGGCCTAGGCCCGTGGGCGGCAGGCATCGTCCGGGCGTCGGGGGCGTTGCCCCGGCCTGCGATCGCGGCTACTGATAAATCGGCGAGCGGCCTCCCTTCTACGGCAGGTCCTGGTCCCGCAGCCGCGGCATGCCATGTTCGTCGCGATCCTCGATCGCGGTGAACTCGACCGGCGGCGCGGCGACCGACGGCAGGGCGATCACCGGCTCGCCGCGTGCGGCGCGCAGGGCATTGGCGTAGCACAGGCGCGCGCGGTGTTCGTCGCCGGCGGCGGCGAACTCGTCGCCCAGCGGCACCCAGGCGGCGCTGCCGGCGCCCTGGTCGATCGCGCGCTGCAGGTAGTCGCGGGCCTGCGCGCCCTGGCGCTCGGCCTGGCTGATCCGGGCCAGGCCCAGCAGCACGCCGGGACTCGACGGGTGGGCCTGCAGCCAGCGCTGCAGGCGCTCGCGGCGGTGTTCGGGATCGGTGGCGTCGAGCGCGCCGTAGCGCACCGCCAGGCGTTCGTCCCAGCGCGTGTCGAGCGCCTGTTCGAGGCTGCGCAGGGTGGCGTCGTGCCAGCCCAGTGCCACGGCGCGGTCGGTGTAGGCGAGCACGACGTCGGGTTCGGCCTTCAGCGCCTTGGGCATGGCTTCCCAGCGTTCGGCCAGCAGGTTGCCGTCCCCGGCCTCGCGCAGCGATGCGGCGGCCCACTGCAGTTCGCGCTCGGCCAGCAGGTCGTCCGGCAGCGCATGCTGGCGGCGCAGCGCGCCGAGCAGGCCGTAGGCCTCGGCGGCGTGGCCGGTCAGGGCCCAGGCGTCGGCGCGCAGCGCCAAGCCGCGGGGCGGCAGCGGCTGCGCGGCGGGAGCCTCGAGCGCGGCAAGGGCGTCGATCGGACGGTCCTCGCGCAGTGCCAGCTCGGCCAGCGCGATCGCGCGGGTCGCCGGATGGCGGTCGCCGAAGCCGTCGAGCAGCGCGCGCGCAGCGATCGCGTCGCCGCGGCCCAGCGCGGCCTGGCTGGCGGCGACCCGCGCGGCCGCCTCGTAGTGCGGATTCTCGTCGGCCGACTGCACCAGCAGTTTCTCGGCGCGGGCATAGTGGCCCTGGTACAGGGCGTCGAGTCCTTCGCCGAGGCGGCTCTGCACGCGGCCGCGGCGGTACTGGCTCCAGCTGCGGAACGGCAGCGCCAGCAGGCTGAAGACCAGCCACAGCAGCACCAGCGCGCCGAGCAGCATCGCGATCGCGTTGACCACGGTGGTGGTACGGTCGATGCCGCCATGGCGGACCAGGACGTAGCCGGGATCCTGCGCCAGCAGCAGCTGCACGGCGAACGCGCCGACGAGGGCGAGCACGATCCAGATCAGGAGGGTACGGAGCAGGGACATCGGTGTGGTTCCGGGAAGGGCGGGCGATCCAATCTGCACCCTGACGCCGCCGGCGTGACGGCGCCGTCGATGCCGGCGCAGCTTCTGTCGTCTTCCTGAACAGGCGTGGGCCGCGGCCCCCCCGGCGCGACCCGGCGGGCAGGTTCTCAGGGCGTCGCGCCCGCCTCCAGCGGCACGTCGTGCGCTTCGAGCCAGGCGACGACCTTCGCGCGGTTGGCGCGCGCGGTGTCGTTGAGGCGGGCGGCGGGCGTCTTGAAGAAGAAGCGTTGGAAGGTGGCGTCCTGGGTGTTGCGGGCGCGCGGGTCGGCGCCGGCGTCGAGCAGGGCCAGCACGTGGTCGCCGGCGTTGATCATCGCCGCCTTGTGCAGCGGGGTATTGCCGGTGCGGTCGGCGATGTCGGGGTCGGCGCCGGCCGCCAGCAGCATGCGGAACTGTGCATCGGTGCGCGGGCCGGTGGCGCCGGCCAGCGGCGTCGCCCCGGTCTCGCCGTGGCGGGTGTCGGGATCGCCGCGGCGCGCCAGCACGATCTCCAGGTACTCCGGGTCGTCGGCGATCGCCGCGCCGTGCACCGCGGTGGCACCGCCGAGGCCGGGCGCGTTGGGATCGGCGCCGTTGTCGAGCAGCGCCTTCAGCGCGTCCTTGGCCTGCGCCAGCATCGCGATCTGCAGCAGGTTGACGCCCTTGTCGCCGCGCGCGTTGGGATCGGCGCCGTCGCGGACCAGCGCGCGCACGGCATCGGCGTCGTCCGCGGCAACGGCTTCGGCCAGCGCGCCGGCGCTGGCATCGGGGAAGGCGGCTCGGGCGTCCATCGCGTCTCCACTACTGCAGGCGGCGCCGGACAGCATCAGCAACAGGCTCAGGACCGCGGCGCGCATGCCGGCATTCTCACACAGGCGCGGGCGGGAACCGCGGGCCGCGGCGGATCATCGCGGTCGACCGGTCAGTTGGCCCAGGGCTGCTGCTGTTGCAGCGCGTCGAGCACGGCATCCTGCATGTGCTTGTCGATGCTGTGCTTGACGATCGAGATCGGGTTGAAGCGGTCCCAGCCGGTCAGCGGCGCGGGATCGTCGAGCACGATCTCGTGACCGGGCGCGTCGGGCAGGTTGTTGACCACCCAGATGTCCTGCTGCGCCTTCGTCAGCGCCTCGCCATCGACGTTGTAGCGGCGGATCTGGCCGTCGGCGGCATCGGCCTTGGCGGTCGCCGGGTCGAGGCCCAGGCGTTCGATGGTCTTGTCGTGCACGCCCGAGGCATTGAAGGTCACCGCGGCACCGTCGATCGCCATGGCGGCGGTCGCGGCCAGGCCGCCGCCGAGCGAGTGGCCGGTGATGGCCAGGTCGTCGCCATAGGCGGCCGAGGCCAGCTGGGCCAGCTGCACGGCTTCGTCGTACTGCTCGGAATCCCAGCCCACGCCCTGGCGGAAGTTGGCGCCGGTCCAGTCCTTGAGGTCGTTGGAGCCGGCGAAGGCCAGCACATGGTTGCCGTCGCCGTCGGTGTAGATGCCGGCGCGGAAGCCGGTTTCCGGGTTCTCCAGCAGTGCCGGGTCGATGCCGGCGGCGGCCAGGTCGGCATCGCTGACCCGGGTCCAGTTGCCGACCGACTGCACCGACGGGTCGTAGACCGCCGAGGAGATCTGCATCAGCTCCAGGTCGATGGCCTGGGCGTCCTGGCCGCGGACCTGGGCGTCGAACGACGCGGCGTTGGCGGCGTTGCCGCCGCTGGCGAACAGCGCGCCCAGCTGCGGATGCCAGGACGGCTCGAGCTGGTAGCTGCCGGCCGGGGTGGCCGGCGGCAGCGCGGCCGGCCGCGCGAGCAGCGAATCGGCCAGCGGCAGGGCGGGCAGCGTGGTCTGTCCGATGTTCGAGGTGTTCAACTGGAGGCTCATCGTCGCGGTCCCGGCGTCTGATACCCCGACGCTAGCGCCGGCGCCGGGGCCGCGCCAGCTGGGGCAGACCCGAGGTCGGGTCCGTGGCCGGCTCAGTAGTCGGCGTCGACCGCCGCCTCCAGCGGCACCTGGTGGGCCTTGAGCCAGGCGACCACCTGGCGGCGTTCGTCGAGCGCGCGCGCGTTGAGCGCGTTGCGCGGGAACGCGAAGTAGTAGGCCTGGAAGCTGGTGCCGCCGGAATTGGTCGCGGTCGGCGAGGCGCCGCGGTCGAGCAGCAGCAGGATCGCGGCGCCGTTGTTGGTGCGCGCGGCGACATGCAGCGGGGTATCGCCGTTGCGGTCGGCCAGGCCGGGGTCGGCGCCGGCATCGAGCAGCATCCGCAACTGCTGCGGGTTGCCGCCGCGCAGCGCGGCGGCCAGCGGCGGTGCGCCGGTATGCGGGTTGGCGACATCCGGGTTGCCGTGGTGGGCGAGCACGGCCTGCAGCAGCGCGGGATCGTCGGCGAACGCGGCGGCGTGCACCGGGGTGTCGCCGCGCGCGTCCGGGCGGTCGGGATCGGCGCCGCCGTCGAGCAGCGCCTGCGCGCTGGCCAGGCGGCCGTGCTTGATCGCCGCGACCAGCAGCGTGCTGCCGTCGCTGCCCGGGGTGTCGGGGTCGATGCGCTCGAGCAGGCGCCGGACCTCGGCCGCATCGTCGCGGGCGACCGCGCCGGCCAGCGGCGCGATGTCGGGATTGGAGAACGGATCGTTGCTCATCGACGGTCTGGCGCACCCCGCGGCGCAGCTGAGAAGGACGGCGGACGCGGTGACCGCGAGACGGCGCATGGGGTCGATTTCAACCGCGATCCGGGGGCGACGCAAGCCTTGCGCGGCTGCAGGCCGTTTCCGGTCAGCGGCCGAACAGGCCGCCGACGAAATCGGTCACGCCCTGGGCCACCTTGCCGGCGCCGTCCGCAAGGGTCTCGATGCCCTGTCCGATCGCGTCCAGCCCGCCCTCGACCACCGAGCCGGCCAGGTCGATGCCGCCGGCCAGCACGTCGCCGGCCCAGCCGTCGATGCGCGCGTCGACCCGCTCGGCCAGGGCATCGGCGAAGCGGTCGACGGTGTCGCCGGTGGAGTTGAACACGCCCTCGACCACGTCGCCGGCGATGCGGAACCCGCCCTGCACGAAGTCGCCGTTGGCGAAGTCGGTGCGGGCGACGGTGATCACGTCGTCGACGAGGTCATGGGTGTTGCGGGCGAAATCGTCCTTCAGCGGCTCGGGCAGCAGGTTCTGCAGGTCCTTGCCCAGGTCGGCGGGATTCTCGTAGCCGGCCTGCCAGGGTTCGTGGTCGATCATCGCCGCGGTCAATGCGTCGGGGCTGTGGCTCATCGCCCCGTAGGCGAGGTTGCCGACCGCATTGATGCCGCCGGTCAGCAGCAGGCCGGCGGGGCCGAGCGGCAGGACCGGGACGTGGCGCGCGACCTCGACGCCGGTGTTGAGCGCCTGCAGCTGTTCGGCCGACAGGCCCGCCAGTTCGTTCGGGCCGTAATTGGTGAACATGTCGTTCGCGTCGGCCGCGGCCGGCGCGACCACGATCTTCGTGCCCAGCGCATCGGGCGCGATCAGGCCCAGCGGTCCGCTCTCCTGGGCCTGGGTCAACAGGTCGGACTGCAGCGAATAGGCGCGGATCTGCCCGCCTTCGGCGATGTCGCGCGCCTGCTGCGGGTCGGCGATGCCGATCCGCTCCAGGGTGTTGGGATGGATGCCCGAGGCATCGAAGGTGACGGCCGGGATGCCGGTCGCCAGCGAGCCCATCGTCGCCAGCCCGCCGCCCTGCGAGTGTCCGGTGATCGCCAGGTTGCCCTGGCCATCGCCGAACCTGTTCTGGAATTCGGCGGCCGTCTCGACCGCGACCTCGCTGAACTTGTCGGTCGGGTCGGTCTGGAAGCCGGTCGCCTGCTGGAAGTTGTTCATCCAGTCGTCGGCGCCCTCGGCGGTGCCGCGGTAGGCCAGCACGTAGTTGCCGTCGCCATCGGTGTAGATCTCGGCGCGGAACTCGTGGTCGTTGCCGGGCACGCTGTCGTTGGCGCCGAGGAACTGCAGGCGCCAGGCCTGGGGATCGTCGATGCCGCGTGCCCACAGGTCGCAGTCGGTGACCTCCGACCAGCCTGCCGGCGGCGCGCCGCGGGTGCCGTAGACCGCGGTCGCCAGTTGCGACAGGGTCACGTCGAACGGCTGTGCGCGGGTGCCGCCGACGGTTTCGGCCAGAGTGCTGCCGGGCGGCAGCGCATACGGCCCCGAAGGCGCGGGGCCGGCGGGCCGGCAGGCCGGTGGCTGCACCTGCGGGTGATAGGCGGGTTCCGCGATGCGCGGGCCGACCGGCGCGCGGGCCTGCGCCGGCAGGTCGGCGTGGATCGGCGACCGGCTGTGCAGCTGATCGAGCGAGGCCGGCGGCAGGCCGACGCGATCGGAAATGGTCAGGCTCATCGCCGTCTCCGGCAGACCCACTGGGGAATGCCTGCACTGTCCCGGACGGTTCCCGGGCCGGCAACTGGGGCTGGCCCTAGGACGTGGCGTCGATCGGGCGAGAGGACCGCGACCCGCCCCGATGCGGGTTTCCCCTGGTTCTTCGCCGGTGACCGGGAAGGCGGCGCCCTGATCTCGCGGGTCGGTTCACGCGGCCGAGGCGTGCGGCGTCCGGGTTCATGGGATGTCGGGGGCGTGGCCCGACCACCGCGCCAAAGGCTCGGCGGATCGGGCAGCAGGTCCCTCAGGCCGATACCGCCGCGCTATTCCGCCGCCCGCGGCTCGAACAGCAGGTCGTGGTAGTCGTAGCTGAAATCCGCCGTCGGCGACACGGCCTGCATCCGGATCTGTGCGACCCGGCCCTGCGCGTCCAGCGCGAAGGAGACGTAGGCCGGCTCGATCGAGGCATCGTCCCAGTCGGCGCGGAAGGTGTCGTACTGCCAGTGGGTCAGCGTGCCCTGCATGCCCGGCGTCTGCCGGAAGTCGATGCGCAGCCTGCCGCCCTGGGTGCTGATGGCGATCGGGCCGTACCACGCATCGGCGTAGGTGCCGGCATAGCCCGCCGCGGGCAACGAGGGACGCGAAGCCCTGCGCGCCTGCCCGCCCGCGGCTTCCAGCGCGGCCAGGCCGCCGGCGAGGCGCTCCCGGTTCCATGTGGCGAATGCCGCCACCCAGTCGCGCGGCTCGAACCCGAGGTAATGGTCGAGCAGTTCGTAGCCCAGGCCACGCAGGACCTCGACGTCCTCGGCGTTGATCTGCAGCGAGATGCCGAGCTTGCGTTCGGGCACCAGCACGGTGAAGGCCAGCACGCCGAACACCGCGCCGCCGTGCTGCACGACCTTGACGCCACGGTAGTCCTGCACGTTCCAGCCCAGCGCGTAGCCGGAGAACTGCGGCGTGATGTCGGCGATCGGCGCGGGGAACGGCCGGATCGGCACCGGCACCTGCGGGTCCCACATCGCGCGCGCATTGGCTTCGCTCCACAGCCGCCTGCCTTCGCCGCCGGGTACGGCGCCGAGCGCGAGCTGCACCTGCAGCCAGCGCGCGAAGTCGTTGGCGCTCCACGACAGGCCGCCCGCCGGTGCGCCGACCTGCCCCAGGCCCTCGCGTTCCGGCAACACCTGCTGCGCGCCGAGGCCGCGCAGCCGCGGATCGAGGCGCGCATGCGGCTGTGCGCGGTTGTCCGTGGCGAAGCGATCGTCCTCGTGGCTGGTCGCGGTGCGCATGCCCAGCGGCGCGAAGATGCGCGCGCGCACGAAGCTTTCCCAGTCCTGTCCGCTGACCGCGCTCACCAGCTCACCGGCGACGATGTAGAGGATGTTGTCGTAGGCATAGCCGCTGCGGAAGCTCGTCGCCGGCTGGATGTGCCGCAGCGCGCGCACGATGTCCGCGCGGCTGCGCGAACTGCGCGGGATGAACAGCAGGTCGCCGGCGCCCAGGCCCAGGCCGCTGCGGTGCAGCAGCAGGTCGCGCACGGTCATCTCGCGCGTGACCCACGGGTCGTACATGCGGAAGTCGGGCAGGTGGTCGATGACCTTGTCGTCCCAGCCCAGCCTGCCGTCGTCGACCAGGATCGCCAGTGCGGCCGCGGTCACCGCCTTGCCGGTGGAGCCGGTGGGGAAGATCGTGTCGGCGTCCACCGCGTCGGACGAGCCCAGCCTGCGCACGCCGTAGCCCTTGGCGTGCACGATCTCCCCGTCCTCGACGATCGCGATCGCCATGCCGGGCACGTCGCGCGCGCGCATCGCGTCCTCGACGCGCGCGTCGAACCCGGCGGGCGGCGCGGCGGAGGCCGCGATGGCGGACAAGGCGCCGGCCGCGATCACCGCGGCCCGCAGGCATTTCGAAATCACATCCATCCTGTCCTCCCGGACGCGCGGGTCAGCGAAGTCGTGCGGCGACGTGCCGCGGGTGGCGCCGCCACCGGGAACACGACGCCCGGCAGCAGACGATGCGGGGACCGGCACGAGACCGGTTTCATGCCAGGCAGGCGTCGACCAGGCGCGCGAAGGCGTCGCCGCCGCGCATCGGGTCGGCGACGGCCAGGCCCAGGCGGGCGGCGGTCCCGTCGATCGCGCGCTGCGCGGCGGCGGCGTCGAGCGCGCCGGTGTTCAGGCTGACGCCCGCGCAGCGGATCGCGGGATTGGTGCACGCGCCGAGCCGCAGCGCCAGGTCGATGGTCTCCTCGATCGACGGCAACGGATAGTGCGCATGGCCGAGCATGCGCTCGCGCCCGTGCGCGTGGCAGACGACGATGACGTCGGGCTGGCTGCCGTGCAGCAGCGACAGCGATACGCCGGCATAGGCCGGGTGCGACAGCGCGCCCTGGCCCTCGATCACGTCCCAGTGCGCGGGATCGGCGTCGGGCGACAGGAATTCCGCCGCGCCGGCGGCGAAGTCCGCCACCACCGCATCCACCGGCACGCCGGCGCCGGCGATCAGGATGCCGGTCTGGCCGCTGGCGCGGAACGTTGCATCGAGCCCGCGCCCGCGGAACGCGCGCGCCAGCGACAGTGCGGTGTACTTCTTGCCCAGCGCGCAGTCGGTGCCGACGGTGAGCAGGCGCCGGCCGGTGCGCTTGCGGCCGGTGGCGACCGGCAGGCCCGGTGGCGGCGCGCGCACGTCGATCAGGCGCCGCCCGTTCGCGGCCGCCGCATCGCGCAGGGCATCGATATCGGCCAGCCTGGCGTGCATCCCGCCCACGAGGTCCAGGCCCGCCTGCAATGCTTCCAGCAGCGGCTGCACCCAGACCGCGGGGATCCGCCCGCCGGGATTGGCGACGCCGATGACCATCGAACGCGCGCCCAGTGCGTACGCCTGTGCCGGCGTCAGCGGCGGCAGCCCCGTGCGCACCGTCGCGCCCGCGCAGGCGAACTCGCCGACGCAGCGCTCGGGCGCCCAGTCGCGCAGGCCGAACGCGGTCTTCGCATAGCCGGGATCGACGATGTCGCCGAGGAACAGCAGGTAGGGCTGCGGCAGCGCTTGGGCCTCGCGCAGCACGGGTGCGGCCATCGGCATGAGCGTCCCGGGTCCGGTCGGGTCAGAAGCGGAAGTCGAACTCGATACCGTAGGTGCGCGGCTGGATCGGCACGGCGGCGAGGTGCGCGACCGCGCCGCTGATCGCGCCGCTCGCCGGGTTCATCGACGACCAGCCCGTCTCGCCGGTGGCGTTGTTGACGTAGGCGCGCAGTTCCCAGCGTTCCCGGCCGATGCCCGCGTACAGGTCGAGCGCGCGGTAGCTGTCGAGCAGCAGCGGTGCGGTCAGCTCTTCCTGCAGCACGGTGGAGGGATCCCCCGGCGCGGTCACCCGCTGCCGCTCGGTGGTGTCGTTGTAGCGCTCCCCGGTCCAGCGCAGCACCGCGCCGACCTGGCCGGCCAGGCCGCCGCTGGTCATGAACCCGTATTCGGCGGTTGCCGCCCACGACAGCTTCGGCACGTAGGGCATGCGATCGCCGGCCAGGCCGGTGTTGAGGACGACATCGAAGTCGCCCTGCGGAATGATCGACGGCGCGAAGTCGCTCTTCACGCGGGCCTTCGTGTATGCCGCATTGACGCCGAGCACCAGCGCGTCGGTGGCGCGGAACCGCGACGCCAGCTCCAGGCCCTCGCTGGTCGCCTCGCCGCCGTTGACCAGGCCGCCGATGCCGTTGAACGACGCCGCCACCTGGATGTCGTCCCAGTCGATGCGGAACGCGGAGACGTCCAGCTGCACGCGGCGATCGGCGAACTGCGACTTCAGTCCGAGCTCGTAGCTGGTCAGCATCGAGGAGTCCACGCTCGGCGGCATGCCGGGCAGGGCGACGTTCGGGCCGCCGGGCTGGTAGCCGGTCGCGACGCGCGCGTACAGCATCGTGTCCTCGGCAAGCTTGAACTGCGGGCTCAGGCTCCAGGTGAACACGTCCTCGCGCGACTTGCCGGGATCCTCGCCGACCGGCGCCAGGATGCCCGCGCTGACGTTCTGGCTGAACCACTGGTCGTTGCGCGCCTGGCGCACGCCGGCATCGATCTTGAAGCGCTCGCCGACGCGCCACGAGGCATTGGCGAACACTGCCACTTCCTCGTAGGTGCTCGGCAGGTCGATCAGCGCCAGGGTGCCGAACATCGCGTCGTACGGCGCCGGCAGCGGCGAGCCGTCGCGCTGGCCCAGCCATGCGAACTGGCTCTGCAGCGCGTCCTCCTTGGTGTAGAACACGCCTGCCATCCACTCGAAGCGGCCGCCGGTCCTTGAGCTGAAGCGGAATTCCTGGGTGACCTTGTCGAGGTCGAAGCTGTAGCGCACGTTCGCGCTGCCGGGTTCCGGAAAGCCCAGCAGCAGGTCGGCGACTTCGCCGAACTGCACGGTGGCGTCGATCTGGTCCAGGGTCGTGGTTTCCGACCAGCCGGTCGCGGACACGAAATCGGCCCAGCCCAGGTCCCAGGTCACGCTGAGCGAGGTCAGGGTCAGCTCCTTGGAGAACGGTTGCCGCTGCCAGGTCCTGCCTTCGAGGTCGCCGGCCAGCGGTGCATAGGTGCCGGGTTCGAGCGCGACGACGGCGCGGTCGTCGGCGCTGATGCGCTGGTGCAGCACCGACAGGTCGAGGTCGACCGTATCGCCCTCCCACGACAGCGCCGCGCGCCCGCCCACCTGCTCGCCGCCGTTGATGTCCTTGCGGCCGTCGACGGCATTGTCGGTGTAGCCCGGCAGGCCGTTGCGCGCGAAGCTCATGCGCAGGCCGAGGCGGTCCTCCTGCAGCGGCACGCTGACGCCGATGCGCCCGTTCCAGTCCTGGCCGCCGTCGGACACCGAGCGCAGGCCGAAGCCGACGCGGAACTCGTCGTGGAAGAGGTCCGGCGCACGGGTCACGTACTTGAGCAGGCCGCCGATCGCACCGGCGCCGTACAGCGTGCCCTGCGGCCCGCGCAGCACCTCGACCCGGCTGATGTCGTAGGGCAGCAGGTCGAGCATCAGCGTGCTGGCGCCCTGGTAGATGCCGCTGGAACCGACCGGCACCTCGTCGATGTAGGTGGCCACGGTCGCGCCGGGGGACAGCGCCGAGATGCCGCGCAGCGAGACCGCGGTCAGGCCGGGGCTGCCGCTGTTCTGCACCTGCATGCCGGGAATGAGCGCGGCGTAGTCGGACAGCGAGCTCGCGCCCATGTTCTCCAGCTGGCGCTCGCCGATCACGCTGATCGAGGCGCCGACTTCGCGGATGTTCTCGACGCGCTTGTTGGCGGTGACCACCACGGAGTCGAGCGTCACCGCGGCGTCCGCGGGCGGTTGCGTGTCGACGCCGGTGGCGTCCTGGGCCAGCACGGGTGCCGCGGCGCATGCCAGCGTGCTTGCGATCGCGAGGGACAGTGGCGAGCGGTACCACGGACGTGCGGACTGGAACGCGTTCATTTCTGGCTTCCCCCGGCGGATATCCTGATCAGGGATCATGATCCCAATCAGAGAATTGTCAATACGTTCAGAAAATACGCCCGGACAGGCCGGCCGACGCCTGCGGCGACCCCGCCGGCATCGTGCCGCCGACGGCGACGGCGACGGCGACGGCACGTGCGGCGCAGGCGCCAACCGCCACGCGGCCGGCTGTGCCCTTGTCCGGAAGGCGCCTCACGGCAGCGTCCGGATCGGCCGGTCCAGCCGCCACAGCAGCGCCGCCGCGATCGTCGCGAGTCCCGCCAGCAGCAGGAAGAAGGCGGGATGGCTCGCCTTCGACCACAGCGCGCCGACGGCGCCGGCCAGCAGGCTGCCGCTGAAGATGGCGAGGAACCAGGACGCGACCGTGGTCGCGCCCAGCCGCGGCGGCGCCAGTTTCGCGAACAGGCCGAGGCCGGTCGGCAGGATGTACAGCTCGCCGAAGGTCAGGATCACGAAGAACGCCACCAGCCAGGCCCAGCCGACCCGCGTCTCGCCGGCCAGCGCGGTCACCGCGGCCAGCAGCACGTAGGCCGCCGCGACCACCAGCGCGCCGATCGCCATGCGCATCGCCGGCGACGACTCGCGGCCGGCCGCGGCACGGCGCCGCCAGGCCATCAGCAGCAGCGGCGTCATCGAGATCACCAGCAGCGGGTTCAGCGACTGGAACCAGGTCATCGGGATCGTGAAGCCCAGCCACGAACGGTCGACGCCGGTATCGATCCACAGTGGCAGCGTGTTGCCGATCTGCTCGTAGGCGCCGCGGAAGATGGTCGCCGCGATGCCGACGCCGAGCAGCAGCCACCAGACCCTGCGGTGACCACGGCGTGCGTCCTGCGGGGCGGCGACCGGCTGCACGAAGCGCGGCGGCTCCGGCGGCAGGTAGCGCCGGCCCGCCAGGTAGATCGACAGTCCCAGGAACATGCCGACGCCCGCGGCGCCGAAGCCGTAGTGCCAGCCGTAGAGCTCGCCGAGCGTGCCGCACACCAGCGGCGCGAGCAGGCCGCCGACGTTCAGGCCGACGTAGTAGACGTTGTAGGCGCGTCCGCGGCGCGGATCGTCGGTGGCGTAGAGGTCGTTGATCTGGCTCGGCAGGCTTGGCAGGAACAAGCCGTTGCCGAGCGCGATCGTCGCCAGCGCCAGGTAGAACGTCGGCTCGAACGCCATCACGAAGTGGCCGATGGCCATGATGCTGCCGCCCAGTACCACCGCGTTGCGCTTGCCCAGCCAGCGGTCGGCGATCGCGCCGCCCAGGATCGGCGTGAAGTACGCCATCGCGGTGTAGGTGCCGTAGATGAAGGACGCCTTGTCCTGCGCGAACAGCAGCTGCTTGGTCATGTAGTAGACCAGCAGCGTGCGCATGCCGTAGTAGGAGAACAGCTCCCACATCTGGGTCAGGAACAGGATCGTCAGGCCGCGCGGCTGGCCGAACCAGGTTGCATGGCTCCCGTCGGCCGCGGTGCTCACGGCATCGCCTCCGGTCCCCAGACCGTGTCATCGCAGAAGATGTGGCCGTCCGCGTAGCGCACGGCGGGCGTCCGGTCCGCGGCCAGGAAGATCGGGCCGTCCAGGTCGACCACGTCGCAGTACTGTCCCAGCACGAATGCCGGCGCCATCGCCAGGCTGGTGCCGCACATGTTGCCGACCATCACCCGCTTGCCGAGCGCGCGCGCGCGCGCGGCCATCAGCAGGCCCTCGGTCAGGCCGCCGCACTTGTCGAGCTTGATGTTGACGACGTCGAAGTTGCGGTGGCGCGTCTCGAGCTCGGCAAGGTCGAGGATGCTTTCGTCGGCGGCGAAGGGCAGCGGCCGTTCGATGCCGTCCAGCGTGTCCTCGCGACCGCGCGCGCAGGGCTGTTCCAGCAGCGACACGCGCGCCTCGAGCAGCGCCGGCAGCAGCGCGGGCAGGGTGGCCGCATCGTAGCCCTGGTTGGCGTCCACGCCGATCCATGGCGCGGGGCAGCGCGCGCGCACCGCGTGCACGCGCGCGGCATCGAGCGCCGGGTCCCCGGTCAGCTTCAGTTTCAGCGCGCGTGCCTGCGCGTAGGCGGCCGCGTGTCCGGCCATCACATCGGGGTCGTCGGCGCCGACGGTGAACGTGGTCAGCAGGGGGCGCACGCCCTCCAGGCCCGCGAGCTTCCACACCGGGACACCGGCACGCTGGGCTTCGAGCTCCCACAGGGCGCAGTCGAGCGCGTTGCGCGCGCCGCCCGCCGGCAGCAGGGTGCGCAGGGTCGCGCGGTCGAGGCCGGCCTCGATCCGCGGCCGCAGGGCTTCGAGCGTCGCCAGCATCGCGCCCGGGTGGTCGTCGTTGTAGTAGACCCCCGCCGCCTCGCCGCGCCCGGTGTACGGCCCGTCGCGCAGGGTCACCACCGTCGCCGGCATCGCCTCGAACACGTGCCCGGCGATGCGGAACGGCGCGGACAGCGGCAACGGCACGTTATGCAGTTCGAGTTCGACCGGCACGGCTGCGCGCGCTCCTGGAAGGAAGACGGGAATGGGGCCGGCAGCCGCGGCTGCCGGCCGGGTATCGATCAGTAGTGCGCGCCGAAGCCGATCACGTGGTTGGCGAAGCCGATCCACAGCAGGAACAGGCAGGCCAGCGCCAGCAGCAGCGCCCACAGTTTGGCCAGCAGCCGGCGACGGCCGCGCAGCACCTGCCAGGCGTTCCAGACCGCGACCGCGGCGCCCACCGGCAGCACCACCGTGGCGAAGAGCCTGATCGCGATGATCAGTCCATCGGTGCCGGGGCTGGTCAGCTCCAGCTTGCTGAGCATGCCGACCACCAGGGTCAGCGCCCCGCCCACCGCCAGCAGCACCAGCAGCGCCGCGATCCGCACCAGGCGATGCGCGCGCGCGTCCGCGCCGGTCAGCCGGTACGGTACCCCGTAGTAGCGCCGCACCAGCGCCGACACCGGCCAGGCCACGACGGTCAGCAGCAGGACGCCCAGGCTCGCGAGCAGCAACGGCATCGCCAGCGCCTGCCATGCCGACACGCGCTGGAACACCATGATCGGCGCATAGGGTTCCATGCTGAAGCGCGTGATCTTGCCGTCGACGACGTCGGCGGCCAGCCGGTCGGTGCTGGCGGTGTCCTGCCACAGGTACGGGGCGATCTCGCGCCACTTCTTCGGCGCGCCGCCCGGGCCCGTCGCCATCGCCACGCTGATCGTGCCGTCCTCGTTGGCTGCCACCTTGACCGGCCCGAGCAGGTTGGCCAGCGACAGGAAGCTGCTGTCCGGGCGCCGGCTGCTGGTGTAGGTGCCGGCGAGCTGCCGCGCGTGCGCTCTGGCGTCCTCCTCGGACACGCCCGCCGGCGGTTCCGGCGCGCCGGGCAGGTAGCGGTCGGCGAATCCGCGCGAGAGCGCGTAGCGGATGTGGCCGGTCGCGCCGTCGCGGCCGGAGCTGTTCATCGACACGAACAGGCCGATGCCGTCGTCGAGGAACAGCTGCAGGTCGCTGTGGAACCACTGCGTGTCGCCGCCGTGCGAGATCGCGCGGTGGCCGTTCACCGAGGTCTCGTAGAAGCCGAGCATCATCCGGTTGAGCGGCCCGACCGAGGCCTGGCCGGTCGAGTGCATCTGGCGCGCGGTGTCCGCGCCGAGGATGCGCGCGTCGCCGTAGGCGCCGTCCTGCAGGTGGGCGATCATGAAGCGCGCCATGTCGGCGCCGGTCGCGGCCAGGCTGCCCGCGGGCGCGAGGCTGATGAATTCGTAGTCCTTCGGTTCGCCTTCCGAGGCCCTGGCGTAGCCCTTGGACATGTGCGCCAGCAGCGCCGGCGGCAGCGGCTGGCGGAAGCTGGAGTGCGCCATGCCGAGCGGCTGGAAGATGTGGCGTTCGATGTAGTCGTCGAACGATTCGCCCGACACGCGTTCGACGACGTAGCCCGCCAGCGCGGTCGCGTAGTTCGAATAGGCCGGCGTGGTGCCCGGCACGTGGATGCGCTCGGGCACCCAGTGCTTGAGCGCATCGCCCAGCGGCACGACCTCGTCCTCGCGCGCGGTGATCAACCCGCGGATCTGCTCCTCCATGCCGGTGGTGTGGGTCAGCGCCTGGCGCAGGGTCAACGGCTTGCCGTCGCGCGCCGGGATCTCGAAATCGAGGTACTGGTTGACGTCGGCGTCGAGGTCGAGCCGGCCCTGCTCGACCAGTTGCATCACCGCCGTCCAGGTGAACAGCTTCGATACCGAGCCGGGACGGAACAGCGTGGCATCGGGCTCGACCGGCGTGCCCGCGGCGAGGTCGGCATGGCCGTAGCCCTTCTGCAACAGCACGTCGCCATCCTTCACCACCACCACCACCGCGCCGGCGATGTCGCCGGCGGCCAGGGCGTAGGGGAAGAAGCCGTCCAGCCAGGCCTCGGCGTCCGCGCGCGTCAGGGCGGGCGCGCTTCCGGAGGGCGCAAGCGCGTCCGCGGCATCCGCTTCGTCCGTCACTGGCGCATCCGCGCCGGTTGGCTGCAAGGCGGGGGGCGCGGGCGGGATCACGGCCTCCTGCGCCGCCGCGAGTGCCATGCCGGCGGCGAGCAGCCCGGCGAACAGGATCGTTGGAATCGCGCGCATCGAAGGCCCCCTGGTTGTCCTGATTTGGCGATAATGATCCCAATCGGAGAATTGTCAACCATGCCGAAGGCCCTGGCGGGTCGCCTGGCGCGCCGCCGCGCAGGCCAATGCGCCCTTTCCACCGATCGCCTGCTGGGGCGATGATGATCCCGCACAGAAAGATGATCCCGCACAGAAAACAGGAACGGACCCAAGGATGACAGTGCAACACCCCACCATCGGCGGCCTGCTGCGCTCGCTGCGTGCGCGCAAGGGCTGGACGCTCAAGCAGATGAGCGAACACTCCGGCATCCCGCTGTCGACCCTGTCGAAGGTCGAGCACGACCGGCTGACGCTCACCTACGACAAGCTGCTGCAGCTCAGCCAGCGCCTGCAACTGCGCATGTCCGAGCTGTTCGCCGAACAGGACGAGGCGCCCGAACCACCGGTCACCGCGCGCCGCAGCATCGGCCGGATCGAGGACGCGATCCGGGTCACCACGCCCAACTACGACTACTACTACCTGTGCCCGGAACTGCGCCGCAAGCGCATGATCCCGGTGCTCACCCGCGTGCGCGCCAAGAGCATCGAGGCGTTCGGCGAGCTGGTGCGCCACTCCGGCGAGGAGTACATCCACGTCCTCGAGGGCCGCATGGAGGTGCACACCGAGTTCTACGACCCGATGGTGCTGGAGACCGGCGAGTCGGTGTACATCGACTCGAACATGGGGCATGCGTACATCGCCGCCGAGGGCTGCGACGAGGTGCTGCTGCTCGGGGTCTGCTCGAGCGCAGACGAGCAGTTGATGGAATCGCTGCTCACGCTGCACGGCGACGAGCACGCAGTGCAGGGCAAGACCACACGACTCAAGGCGCCGGTTGCGAAGCCCGCCAGGCGCGCGGCGAAGAAGCCGGCGAAGAAATAGCGGTCGCGGCGCACCCGGGGCCGAACCGGGAACCGGGGATTCCGGCTTGCTTCGGGATCGACGCGTTGCCGATCTCGACGTGCCGTCCCGGCGCTTCGGCGTGCCGGTGCGTCCTGCCGGCCTGGCGGGCGGTATCGTGTGCGCCTGACCAGAACCGGGAATCCCGATGCCTCGATCCGCCCCGGGCGCCAGCGCCCGCCGCCTGCTTTCCCTCCTGCTGCTGGTCGCGCTGCCGGGCGCGTCCGCGCTGGCCGCCGACCGCATCACCGGCCAGACGTTCGCGACCCGCAGCGAGGTCCATGCGCCGCAGGCGATGGCGGCGACCTCGCATCCGCTGGCGACGCAGATCGCGCTGGACACGATGAAGGCCGGCGGCAGCGCGGTCGATGCGGCGATCGCCGCCAATGCCGCGCTCGGGCTGATGGAACCGACCGGCAACGGCATCGGCGGCGATCTGTTCGCGATCGTCTGGGATCCGAAGACGAAGCGGCTGTACGGCTACGACGGCTCGGGCCGTTCGCCGCAGTCGCTGACCCTGGCCGAGTTCCAGCGCCGCGGCCTGACCGACATCCCCTCGCACGGCCCACTGCCGGTGACGGTGCCCGGCGCGGTCGACGGCTGGTTCGCGCTGCACGGCCGCTTCGGCAAGCGCGCGATGGCCGACAACCTCGCGCCGACGATCCGCTATGCACGCGACGGCCATCCGGTGCACGAGGTCATCGCCTACTACTGGGACCGTTCGGTGCCGAGGCTGTCGCAGTGGCCGGGCTTTTCCGAGCAGTTCACGATCGACGGCCGCGCGCCGCGCAACGGCGAGACCTGGAAGAACCCGAATCTCGCCAATACGCTGCAGGCGATCGCCGACGGCGGCCGCGATGCGTTCTACAAGGGCGACATCGCGCGCACGATCGGCGACTACTTCGCCGCCAACGACGGCTTCCTGTCGTACGAGGACCTGGCCGCGCACACCGGCAACTGGGTCGAGCCGGTGTCGACCCGCTACCGCGGCGTCGACGTCTGGGAACTGCCGCCCAGCGGGCAGGGCATCGCCGCGCTGCAGATCCTCAACCTGCTCGAACCCTACGACCTCGCGGCCTACGGTTTCGGCAGCCCCGAGCACGTGCACCTGTTCACCGAGGCCAAGAAGCTGGCCTTTGCCGACCGCGCGCGCTGGTATGCCGACCCCGACTTCCATCCCGCGCCGGTCGCGAAGCTGATCTCCAAGGACTACGCGCGGGAGCGCGGCCAGCTGATCTCGATGGACCGCGCGCTGCGCGAGGTGCAGCCGGGCACGCCGGCGCAGCTCGACGAGGGCGACACGATCTACCTGACCACCGCGGACGCCGACGGCATGATGGTCTCGCTGATCCAGTCCAACTACCGCGGCATGGGCAGCGGCATGGCGCCGCCGGGGCTGGGCTTCATCCTGCAGGACCGCGGCGAGCAGTTCGTGCTGCGCGAGGACCATCCCAACGGCTACGCGCCGGGCAAGCGCCCGTTCCACACCATCATCCCCGCGTTCGCGACCAGGGACGGCGCGCCGTGGCTGAGCTTCGGCGTGATGGGCGGGGCGATGCAGCCGCAGGGCCACGTGCAGATCCTGATCAACATGATCGACTTCGGCATGAACCTGCAGGAGGCCGGCGACGCGCCGCGCATCCAGCACGACGGCTCGACCGAGCCCACGGGGCAGAACACCGCGATGACCGATGGCGGCCGCATCGAACTCGAGACCGGTTTTCCCTACGAGACCGTGCGCGCGCTGATGCGCAAGGGCCACTCGGTGCGCTTCGCCGACGGCCCCTATGGCGGCTACCAGGCGATCATGGTCAACCCGCATGGCGGCTGGACCGGGGCCAGCGAGTCGCGCAAGGACGGGCAGGCGGCCGGTTACTGATCGTTGGGGATCCGGGCGGCCGCTATGCTGCATGCTCGATGCTCATGGACAAGGAACACCCGCATGCGACACATGCTGTTGGCGGCGCTGGTCGCCGGGTTGCTGATTCCGGCCGCGCAGGCGCAGGCGCCGTACGCGGGTTTCGACGATGTCGACGCGCCCGCCACCCGTGCCGCCGACGAAGCGGCGGATGCCGCCTGGGCCGGCTATCTGCAGCGCAGCGCCGGCGCGCTGGCGGCCAGCGGCCAGCCGCGTGAACTCGCGTTCGCCGCGACCCTGCGCAGCCTCACCTTGCAGGGCGACGCGGCGCCGGCGGCCGGCGATGCACCGTCGACCGCGGTGCCGCCGGACCCGCAGGTCGAGGCATGGCGCGAGGCCGCCGCGCAGAAGGCCGGCGACGACGTGCTGGCCAACGTCTTGCTGGTGCAGGGCAACGACGCCGCGTCGACCCGGCGCCGTGTGCGCGCGGCGCAGCGCTGGCTCGCGGCCGATCCGCAGAACCTCGCGCCGCTGCTGTTCCGGGGCGGCGGCATCGATGCGCTGCTCGCCGATGCGCGCAGCGCGCAGCGTTTCGACCTGCAGATGCTGCCGCAGGTGCGCTGGATGCAGTCGGCGCTGCTGCGGCAGTCGCCGACCGCCGCCGAGCGCGCGGCCTTCGCCGGGGATGGCGACTACGACGCCGCCGAACACGCGGCGATCTCGGCGACGGCGATCTGGAGCGCCGTGGCGATCCCCGCCCTGCAGACGCTGGTCGAGGGCTGCGCACCGGAAGCGACCCGCGCCAACCCGGCGCGCCTGCGCGAATGCCGGCATGTCGCGCGGCTGATGGCGGATGCGTCGGATACCCAGCTCGGCCGGATGATCGGAGTGGCGCTGCTCGAGCGCACCGCGGCCAGCGCCGCCGAACGCGCCGACGCGCAGGCCCGCCGGCGCACGCAGGACTGGCAGATGCTCGAGTGGGGACGTGCATCGGCGCAGCTGCCGCGCGACGGCGCCGCGCAATATGCACGCCTGCTCGCCGACCCGTCGATCCGCAGCGAACTGGACCTGGTCGAGCGCGCGCTGCAGGAGGCCGGCGTGCCGTCGACACCGCCTGCGGGCTGGCAGCCGCCGCGCGACTGATCGCGTCGGCCGCCCGCATGCCGCGCGCTGCAGCGACGGCGCGTGCGAGGGCGCGGCATGCCACGGCGAGGCCCGACCGGGCCAGCGCTTGATCCGGCGCCGATCGCGCGTCCACACTTGCATCGCGCCGGTGTCAGGGGACGCCGGGCGACAGGGGGAGATACCGATGCAAGTCCGCAATCCGCGCCATGGCCTGCTGGCCGCGGCGATCCTCGCGTGCGCCAGTGCCGGCGCCGACGCGCAGAACACGCTCACCATCGGCCCGGGGTTCACCCCCGATCCGCTGCGCGCGACCGGCACCACCGGCGGCGCTACCCAGGCCTCGCGGTTCGGCCCGCAGTGCGCGGGCGCGATCCACAGCAGCCCCGACCACACGATCCGCGTCACCGGCACCGTCGACGTGCGCTTGTCGACTGCCAGCACCACCGATTCGACCCTGGTCGTGGTCGGACCGGCGGGCGTGTTCTGCGACGACGACGGCGGTACGCAGCTCGACGCGCAGCTCGATGCGCGGCTGACGCCCGGCGATTACGCGGTCTACGTCGGCCATGTCGAGCGCGCAGGCAGCTACACCCTGTCGATCACCGAGAACCTGGGCGGCGGCGCTTCGAGCGCCGGCCAGTACGGCAACTTCACCCTCGGCGCCGGCTTCACCCCCGACCCGCAGACCGGGCACGGCCAGACCGGGGGACAGGTCGATGCCAGCCGCTACGGCGCGCACTGCACCGGGCAGATCGACAGCAGCCCCGACCACCGGCTGACCATCACCTCGACGGTGGCGCTGCGGATCTCGGTCGACAGCACCACCGACTCCAGCCTGGTCATCAAGGGCCCGGGCAAGGTGCTGTGCGACGACGACAGCGGTGGCGCGCTCGATGCCGCGGTCGTCGATACCTTCCGTCCCGGCGAGTACGAGATCTACGTCGGGCATTTGGGCAACAGCGGCAGCTACACGCTGACGATCACCGAAACGCGCTGACCGTGCCCGGCCCGGCGGCGGTGGTCGCCGGGCGCCAGGTCCACTCCTGCGCGCTCACTCCTGGCGCAGCGCCGCGATCGGATCGAGCTGCGCGGCCTGGCGCGCGGGATAGACGCCGAACGCCAGGCCCACCAGCGCGCAGAATGCCGCCGACAGCAGGATCGGCAGCGGCGCCCACGCCACCTGCCAGTCGGCGAACGTCGCGATCAGGTAGGCCAGCACCGCGCCGAACAGCAGGCCCAGTAGCGCGCCGGTCACGCAGATCACGCTGGTCTCGCGCAGGAACTGGGCGACGACGTCGCGGCGGCGCGCGCCCAGCGCGCGCAGCAGGCCGATCTCGCGGCGCCGCTCCAGCACGTTGGCCAGCATGATGTTCATGATGCCGATGCCGCCGACCAGCAGGCTGACCCCGGCGATCGCGCCCATCACCACCTGGAAGATGCGTTGGGTCTGCTGGTGCTGCTGGAACAGCTGCTGCGGCACCACCAGCTGGTAGTCGGCGACGCCGGCGTGGCGCCGGTCGAGCACCGCCGCCAGCACCCCGGCGCCGGCCGCGAGCTTGCGCGGGTCGTCGAGCCGCAGCAGGAAGCGGTCGATCCCGTCCTCCTGCGGCTGGAAGCGGAAGCGCGCCTGCGCGCTGGCCAGCGGGACGTAGATGCGGTTGCTCTCGCCGCCCAGCTGCACGCCCTCGAAGCTGTCGCGGCCGAGGTCGCGGTCGGCCAGCACGCCGACGACCTCCAGCCACACGTGGTTGACCTTGACCAGTCCGCCGACCGCGTCGCCACCCGGGAACAGGTCGGCCGCGGCTTGGTGGCCGAGCACCGCGACCGCGGCCAGCGTGGCGTCGTCGTCCGCGCCCAGCGCGCGGCCCCGCGCCAGCTGCAGCGACGACAGCGGGAACCAGTCGGCGCCGACGCCGCTGGCCTGCGCGTCGCTGCGCCCGTGGTCGCTGAACACCGAGTGGGTGCGGATGCGCTTCTCCGCGGCGAAGCGCTCGGCGCCGGGCACCACCGCCAGCGCCGCCTCGGCATCGGCGACCGACAGCCCGAGGCTGCGCGCGCGGGTCTCCTTCAGCGTGGCCTCGTCCTGCGGGCGCGCCTCTGCGATCAGGTTGTGCAGGCCCAGGCCCTCGACCAGCCGCAGCGCCTCGCGGCGGCTGCCCTCGCCGACCGCCTGCATCGCGACGATCGCGCCGACGCCGAAGATCAGCCCCAGCAGGGTCAGCAGGGTGCGCAGGCGCCGGCGCCACAGTTCCTCGACGGCCTCGCGCCAGATCGCCGGCAGCCGCGACAGCAGCCAGGTCATGGCGCGGCCTCCGTGATCGTGGCATCGGCCGCGTCGGCATCGTCGGCCTCCATGCCGGTCTCCATCGGTGCGTCGGGATCGCCGCCGGGGCGCAGCAGGCTCGGCGGATCGCCGCCCGGCGACAGCAGCACCGCGTCGCCGGCGGCCAGGCCCGACAGCACCTGCGAGCGCGCACTGCCGCGCACGCCCAGTTCGACCGCACGTTCTTCGAAGTCGCGCCCGCGCCGCAGCTGGACGTAGTGCCGTCCCTCGCGCGACTGCACCGCGACGTTGGCCACGCTCAGCGCCGGTTCGCGCAGCAGGAACACCCGCGCGGCGAAACGCTGGCCGGGCACCAGTCCGAACTCGGCGATGGCCTCGGCCGGCACCGGCGCGCGCACCGAGATGTAGCGCACCGGGCTCTCGCGGCTTTTCACCGTCGCCGCGCTGGCCACCCACGACAGCGTGCTGGCGACGGTCTGGTCCGGGCGCCCCAGCGGATGCAGTTCCACCGCCATGCCGGCCTGCAGCCCCTGCGCCTCGATCTGCGGCAGGTCGATCTCGACCTCCATCGCCGAGGTGTCGGGCAGGTTGCCGTACTCGGCGCCGGCGTACAGGGTGCTGCCGACCATCGGCTTGTCGCCGGACCAGTTGGCGGTCAGCAGCAGGATGCCGTCGTTGGGCGCGCGCAGTTCCAGCGCGTCGAGGTCCTGCTGCCGGCTCGTCGCGTTGAGGTCGTGGGTCGCGCGCTGGGCGTCGAGCACCGCCAGCTCGGCGCCGCCGCGCACGTCGGACTGGCCGCGCTGCCAGGTCAGCACGTCCTGGCGGGTCTCGAGGAAGCGTGCGTCCTCGACCGCGTCGAGCACCTGGTTGCGGGCGATCGCCGACAGGTCGGCATCGGCGTAGCGGCGGGCGATGCCCAGCTGCACCGCGACCTGCGACAGGTCGACGTCGACCCGGCCGAGCGCGGTGCCCAGCTCGCCTTCCTTGGCCGCGCGCGCCAGCGCATTGCGCTGCAGTTCGATCAGCGCCTGCGCCAGCTGCTGTTCGCCCTCGGGCGAGGAGAACCGCGCCAGCAGTTCGCCGCGCTTGACCAGGCTGCCTTCGGGCAGCATCCAGTCGAGCCGGCGCGACGACCAGTTGCGGCCGGGAATGGTGAGCGGGGTCGGTCTGGCCGAGCGCAGCTCGCCCTCGCCGCGCACGCTGAGCACCAGCTCGGCTTCGGCCACGGTCTCGGTGGCCGCCGGCAACGGCGCCTCGCCGCAGCCGGCGAGCAGCAGCGCGACCGCCAGCATCGGTACCCGCCGGCGCGCGGTCCATCCTGCATCCGCGCTGCCGACGGGGCGGGATCCATGGCGCCTCACTCCGCGGCCCCGCGCGTATCGCCGGCGACCGCCAGCTCGACCCGCACCGACTGTCCGGGGCGCAGCCGCGCGGCCGGGTCGTCGAGCGCGATCTCCAGGTCCAGCACCGGGATCGGCTGCACCTGCGACTTGCTGCGCACCGCGCGGCCGATCGCGCCGACCTTGCCCAGGTGCACGCTGCCGCCGCCGCCCTCGACGACGATCCGCGCAGGCGCGCCGACCGCGACCCGCTGCAGCTCGCGCTCGGGCAGTTCGGCGCGCACCGCCAGCGTCGTGGTGTCGGGAATCTCGGCCACCGTCTGCCCGCGCCAGACCTGCGAGCCGACATCGAACTTCTCGTTGTTCCAGTTGCTCCGGTGCATCATCACCCCGGCGCGCGGCGCCGGCAGGTTGAGCGCGGCCAGCGACTGCTGCAGCCGGGTCACGTCGGCCTGCAGCTGGCCGAGTTCGGAAACCGTCAGCCGCCGCTCCTGGCGGCGCTGCTCGGCAGCCAGGCGCTCGCGGCGCTCGGCCAGCACCGCGCGGCGTTCGGCGCGGCGGCGTTCCTCGACCAGCTTGCCGTACTCGAGCGCGGCGATCAGCTCGCGCGGCTGTTCGGTCTTGCGCTGCGCCTTGTCCAGTTCGGCGCGCGCCTGCGCGGTGGCCAGCTGCGCGGTGCGTTCGCGCTCGGCCAGGTCGAGGTCGAGCTTCTCCAGCTCGCGCCGCTTGGCTTCCAGCTCGCTCTGCTTCTGGCCGAGCTGGCGTGCGATCTCGCTGCTGTCGAACGCGACCACGACATCGCCCTCGGCGACCGGCGCGCCGTCGGCCGCCAGCTGGGTGATGTTGAACTGCCACAGGCGATCGACCGACGGCGGCATCAGCGCTGCGGTGCGCCGGGCATAGACCTCGCCGTCGATGCGCAGGATCGCCCGCTGCGCACCGGCCGGCGGCAGCGCCAGCGCGAGCAGCGCGGCGAGCAGCACGGCCGGCCGCACGGCGCGCACGCGCGGGTTCATCGCGCCGCTCCGGCGGTGGCCGCGGGCGGGGCCGTGACGACGCGCACGCTCATGCCCGGCAGCAGCGCCAGGTCCTTGCCGTCGAAGTCGATGTCGATGGTGAAGTAGCGGCCCGTTCCCCATTCGCTGCGCGACTCCGGGGCGCCGGCGATCGCGCGGATGGTGCCGTCGACGCGCCGGCCGGGCAGCGCGTCGAAGCTCAGCTGCACGGCCTGGCCGGTGCGCAGGCCGCGCCGGTCCGGTTCCAGCGCCCAGGCGCGCACCTGCATCGCGCCGCCGCTTACCACCTCGCCGGCCTTGCTGCCGGGCATCGTCGTCGCGCCCTCGTCGATGCGGCCGCCGATCCAGTTGTTGTTGAAGCCGTGGATGACGATGCCGTCGCGGTCGGCCCTGACCTCGGCGGTGCGCACCAGCGCGGCGTGGTAGTCGCGCTGCACGACCAGCTTCTCGACCTCCAGGCGTCCGTCCTCGCGCCGCCGCTGCACCGCCTCGCGCGCGCTGGCCAGCTCGCGCTGCTTGAGCGTGGTCTCGCGCGTCGCACGGTCCAGTTCGCCCTGATGGCGGTCGTGGTCGAGCGCCGGGATCAGTGCCGCCGGGATCGATGCATCCAGCTTCGCGGCGGCCAGTTCGGCCTCGATGTCGACCACCGCCAGTTCCGCCTCGACCGCCTTGACCTCGAGTTCGGCCAGCTCCTTGGCGATCCGCGCCTCGGTCTGTTCGATCTGCGCCTCCAGCTCGGGGATCTGCGTCGCCGACTGGCCGGGATCGATGCGCAGCACCACGTCGCCGGCCTTGACCGCCTGGCCTTCGGGCACGAAATAGCGGATGGTCACCGGCGACATGTTCGACTGCGGGGTGATGAGCTGCTGCGCGTCGACCACGCGGACCTCGCCGGTCAGCACCACCGCCGATGCGGGTGCGGCGGCCGCCAGGCAGGCGGCCAGCAGGCAGGCGAGGGGCAGGCCGGCACGGCGGCGGTCAATGGGTGGCGGCATGCGTCGGTCCGTCGTGTTCGATCCGGCCGTCGCGCAGCCGCACCTGGCGCGGCGCGTGCGCGGCGATGTCCGCGTCGTGGGTGACCAGGACCACGGTCTGGCCGTCGCGGTGCACTTCGTCGATCAGCGCCAGCACGTCGGCGGCGCTCTTCGAGTCGAGGTTGCCGGTCGGCTCGTCGGCCAGCAGCAGCGCCGGCTGCAGCAGCAGCGCGCGCGCGATCGCCGCGCGCTGCATCTGCCCACCGGACAGCTCGCCCGGCCGGTGGTCGCGGCGCTGCGACAGGCCCACGCGTTCGAGCAGCATGTCGGCGCGCGCGTGCGCGTCGGCGGGCGGGTCGCGATGGAAGCGCAGTGGCAGCAGCACGTTCTCCAGCACCGTCAGCCGCGGCAGCAGGTGGAAGCTCTGGAACACGAAGCCGATGCGCCGGTTGCGCAGGTCGCTGCCGGCCTCGTCGTCGAGCGTCGCCGCGTCGCGGCCCTCGATCAGGTAGTGCCCGCTGGTCGGATGGTCGAGGCAGCCGAGGATGTTGAGCAGGCTCGACTTGCCTGACCCCGACTGGCCGGTGATGGCGACGAACTCGCCGGCATCGATGCGCAGGTCGACGCCCGCCAGCGCGTGTACCGTCTGTCCACTCATCGCGTAGCGGCGATGCACGTCCTGCAGTTCGATCATCCGTCGCTGTTTCCCATGTCATCCCTGTGCCGTGGCTGTCTCTGCCTGCGATGGACCCCTCCACCGGCCGATGGCTCCCTGCCCGGCCATGATGGTGACATGCCGTCACGCGTCCCGGCGAGACCGGGTCGGGAAAGGCGCTGGGACCGTCGAGTCCGGCTGCGTGGTCAGAGCCGCTGCGCGCGGCCGTCCGCCAGCGCCTCGTCGAACAGTCGCTGCACACGGGTGTCGACCTGACGCATCGCCTCGGCCTGGCGTTCGCCGAGCGTGCCCTGGCGGCGCCCCAGTTCGGCCTGCTGCCGGCCGAGTTCGCGCTGGCGCTCGGCGAGCGCCTGCTGGCGTGCCGCGATTTCCGTCTGCTCCCGGCGCTGCGTGGCCGGTGCGTCGGGCGTCCCGTCGAGCGCGCGCTGCGCCGCGGCCAGCGCAAGCCGCGCCTGGCGCTGGCCAAGCTCGCCCTGTTCCCGGCCGAGCCGGGCCTGCTGCTCGCCGAGGCGCCCCTGTTGTTCGCCGAGCCCGCCTTGCTCGTCGCCGAGCCGGGTGACCGGCGCGAACAGCGCGTCGAAGCGCTGCAGGATGGCGGCGTCGCGGATCAGGTAGCGGTCGTCGTCACGGCGGAACCACAGCACCGACTGGCCGTTGGCACTGGACAGGGCATCGGTCAGATCGCTGCCCGACCCGCGCATCACCACGCTGTTGCCGCCGAGGGTGCGGATATAGGCGTGCCCAGCGGGCGAACGTGAGACATGGATCCGGTCGGAGATCACGGTGGTGGCCCCGGAAGCGCGGGTCACGACGCCGGGCGCCACAGTGAAGGTCTCGCCAGCCTGCGCCGCTTCGTCCGCGGCCGCGGCGATGTCGGCGTGCTCGGCGGCGCTCAGCAGTTCGGTGCGGACTGCGGGCGCGGTCGGGGCAGTGGGTGCGGGCGCGGCGGCAGGAGCGGCGGACG
Source organism: Proluteimonas luteida (assembly GCF_021191695.1). GTDB lineage: Bacteria > Pseudomonadota > Gammaproteobacteria > Xanthomonadales > Xanthomonadaceae > Luteimonas > Luteimonas luteida. Next base: position 149,244 of record NZ_JAIWPT010000006.1, read on the forward strand.
TCGGTGCAGCCGCGGGCGAGGCGGGCGTTTCCGGCGCGGCGGATGCCTCGGGGACTGCCGGTGGAGCTGCCGCATCAGGTGCCGATGGCGGGCTGGGGACGGCAGGCTCAACAGCTGCTGCGGGGACGGCGGGTGCCGCCGCGACCAACCGCAACGGCAGCACGCCGGCGGCGGCGATCGCGAACAGCAGCACGGCGGCGCCGAGGCGCGGGGAGGTGTCGGTGTTCTGCAGCATGGTCAGTCTCCGCTTCAGGCTCAGGAAGGTCGGCGAGGCGCTGGCGAGGCAGGCCGGCCGGTGCGGGGCGACGCCCAGGCGCACCAGCAGGCGGCCGTAGTCGTGCCGGCAGCGACGGTCGCCGGCGATCACCGCGGCATCGCAGGCCGCCTCGCGGGCGATGCCGTACTCGCGCACCGCCAGGTGCACCAGCGGGTGGAAGAAGAACAGGTGCCGGGCCAGTGCCGGGATCCAGCCCCAGCGCAGGTCGCCGCGGCGCAGGTGCACCAGCTCATGGGTCAATGCCATGTCGAGCTCGTCGCCGGCCAGCGGTGCGGATGCCGGGAGCAGCAGCGTCGGACGCAGGCTGCCGAGCAGTTGCGGGGAGTCGATCCGGGTCGACAGGCGCAGCGCCGGTACCCGGCGCAGTCCGTGGGCCTCGCCCGCCAGCGCCAGCGCCTGGACCAGCGAGACGTCGCTGCAGGGCCGCGTATCGCGCAGCAACGCGCGCGTGGCCTGCCAGCCGCGCAGCGTGCTCCAGGCCATGACCAGCACGCCGGCCGCCCACAGCGCGGCGAGCAGCGGCGGCCACGCCATCGCCGATGCGCCGGCGCCGGCGACGGTGCCGGGGGCAGGCAGTCCATCGACGGGCATCGCCGCGGCCGCCACCGGCATCGCCGGCGCCACCATCTGCACCGGCGGCGCCGGGAGCCACGGCAGTTCCACCGGCCCGACGCACAGGCCGAGCAGCGCCTGCAGGCCGACCAGCCACCACAGCCAGCACTGGGTCGCGGCCGGCATCCGCGGCAGCAGCCGGCACAGGCCCCAGACCACGGCCGCGAGCACGGCCGCCTGCAGACTGGCGGCGGCCAGCCGTTCGAGCCACCAGGCGATCAGCATGTCCATGGCTCAGTCCTCCGCGCGCTGCGACTGCAGGCGCGCGACCAGCGCCTCGAGTTCGGCCAGCTCGTCGTCGCTGACCTCGCCGCGCCGCGCCATGAACGCGACGAACGGGCTCACCGAGCCCTGCAGCGTCTTCTCCACGAACGCCGCCACCGCGCCCTGCACCACGTCGTCCTCGCCGGCGGTCGCGGCGTAGCGGTACAGGCCGTCGACCCGGCGCCGCTGCAGATAGCCCTTGGCACGCAGGCGCTCCATCATCGTCAGTACCGTCGAGCGGGCCAGCCCGCGCGCCTCGCCGAAACCGGCGGCGACCTCGCCGACCGACGCCTCGCCCAGCTGGCCGATCGACTGCAGCAGGGCCAGCTCCTGGTCGCCGATGCTCCTGTTCCTGTTCGCCATGATGGCGTGCTCCGGGTTGACTACATGTGTCGCTACGCTAGGCGATGGCGACAGGTGTAGTCAAGCATGACCGATGGCAGGGTGCGGCGCGCATGCGACGCCGTCGACCGCATGTAGGTCGGGCCTACGCGCCTGACGGGGCCGTTTCCGGTCTCTTGCCGCCGCTGCGCATCCCCTGTCGGGGGCGTGGCCCCGACCTGCGTGCCGGGCAACGCTCTGCACCAGCGCATGCAGGATGTGCCGGTTCCCGTTGTCGAGGCCCGCCGTCGGCGGAAACGCGGCCGAAGCGCTCTACGGCGCGATCGGCTCCTGCCACGCGTGGCGCGCGGCGCGTACGGTGTTGCTGTTGAGATAGGCGACCCGGTCGGCCGACTGGTAGCCCCCGGCGACCACGAACAGCAGCGGGATGCGGCGGCGTCGGGCCAGCCGGAACACCGCCAGGTCGCGCTGGAACATCTCCGTGGTGCTGAGCCGGAGCTGGCTCTTGGGATCGTCGCGGTGGCAGTCGGCGCCGGCCTGGTAGACCAGCAGGTCAGGTGTGACCTGCAGCACCAGCGACGCGGCCTGGCGCAGTGCGTCCAGGTACGCGGGGAAGCCCTGTTCGCGGGTGATGTGGTGCGCCCACGAGCGCACGCCGCCGCGGCAGCCGAAACGGGTGCCGAAGATCGACACCGCATGCAGGTTGGGCAGGCGCGCGGCGAACTCCTCGGTGCCGTTGCCGCCGTGCTCGTCGCAGTCGATGACCAGGATCCGCCGCCCGGGCATCGCATGCGCCAGCAACGCCAGGCCGTTGACCGGGCAGAAGCCGCTGCCCGCCGCCGGATGGGCGTGGTGGAAGCCGCGGGCGATGTTCATCGCGATGCCGCCACGCTCGATCGCGTGCTGCGCGGCCTGCAACTGCCCGCCCAGCATCGCCAGCGTCGCGTCGCGCACCCGCGGACTCCAGCGGATGCCCTGGCGCGAGGCCATCGGCTCGATGCCGGCCAGGAATGCCTGTAGGTAGGCGGCGTCGTGCAGGCCGTCCAGCGCGGCCGGGTCCAGCGGTGCCGCCTCGTGCAGGTCCACCAGCCCCAGCCGTTGCAGGCGGTCGCGGGTGGTCCCCAGCCGCGCCAGCAGCGGCACCTCGTCCGGGGCGTAGGCGGCGCTGAAGTAGGCCGGGATGCGCATGTCAGGCCGCCTGCAGGCGGCCGCCGGCGTAGCGGTGCAGGTCGTCGAGCGTGGTCGTCCGCGGCGACAGCATGTTGCCCAGCACCTGGCGGCGGAACTGGGTGCTGAAGGCGCGCTCGCGGTCGGCCGGCGGCACCGCGAACGTGGTCAGGCGCAGGAAGCGCGCCTCGGCCAGCGCCGTCAGCGGCAGGATGTCGCCGTGCGGGTGGCCGGCGATCGCGCGCGCGTCGTCCTGGTGGCGCAGTGCCAGCAGCCCGCCCGCCGGGATGGCGACGTCGCGGATCGCGACCGGGCGCAGCAGCAGTGCCGAATGCGACTCGCCGAGGCTGATCTTCTCCACCAGCACCGGGCGCCCCGCGTCGTCGACCAGGATGTTGACCCGGCCGCCACGGCGGATCTTGCCGTGGGCGATCTCCAGGAAGAATTCCTCGGCCTGCGAGCAGCTGCCGATCTCCGGCTTGGCCGTCATCCCCGGCAGCGACGGATGCGGCGGCGCGCGGCAGGCCAGCAGGTCGTCGATCATCGCCAGCAGCAGCCGGCTTTCGCCGTGGGCGAGGCGCGCGGCGACCGCGGCCAGCCGTTGCTGCAGCGACAGCAGCGCATCGGCGCCTTCCATGCCGGCCACGGCGGCGACGACGTCGGCGGGCGCGTCGGCCAGCTGGCGCCAGCCGCCCGCCCAACCCGCCGCCAGGCTGCGCGCGGCGACCGTGGCGGTCGCGCGCAGCGGCCAGTCGGCGAACAGCGCCAGGTCGGCGGTGTCGCGCGGGTCGCGTGGCTGGTTGATGCGCTCCGCCAGCAGCCGCGTGGCCTGGGTCAGGCCGCAGCCGCGGCGTTCGGTCTGATGGGTCGGGTGTTCGTCGAGCATGTCGCGCAGGCTGCTGCGCAGCGGCAGGCCGCAGGCGTCGAACGCGGCGACGAGTTCATGCGTCATGGGGTCATTCGATCAGCAGCAGCAGCGCGCGGACCAGCTGGGTGACCTGCTCGCGGTCGCGGGCGTCGATGGTGAACACCGGGATCGGCGGCAGGCGCCCGGCGAGCGCGCGGCGCACGTCGTTCATGTGGAAATCCGCCGCCAGGTCGGTGCGGGTGATGCCGATGACGACCGCCATCTCCGGGTCGATCTCGAACACCGCCGACACCCAGTGCGCGCAGTCGGCGGCGATGTCGGGCGCATCGCCGCGCAGCAGCAGGATCACGCCCAGCGCGCCGTTCATGACGATGCCGCGCATGTGCGAGAAGTGCTCCTGGCCCGGCAGGCCGAACATCTGCAGCGGGGTGCCGTCGTCGAGCACGATGGCGGCGAAGTCGAGCGCGACCGTGGTCGTGGTCTTCTCGCCCATCGGGCCGTCGCTGAGCGGCATCTCGGTGGATACGGGCGCGATGTCCGACAACGCGGCCAGTGAGGTGGATTTGCCTGCGCCGACGGGGCCCGCCAGAACGAGCTTCAAACCTTGGTGTTGCAACGGGATTTCCTCGGATCGGGTCGTTGGAGGAGGGGCGGGATTATCAACGCTTGAGGCCGAAACGGCGCGCGATGCTGGACCAGAGTCCGGGCTGCACCCGTTTCTGCCGCGAAGGAAACGCGACCGTTGGCCGCCTGGGCTCGGTGTCCAGCAGCAGGTCGGCGGCGGCGAACGCCCACAGGCAGGCGTTGAGTTCGCGCGCATCGGCGTTGTGGTAGTCGGCCTGCGCCAGCTCCCTGACCGTCATCGGCTTGCCGATCAGCAGCTTGGCGATCTGCAGCGCGCCCACCAGCGAGGGCAGGATGCCCAGGTCCGGCCAGGTTTCGAGGCGATAGCGGCCCTCGGGAAAGTCGGGCAGGCGGTCGCTGGCCCGGTATGCGGTGCGCATCAGGAACGCTTCGATGCTGTTGGACACCAGGCCCGCAGTGCTCTCGGGATGCTCGACGACCTCCATCTCCCAGTCCGCGCCCGACAGGCTGTCGGCGGCGGCCAGCAGGTCCGAATGGCTGGCCGCATAGACCCTGCCCAGGTCGGGACGCAGCAGCAGCGTGCGGCCGTCGCAGCGTGCATTGATTGCCTTGCCGCGTAACGGCGGCATCGCCAGCCGGCAGATCGCCGGTTGGGTCGTCTCGTCGCTGGCGTCGGCCGCATGCGGCGTGCGCGCGGCCAGCAGCTCGTGCATGCGCTTGGCCAGCGCCGCAGCCGGGGTATTGGGGCTGGTGGCCTCGACCGGTAGGTCGCCGCCGGATTCGCCCAGCGCGATCACCGGCGTGTGCCGGTCGAGCGCGCGCGACAGCGCCTGGCGACCGTAGGCATCGCCGATCGGCGCGACCAGCAGGTGGCAGCGCGTGCCATCCCAGGGACTGACGCGTGCGCGCAGCTTGTACGCGCCGAGCAGGGAGGCGGCCAGCCGGATCCGTTGTTCGACCAGGTCGTCGAGCGCCGCCGTTCGGATATCGAAGAGCATGCAACATCCCGGGAAGGGAAAAGAAAAGAGTCGCGCGGTGCGTCCGCCTGGAACGCGCCGCGCGACCCGGTCGCGGACGGATTACGAGAAGTCGAGGGTCTTCTCGAAGGTGCGCAGTTCGTGGCGCGCCATCGCGAGGTTGGACTTGGAGCGGTCGAGCACGACGTACAGGAACAGCTTCTGGTTCGATTCCAGCGGACGCAGCAGGTGGTACTGCTTGGTCAGGCTGATCAGGATGTCCTCGATGGTGTCGTTGAGCTTGAGCGCATTGGCGACCTTGCGCTTGGCGCGCAGCACTTCGGTGTTGCCCGCGGCGGCCACTTCGAGGTTGACCGCGCTGCCGTCGCCAGCCAGCAGCATGCCGCTTTCCGAATCGACCAGGGCCGAGGCCACGTAGCCGTCGAGATCGCGCAGCGGCTCAAGGGAGATCTTTGCCATTTCAGAATCCTTCTTTCGGGTTGGGAGGTGGGTTTGGGTGCACGGCTGGACCCCGCCGATGCCAGGGGATGGAAGACGATGGCGGGTACCGCGGGCTACGCCGCGTCGAGTACTTCGGCCACGCGCGCGGCAGTGTCGAGCGCGAAACGCAGGGTCATCGCGAAGTTCTCGGAACTGTCGGCCCACAGGCATAGCGCATGCGCGCGGGTGCGCGACGGCACGCGCACGACCACGATCGCGCCGCGTGCGGTGGCGATGCTGGTGTGCTGGGCCTGGCATTGCAGGGTCTCGCGGCTGAAGGACTCCGACAGCGCCAGCAGCGAACTGGAAATGGCGGCGACTCGGGCCGGGTCGAACTCGTGGTTCGCGTGGCCCGCATCGGCGAATGCCCGGCCGTCGACGGTCGCGACGACGGCGCCGAGGATGCCGGACGCCGACGCCACCAGCGCCTGCAGTACCGCGCGGCAGGGCTGGACGGCGGGGGAAGCTTGGGTGGCGACGCACAGGGTTGCGGGAGACATGTAAATTCTTGATGCGGAAAAGGGGATGGATCCCAGTGCGCAACTTTCGTGCCAAGTTGTGCCAGACATCACGCTTCCGGATCGCGTCATGTGTCAGCCATCGCGGCAACTGCACGGTCGAGGATGCAACCCGGGAGATCGCCGCGACCGGTGCCCGGTCTCGCCGACGGCGGAGGCCGGCTTTCAGGCCCGAAGGGCGCGAAGTGACGTGTCACGTGACGCGGGGTGTCACCTTCGTCCCGGGTACCGTGGAAGGCCCGGGCGGTCAGTCCGCCGGCACCGTCCGCTCGCGCGCCCAGGCGCGCAGCGCATCGACCTGTTCGCGCATCAGCACCGACAGCGGCCGGGTCTGGCGCAGTTCGGCACGCAGCAGGAAGTCGCCCAGCGGAACCTCCGCCGCGTGCGCGGCGTACAGGCCGGCGACGATGGCCTGTTCGATCTCGGCACCGGAGAAGCCGTCGGCGGCGGCCGCCAGCGCGGCGACATCGAAGTCCGCGGGGTCGAGCCCGCGGCGGGCGAGGTGCAGCCGGAACACGTCGGCGCGGGTGTCGGCATCGGGCAGGTCGACGAAGAAGATCTCGTCGAACCGGCCCTTGCGCAGCAGTTCCGGCGGCAGTTCGTGGACCTGGTTCGCGGTCGCGACCAGGAACACCTTCGATCTGCGTTCGGCCATCCACGTCAGCAGGAAGCCGAGCACCCGCCGCGAGACGCCGCCGTCGCTGTCGCCGCTCGAGGCCAGGCCCTTCTCGATCTCGTCGATCCACAGCACGCACGGCGCCAGCTGCTCGGTCGAGGCGATCGCCTCGCGCAGGTTGCGCTCGGTCTCGCCGTGGTACTTGTCGTAGAGCGTGCCGAAGTCCAGCCGCACCAGCGGCACGCCCAGGGCCCCGGCGATCGACTTGGCCAGCGCCGACTTGCCGCAGCCCTGCACGCCGAGCAGCAGCACGCCCTTGGGCGGGTCGAGGCCGGGCGGGGCGTCGCCATCGACGAACACCCGCCGGCGCTGCTCGACCCAGCGCTTGAGCCGCCGCGCACCGGCGACATCGGCGAACTGCGCGGTGTCGTACTCGTAGTGCAGGTGGCCGCTCTTGTTGAGCAGTTCGAACTTCAGCTTCGCCAGCGCCGGCAGGTCGTCCCGGCACAGCACGCCGTCGGCATGGATCAGCTGGCGCGCGATGCGCCGCGCATCGCCCAGCGACAGGCCCTGCAGGTTGCGGACGATCTGGCGGACCGCGTCGGCATCGGCCTCGACCCGGCGCCCGCCGTTCTCCTGCTGGTAGGCCGCGGCCTCGTCGCGGACCACCTTCAGCAGCGCATCGGGGCCGGGCAGGCGCGGGCGGAAGCGCACCGCCAGCGCCTCCAGGTCGTCCGGCAGCTCCACCTTGTGGCCGACCAGCACGATCACGTGCGGCAGGCTGTTGCGCCGCTGCACCAGGTCGCGCAGCTGGCGCTGGGTGCCGGCATAGCCGAGGTAGGGGTGGAAATCGAGCAGCAGGTAGATGCCGCGCTGGTCCGCGTCGCGGATCGCGGCCAGGGTGTTGCTGGCGTCGGGCGCGACATCGGTCGCCTCCTCGCCGTCGAGGTCGAGCCGGCGCAGGCCCTCGGTGATGGTCCAGCGGTACAGCGCGCGCCAGACCTGCAGCAGCGACTGCCGGAACAGCTCGACCACGCGCGGTTCGTCCGGCGTCTCGACCACCAGCAGCGGCGTGTTGGCGCGGATCAGCGCGGCCAGGTCCTGCAGTTCGCTCATGGGCGCTTGCCGATCGATGGGGCGGGATGCCGATGGTAAACGGCAGCCGGCCCGCGTCGGCGGCCGCGGTCGCGGCCCGGACGGGGGCGGTGTACGCTCGGCCCCTGGCGTGGACGCTGGAGACTTCGATGAAGACGGTGCTGGTGGCCAGTTCCAAGGGCGGTGTCGGCAAGACCACGATCGCGACCCATCTGGCGGCGCAGGCGGCCCTGGCGGGCGAGTCCACGGTGTTGATCGACGCCGACCCGCAGGGCTCGTCGACGCGCTGGGCCGAGCGCCGCGCCGGCCTCGACAGCGCGGTGCTGCCGCTCGACGGCAGCGCCCGCCAGCGCAAGGCCTGGAAGTCGATCCCCGAGGACACCACCCGCGTGGTCGTCGATGCCGCCGCCGGGGCGATGGCCGACGATCTCGAGGCCTGGCTCGAACATGCCGAAGCGGTGGTGGTGCCGGTGCTGCCGTCGGCGCTGGACATCGACGCCACCGTCGGCTTCCTCAATTCGCTGGCCAAGGCCGAGCGCGTCCGCCGCGGCCAGGTCCGCGTCGGGCTGGTCGCCAACCGCCTGCGGCCGTGGACCAACGCCTCGCAGCAGGCGGTCGCGCTGCTCGAGCAGTGGCCCTACCCGGTGGTCGCGCAACTGCGCGACAGCCAGGCCTATGTGATGCTGGTGGGGCTGGGCAAGAGCCTGTTCGACTACCATTCGGCCCAGGTCCGCGATCATCAGGAAGACTGGAAGCCGCTGCTGAGGTGGCTGAAGAAGTGATCCGCCGGCCGACCGCGTCATCCCGCTCCTGCCAGGTACGCCCGATCCCATGCGCGAACTGATCCTGCTCCGCCACGCCCACGCCGATCCCGCGCTGCCCGGACAGTCCGACCTGGATCGGCCGCTGTCGGCAGAGGGCCTGGCCGAGGCGGAAAGCGCCGGCCGCTGGCTGCGCGACAAGGGGCTGGTACCCGACTGCGTGCTGTGTTCGCCGGCGCGGCGCACGCGCGAGACGCTGGAGGCGGTGCTGGGCATCGTCGGCTATGTCGACCAGCGGCTCGACGAACGCATCTACGAGGCGACCTCCGGCACCCTGGCCGCGCTGGCCGACGACCACCGCGAGGTCGGCCGGCTGCTGCTGGTCGGCCACAATCCCGGCCTGGAACGGCTGGCCGCGCTGATGCACAGCGGCCAGTCCGGCGACTATCGCGGCATGCCGCCGGCCGGCATCGCCGTGCTGACCCTGCGCGACGGGGCCACGATCGAGCCCGGCAGCGCCGACCTGTCGGCGTTCTGGTGGCCGTAACGGCGGCACCGCACCGGCGCCCGTCGTTCCGGCCTTCGCGACCGCCCATGCCGCTGGCACGAACCCCGTGGCGCCCGCGACCCGGCCTGCGCATCGCCGTGGTCGCCCTGGCCCTGCTGGCCGCGGGATCGTCGGGCGCGAGCAGCCGGATCGCGCTGGACACCGCGCTGTCGCAGATCGGCTTCACCCTGAAGACGCGCTGGGGCCAGACCCTCGAGGGCCACTTCCCGTCCTGGCACGGCGAGATCGTCGTGCTCGACGACGGCCGCCACCAGGTGCGGCTGCTGCTGCCCACGCGCGAGGTCGAGATCAGCGGCTCGCGCAACTTCACCCGCATCACCCGCGGCCCCGGCTTCTTCGATGCCGAGCGCTATCCCGAAATGCTGTTCGTGTCCGATCCCTACCCGGGCACGCTGGCCCGCGACGGCGGCGAGATGGCCGGGGTGCTGAGCATCCGCGGCGTGCGCCAGCGCGAGACGTTCACGATCGCGGCGTCCGAGTGCGTGCGGCCGGCGCTGGACTGCGACGTGGTCGGCCAGGGCAACGTGCGCCGCAGCCGCTACGCGATGGACCGCTGGTCCTACGCCCTGTCCGACGAGGTGCGCTTCACCCTGCGCATCCGCGCGGCGGCGGATCCGGACTGATGCACGGGATGTTGCGGGCGCTGGTGCTGGTCGTCGCACTGGCGGGCTCGGCCTGCACCACGCTGCCGCAGGGCAAGCGCGAGGCCGCGGCCCACATCGCCGTCGCCGCGCGTTCGACCGAACTGGTCTGCGAACGCGCCGACGCCTGCGCCACGCCGTCGCCGCTGCGCGAACTCGGCGAGCAGGCGTTCGCCGCCAGTGCGCCGGACGCACCGCGCCACCACGCGCTGCTGCTCGACTACGGCCAGGACGCCCTGCTGGCGCGTCTGGACCTGATCCGCGGCGCGCAGCGCACGATCGACCTGCAGACCTACATCTTCGACGAGGACGATTCCGGGCACCTGGTGCTCGAGGAGCTGCTGGCCGCGGCCCGGCGCGGCGTGCAGGTCCGCGTGCTGGTCGACCAGCTGTCGGCGCTGCGTACCGTCGAGACGCTGTCGGCGCTGGCCGGCGCGCACACCAACTTCGAGCTGCGCATCTACAACCCGCTGCTCGGCCGCGCGCGCATCAGCTATCCGCAGTACGCGCTGGCCGCGGCCTGCTGCTGGCGCCGGCTCAACCAGCGCATGCACGGCAAGGTGCTGCTGGTCGACGGCCTGGTCGGCATTACCGGCGGACGCAACTACCAGGACGACTACTTCGACTGGAATGCCAGTTTCAATTTCCGCGACCGCGACGTGCTGATCGCCGGTCCGGCGGTGCTGGAGATGGAGGAGAACTTCATCGCGTTCTGGCACGCGCCGCTGAGCCGCCCGGTTGAGCAACTGGCCGATGTCGGCCGGCACCTGCTGCGCCACGGCGTGCCGGAGGTGTCGTTCCGGGACTACGCGCGGCCGACGCGCGTGGCCGCGGTGTCGGCCGACGCCAGCGACGGCGCGCTGATACGGCAGCGGCTGGTCGACGCCGCGGTCGAGGTCGGCGAGATCGAGTTCATCGCCGACCTGCCGGGCAAGCACCGGCGCGATCCCGAATACGCGGCCGCGGCCTCGACGGCCACGCCGCGGCTGCGCGAGCTGATCGAGTCGACCGAGCGCGAGCTGCTGCTGCAGACGCCGTACCTGGTGCTGTCGAAACCGGCCGAGCAGATGTTCGCGGACATGCGCGCGCGGCCCGAGCCGCCGCAGGTGATCGTCTCGACCAACAGCCTCGCCGCGACCGACTCGTTCATCACCTACGCGCTGTCGTACAAGTACAAGCGCCGCCACCTGCGCGACTTCGGCTTCCACATCTACGAGTACAAGCCGTTCCCGACCGACGCGCCGATCGACCTGGAGCTGACCGGCGCGGTCGGCATCTCGTGGAATACCGACGGCAGCGTCAATCTCGACGCGCCCGGCAACGGCGTGGCGACCACGCGCGACGAGGCGCTGGCGGCGCGTCCGCCGACCGCGCCGCCGCTGACCCGCGAGTATTCGGCGCTGCGCTACGCCGGCATCGGCGTCAACCGCCGGGTGCCGCTGCAGCGCGCCGGCGTGCGCATCGGCCTGCACGCCAAGTCGATGGTCATCGACGACCGCGTCGGCGTGGTCGGTACCCACAACTTCGATCCGCGCGGCGACAACCTCAACACCGAAAGCGCGATCGTCGTGCACGACCCGGACTTCGCCGCCCAGCTCGCCACCAGCATCCGCCGCGACATCGCCCCGGAGAACGCCTGGACCATCGCCCGGCGCGACCGCCCGGTCATCCTGCCGGGCGTCGACTACTCGATGGCCAAGATGTCCGAGCGGCTGCCGGTGTTCGACCTGTGGCCGACCCGCTACGCCACCAGCTATGAGTTCGTGCCGGGCCCCGACTGCCCGGCGCCGCTGCCGCCGGACGATCCCGGCTTCCGCCAGTGCTACACGCCGGTCGGCGACTTCCCCGAGGTCAGCATCGGCTGGCGCAGCCTGCTGACCCGGATCTTCACCGCCTTCGGCGCCGGGCTGGTGCCGATCCTCTAGCTGTTTCTCCAACGTCCGGGGAAGACGGCCGCGCCGATCCTGCGCAGGTCGGCCCATGCGGCCGACGCGTGCGACGCGGCGGCCGGTCGCGAGATGCCGCCGGGCATCTGCCCGAAGCGGTCTGACCGGCGTCCTGGCGTCGGGGGCGTTGCCCCGACCTACGCTCGAGGAATCCTAGGAAACCCAGAAAAACCGGCCTTCTCCGGGGGCAGGGGAAGAGGGTCGCGCCGATCCTGCGCAGGCCGGCCCTGCACGGCCGAGGCTGTCTCTAAATGAACTCTAACTGAACATATTCCGGTCATGACTTCCGGCACGTGGTGTTATCGGACGGTGGTGTTGTAGTCTACCAACACACCGAATCACAACCACACCGGAGCACGACCATGCAGACCCAGACCCCGCGCACCACCCCCGCCGCCCGCCCCCTGCTGCCGGCCGCACCCCGCTACGCCGCCCGCGACTTCGGCACCGGCTACGGCCGCAGCAGCGGTTACGCCGCCGCCCGCCGCTACAGCCAGACGACCACGCCCGCGCGCTTCCGCGTCGTCTGAACCGCGCCATCCGCTCCCGCGTCCACCCGTTCTCCCCCATCTCCAAGGAAACCGCCATGAACCGCATGCACGACATCGTCCGCGCCGCCGCCATCCGCCTTGCCCCCGCTGCCCGCCCCGTCCCGCGCCCCGCCCGCGATTTCGGCATCGGCTACGGCCGCAGCCACGGCTACGCCCGCCAGCGCAGCTACGTCCAGGCCTCGGTGCCGGCCCGCTTCCGCGTCGCCTGAGCCGCCGCGCGCCGCGATCCACCGCCCCGCCATTCCCCGCCCCGTCTCCCGACCCGCGACAGGAGCCCGCCATGACCCCCATGCACGACATCGTCCGCGCCCAGCCGGCGCCCCGTCCCGCCCCGCGCGCCGTGCGCGAATTCGGCACCGGCTACGGTCGCAGCCATGGCGACGCCCGCCAGCGCAGCTACGCCACGGCCTCGATGCCGGCGCGCTTCCGCGTCGCCTGAGCCTGGGTTTCCGCGTCCGCGTTGACGCCCCATCGGCCGCCGCCTAGGCTCCAGCGCTTCCCCGCCCCGGACCCGAGCCGATGTTCCACAACGAGACCACCGTCGACGCGCTCAATGCGCTGTCCCGCAATACCGCGATCGAGACCCTGGGCATCGTGTTCACCGAGATCGGGCCCGACTTCGTGCGCGCGACGATGCCGGTCGATCCGCGCACCCACCAGCCCTACGGCCTGCTGCATGGCGGTGCCTCGGCGCTGCTGGCCGAGACGCTCGGCAGCACCGCCGGCGGCATGGCCGCGCCGGAGGGCTGCGGCGTGGTCGGCATCGAGATCAACGCCAACCATCTGCGCGGCGCACGTGGCGGCACCGTCACCGGCACCGCGCGTCCGCTGCACGTCGGCCGCAGTACCCAGGTGTGGGAAATCCGCATCGAGGATGGCGCCGGCAAGCTGGTGTGCGTGTCCCGGCTGACGCTGGCGGTGATTCCCAAGCCGTGACGCGCGTCGCCAGTGGCGGCCGACGGCCGCGTTTGGGTATCGTGCGCACATGAGCCATCCCCCCACTTCCGCCGCCTCCGGCGGCGCGGCCGCGCGCGCGCTGCGCTATGCCGTGCGCGTGCCGATGCTGCTGTGGCATGTGCTGGTGCACCTGCCGGTCGTGCTGCTGTTGGGCACGCCGCTGGTCCGGGACGTGCGCGTCGGCGGCGAGCCGCTCGGCCACCGCGCGATCCGCTGGTGGCAGGGCGGGCTGATGCGGCTGTTCGGCTTCCGCATGCGCCGGATCGGCACGCCGCTGCCGGGCGCGGTGCTGTTCGTGTCCAACCATGTCAGCTGGATCGACATCGTCGCGCTGCACAGCCAGCGGATGATGGGCTTCGTCGCCAAGCGCGAGATCGCCGGCTGGCCGGTGGTCGGCTGGCTGGCCGGCCGCGGCGAGACGATCTTCCACCAGCGCGGCAACCAGGAGTCGCTGGGCGGGGTGCTGCAGGAGATGCTGGCGCGGCTGCGCAGCGGGCGCTCGGTCGGCGTGTTTCCCGAAGGCCGCACCCGCGACGGCCGCGAGGTCGGGCCGTTCCATGCGCGCATCTTCCTGGCCGCGGTCGAGGCCGGGGTCGCGGTGCAGCCGGTGGCGCTGCGCTACGGCGCCGGCGGCAGCGCGCAGACGATCGTGGCCTTCGGTCCGCACGAATCGTTCCTTGCCAATTTCCTGCGGCTGCTCGGCGAGCCGGCGCGCGATGCCGACGTGATCTTCCTCGAGCCGATCCTGCCCGGCAACGGCGACGGCCGCCGGCGCATCGCCGAGATCGCGCGCGAGCGCATCGTCGCGGCGCTGGGGGCGGCGGGATGACCGCCGGGCGGCCGCCGGTGCCTGCCGACGCGGTGCCGCCCGCACAGGACGGCACCCGGGTCGTCGGCGCCGACTACACGCCGCCCACCTGGCTGCGCAGCCCGCATCTGCAGACGGTGCTGGGCAGCAGCCCGTGGCGACGCCAGCGCGGCGCGCGTGCGCTGGCCGCGACCGGCGCCATCACCACCGAGCACCTGGTCGACGGCGGCGACGGCGTGCGCCTGCACGGCCTGCACAGCGCGGTGCCCGGACGCCCGTCGCGTGGCCTGGCGCTGCTGCTGCACGGCTGGGAAGGCAGCACCGAATCGAGCTACATGCGCCAGACCGCGGCCCGGCTGCTCGATCTCGAATTTGAGGTGTTCCGGCTCAACTTCCGCGACCACGGCGGCAGCCATCATCTCAACGAGGCGATCTTCCATTCCAACCGCATCGACGAGGTCGTGCACGCGGCCTGCGACGTCGCCGACCGCTTCGGCGCACGGCCGATGGTCGCGGCCGGCTATTCGCTGGGCGGCAACTTCGCGCTGCGCTTGGCGATGCGCGCCCCGGCGGCCGGGTTGCCGCTGGTCGGCGTCGCCTCGGTCTGCCCGGTCATCGACCCGGCGCGCACGATGGTCTACATGGAGCGCGGCCTGCGCTTCTACCTGCGCCATTTCGAACGCACCTGGCGCGGCTCGCTGCGGCGCAAACGCGAGCTGTTCCCCGAACGACACGCGTTCGACGATGCGACGCTGCGCCTGGGCATGCGTGAGCTGACCGAATGGCTGGTGCAGACGCATACCGATTTCGGCACGATCGAGAACTACTTCGACGGTTACTCCGTGGCCGGCGACCGCCTGGCCGGGCTGCAGGTGCCGACCCGGATCCTGATGGCGGCCGACGACCCGGTAATCCCGCTCGACGAGTTCCACGCGCTGACCCTGCCGGCGCACGCGCGGGTCGAGATCAGCCGCTGGGGCGGGCACTGCGGCTTCCTGCTGGACGCCAGCCTCGACGGCTTCGCCGAGGGCTGGGTCGCCACGCGGCTGGCGGCGCACGCCGATGCCGCCGGCGAGGGACCCACGCGCGCGCCGCTGTCGGCGGCGGTGCAGGCCTGCATGGACGCGCCCGCCGGCTGAGCGCGGGGCCCGCCCGGCCCGGGTCGGCGCGGCCGCTACAATGGCCGGCCCTTCGACCGGCCGGCCACTGCGCCGGGACATCACAGACATGCAGGACAGGATTCTCGACGCACTGCGCCGCGGCGCCCACGATGATGCGCTGACGCTGGCACGCGAGGCGGTCGCCGCCGACCCGCGCGATCCCGGCAACCAGCGCCTGCTGGCCCAGGCGCTGCACGCCAGCGGCGACGACCAGGCTGCGCTGGCGGCGATCGACGCGGCGATCGCGCTGGTTCCCGACGCCGCCGACCTGCACTTCCAGCGCGCCGGCCTGCTGCTGCAGCAGCGCGACCTCGACGCCGCGTCCGCGGCGCTGTCGCAGAGCACGACGCTCGATCCCAACCAGTTCGGCGCCTACGTGATGCAGGCGCAGCTGGCGATCGGGCGCAACGATCTCGACGAGGCCGAGCGCCTGCAGAAGCTCGCCAGCCGGGTCGCGCCCGAGCATCCGTGGACGACGATGCTCGCCGGTACCCTGGCCTCGCGCCGCGGCGAGCACGACCGCGCGCTGGCGCTGCTGGCACAGGCGGCGAAGGTCGCGCCGGACGACCTGCAGGTGCTCTACGCCAATGCCTTCGCCTATCTGGCGAAGGGCCATCTCGCGTTCGCCGAGCAGGCGTTCCGCCGGGTCATCGAGAAATCCGGCAATGGCCCGCTGCGCGGCGTGCTGGCGCAGATCGTGCTGCAGCAGGGACGCCCGGCCGACGCCGCCGACGTCATCGCCGAGCTGCTGGCCGATCCGGCCCAGGCCACGCCGGGCTGGCAGACCCTGGGCGGCGAACTGGAACTGCAGGCCGGCCGTCCCGAGCGCGCGCTGCCGCTGCTGCGCGCCGCGTTCGCGGCGGCGCCGCAGTCGCGCCGCACCACCGATGCGCTGGTCCGGTTGTGGGCGGCGACCGGCGCCGCCGACGAGGCCCTCGAGGTGCTGGAGCCGGCGCTGGCGCAGCACCCTGCGCAGGACCACCTGTGGCTGGCGCGCCTGGCGTTCGAGCCGTTCGCCAGCGACGCCGCGCGCGACGTCATCGTGCGCTGGCAGGCGGCCGTGCCCGGCCACGTGCCGGCGCTGCAGGCGCGGCTGGCGCTGGAGGCCAATGCCGGAGACCCGGACGCGGCGCTGGCCGCCGCGCGCGCCATCGCCGCGGTCCAGCCGGGCGATCTCGCGGCCAACGACTTCATCTTCGGCCGCCTGCTCGAGCGCGATCCGGGCGCCGCCGTCGCCTTCGCCCAGGACCTGGTGCCCGCCGCCGGCGACGAAGGCAAGCTGCTGCTGCGGCGCTGGATCGGCATCGCCCAGGATGCGGCCGGCCGCCCCGGCGATGCCGCCGCGACCTGGCAGGCGCTGAGCGTCGACATCAGCCGTCAGGCCGGACCGCCACCGGCGCCGACCGCTGCGCCGGCGGCGTGGCCTGCGCCGGGCGCGGCCGATGCCGCGCAGCCGCCCGCGGTATTCCTGTATGGCCCGCCCGGCGCGCGCGTGGACCGCGTGGTCTCGGTGCTGCAGCAGGTCGTGCCGCAGTTCCGCGGCGACCGTATCGTCCGCGGCGTGGGCGACGCGTTCCAGGACACCACCGTGCCGGCGCAGCTGGCGGCCGGGCGCTTCACCGCCGCGCAGGTCGTCGGCAGCTGGCGCCAGCAGTTGCCGGCGCGCGGCATCGGCAACGGCGCGGTCATCGACTGGCTGCCGTTCTGGGACAACGCCTGGCTGTTGGCGCTGCGTCCCGAACTGCCGCAGGCGCGGTTGCTGCTGGTGGTACGCGACCCGCGCGACATGCTGCTCGACTGGCTCGCCTACGGCACCGTGCTGACGATGCGCATCGACGACGCCGCCAGCAGCGCGGCGTGGCTGGCGGCGCACCTGGAACAGCTGGCCGACCTGCACGAGCAGGATCTGATCCCGCACACGCTGCTGCGCAACGACGACCCCGCGGGCGATCCCGCGGCGTTGGCCGCCACGCTCGGCGCGGCGCTGGGCATCGCCGACTTCCCGGTGCCGCCGGCCCAGGCGCTGGGGCCGGCCCGCCTGCCGGCCGGCCACTGGCGCGCCTACGCCGACGTCTGGCCGCAGGCTTTTGCCGCGCTGACGCCGGTGGCGGTACGGTTGGGCTATCCGCAGGATTGACACCCCCTCGCCACGCCGACCCGGCACAGGAGACGACCGACATGCGCATCCACAGCGACAGCTTCGCCCCCGGCCAGCCGATTCCGGCCGCCTTCGCGCTCGGCGCGCCCGGCGGCTTCGGCGGCAACCGCAACCCGCAGCTGGCCTGGGACGAGGTGCCCGCGGGCACACGCTCGTTCGCGCTGCTGTGCATCGACCCCGACGCACCGACCGACCCGTCGTTGGCCGGCAAGGCGGGTGTCGAGATCCCGGTCGCGCATCCGCGCGGCACGTTCGTGCACTGGGTCGTCGCCGACCTGCCGGCCGAGCTGCGCGAGATCGCCGAGGGCAGTGCCAGCGACGGCGTGACCAAGGGCGGCAAGCGCCAGCCGCCGGGTCCGGCCGGCGCCCGCCAGGGCCGCAACGACTACACCGGCTGGTTCGCCGGCGATGCCGAGCTGGGCGGCGACTGGTTCGGCTACGACGGTCCGTATCCGCCGCCCAACGACCTGCGTACGCACCGCTACTTCTTCCGCCTGTTCGCCCTCGACGTGCCGACGCTCGACCTGCCCGACGGCTTCGACGCCGGCGCGGTGCTGCGCGCGATCCAGGGACACGTGCTGGCCGAGGCTTCGGTGTACGGCACCTACGCGCTGCATCCCGGTGCCGCGCCGGTCTGACCGCGGGTTGCGCGGCGCGCTGGCTGGCATCCAGGACTGTCGGAGCGGCCGTTGGCCGCGATGCCTGTCTCCGGATCGGGCGGGAAGCATCGCGGCCAAGGGCCGCTCCTATGGAGGGCGTCGGAACGATCGCCGTCGCGCTCAGCGCGCGACCGTCTCCGATTCCACCACCATGTCCAGCACATAGGCCGACGCCGGTGCATCGGCCGCCGGATCGGTCACCGGGTAGCGCTGCAGCCGCAGCACGTTGCGCACGCCGGGTTCGTGGGTGTAGCCCTCGATGTCCTGCGCCAGCGGCCGCCATTCGCCGGCCGACTGGCGCACGCCGTCGTCGCCGAAGACGATCTCGCGGACCTCGAGGCAGGTCGGCTCGGGCGCCTGCGGCGTGCAGGCGACCCGCTGCGGTGCGACCTCGAGGAACACACGCTCGCCGGGGCCGCCGTAACGGGTGTCCGCGGTGGCCACGCCGGTGAACGCCAGCACCTCGCCGTCGCCACTGGTCAGGGTCAGCCGGGGACGATCGCCAGGCACGATGGCCAGCGTGTGCGGGCCCGGCAGGCGCTGGCCGATCTCGCGTTCCAGGGTCATCAGGCGGTCGTCGCAGGCCATCATCGTCGACACGACGCGGCCGACCTCGAGTCGGTCGCCATCGAGCGTGGCGGTGCCGCGCATGCGGTTGCAGGCGTTGGAGACGCTGACGCCGCCGTCGCTGAAATCCAGCCGCAGCGGCTTGCCGGCATCGTCGAGCAGCGCATCGATGCGCGCGCCGGCGCCGGTCGTGGCACCGGTCAGATCCCAGTGGTAGGCGCCCAGCGTCGCCGCGTGGTCGGCGGGCGCGGCATCGGGCAGGGCGTCCGCGGCATCGGTGGCCGACGGCTGGACATCGGCCGGCGACGGTGCCGGCGTCCGCGAACAGGCGAGGGCGATCAGGGCGAAAGGCAGCAGCAACAGCAAGGGACGGCGCATGGGTGGGTCCTCGGGATGGGCTCGGATGAACGGGCACAGCTTAGCGCCGGGGTCGGCATGATCCCGTCGGGATCCGGCGCGGTTCAGGTTGTCGCGGCATCGATGTCGATCCGGGACACGCCGGATCGTCGTCACCGGGACACGGCGCATGCCGCGCCCATCCCACCATTCCCGAGGAGACGACGATGCGGATCAATCCCTACCTGTATTTCGACGGCCGTTGCGCCGAGGCGTTCGCGCTGTATGCCCGCGTGTTCGGCGGTACGCCGACGCTGCTGCCCAGTGACGCGCAGCCAGCGTCCGCGGACGATGCGGCACCGGCGCCGGAGCGCATCCTGCATGCGCACCTGGAGGCCCGCGGCCAGACGCTGATGGGCTCCGACGTTCCGCCCGGGGTCGCGCTGCCGCCGGATCCGCATGCCTTCGTCAGCGTGGACGTGGACAGCGATGCCGAGGCCGAGCGGATCTTCGCCGCGCTCGCCGACGGTGCGGAGATCCGCGCGCCGATTGCCGAATCCTTCTTCGCCCACCGCTTCGGCATGCTGGTCGACCGCTTCGGTACCGGCTGG
The DNA here is from genome assembly GCF_021191695.1 of Proluteimonas luteida. Lineage (GTDB taxonomy): Bacteria > Pseudomonadota > Gammaproteobacteria > Xanthomonadales > Xanthomonadaceae > Luteimonas > Luteimonas luteida. Next base: position 168,768 of record NZ_JAIWPT010000006.1, read on the forward strand.
ATGGTGCTGCACGCGAAGGCGTGCTGACCGTCGCGCAACCCCTTTTCAGCAATCGCCACGCTCACCACAGCCCAGGAGTCGCGCCATGGCCCATCCCCAGATTTACGTCAACCTGCCGGTCGAGGACCTCGACCGGTCCGTCCGCTTCTTCACCGCGCTCGGATTCGCGTTCAACCCGGTGTTCACCAACGAGAACGCGACCTGCATGATCGTCGGCGACGACATCTTCGTGATGCTGCTGGTCAAGCCGTACTTCCAGACCTTCACGACGAAGCGCGTCTGCGAGCGCGACCGCATCGAGGTGATCGTCTGCCTGTCGCAGGACAGCCGCGCCGCGATCGACGCGATGGTCGAGCGCGCGCGCGCGGCCGGCGGCCGGGTCCCGGGCGATCCCGTCGACCACGGCTTCATGTACCAGCACGCCTTCGAGGACCCGGACGGGCATCTCTGGGAGCTGGTGCACATGGACGCCGCGCCGCCGGCATGAGCGCGGTGCGATGCGCGACGTCGCCAGCGCCCGTCCCGCGGCGGTCCCGCCGCCGCGACGCCGCTTGCCTGTGCGTCGGCACGGTGGTGTCATCTCCGCCGATGGAGACGGCCGACCTGCACCGCGCGATCGAGGCCCTGTGGCGTACCGAGATGCCGAAGGTCGTCGGCGGGCTGATGCGCGTGGTCCGCGATCTGGACCTGGCCGAGGAACTGGCGCAGGACGCGCTGGTCGCCGCGCTTGAGCGCTGGCCCGATGCCGGCATTCCCGACAATCCCGGTGCGTGGCTGATGACCACCGCGCGTCACCGCGGCATCGACCGCCTGCGGCGCGCGCGGCTGGCCGACGGCAGGCTCGCCGAGCTGGCGCACGGGATCGAGCAGGCGCAGCGCGACGCCGACGCCCGCCAGCAGGCCGCGCTCGACGACGACATCGGCGACGACGTGCTGCGGCTGATGTTCGTCGCCTGCCATCCGCTGCTGTCGAGCGCGGCGCAGGTCGCGCTGACCCTGCGGCTGATCGGCGGCCTGACCACCGACGAGATCGCACGCGCGTTCCTGGTGCCCGAGGCGACGATCGCCCAGCGCATCGTCCGCGCCAAGCGCAGGATCGCTTCGGCCGGCGTGCCGTTCGAGGTGCCGCGCCGGGCCGAGCTGCCGGCGCGGCTGTCCGCGGTGCTGGGCGTGGTGTACCTGGTCTTCAACGAAGGCTACGCCGCCAGCAGCGGCGACGACTGGTCGCGGCCGGACCTGTGCGCGGAGGCGATCCGGCTCGGCCGCCTGCTGGCCGCGCTGATGCCGGGCGACGCCGAGGTCCATGGCCTGCTGGCGCTGATGACGCTGCAGGCCTCACGGCTCGCGGCACGCACCGATGCCGCGGGCGCGCCGGTGCTGCTGCCCGACCAGGACCGCGGCCGCTGGAACCGCGCGCTGATCGACGAGGGCCTGGCGGCGCTGGAACGCGCCCGGGCCCGGCAGGCGCCGGACGACGCGACTCCCGGGCATTACCGGCTGCAGGCCGCGATCGCCGCCTGCCACGCGCGGGCGGCCACCGCGGCCGACACCGACTGGTCCCGGATCGCCGCGCTGTACGGAGAACTGGCCGCGCGTTCGGGCTCGCCGGTCGTCGAGCTCAACCGCGCGGTCGCGGTCGGCATGGCCTTCGGCCCGCAGGCCGCGCTGCCGATCGTCGACGCCCTGCGGGACGAGCCCGCCCTCGCCGGCTACCACCTGCTGCCGGGCGTGCGCGGCGACCTGCTGGCGAAGCTGGCGCGCCATGCGGAGGCGGGCCGCGAATTTGACCGCGCCGCCGAACTGGCGCGCAATCCGCGCGAACGCGACTGGCTGGCGCAGCGCGCGGCCGAATGCCGCGCCGCGCTCAGAAGCCCGACGGCATGAACAGCAGCAGCCCGGCGCCGAGCACGATGCGGTAGATCGCGAAGCCGGTGAAGCGGTGCGACTTGATGTAGCCGAGCAGCCATTTGACGACCAGGAAGCCGGTCACCATCGCCGCCACGAACGCCAGGGTCACGTCGCCCCAGGCCTCGCCGCCGAGGCCGCCGTCGAGCCACAGTTCGAGGAAGGCATAGGCGCTGGCGGCGAACATCGTCGGGATGCCGACCAGGAACACGAACTCGGCCGCGGCCGAGCGCCGGCTCAGGCCGGCCAGCATCGCGATGAAGATCGCTGCGGCCGAGCGCGAGGTGCCGGGAAACACGCCGGCCACGACCTGCGCCAGCCCGACCAGCACCGCCACCGTCCACGTGACCCGGGTCAGGTCGCCGCGGCGCTCGGCCAGGCGCTCGGCCACGATCATCCACACGCCGCCGATGATCAGCGCCCAGGCCACCGGGGTCACGGTTTCCGGCAGTTCCCAGCCGGCCATCCGCACCGGCAGGCCGACCAGCGCGGTGACCAGGAAGGCAACCGCGAGTTTCAGCACGTAGTCGCGGTTCCCGGGTTCGCGCAGGCCCGTGGCCAGCGACCACAGGCGTTCGCGGAACACCAGCGTGATCGCGACGATCGCGCCGGCCTGGATGACGATGTTGAAGAAGTCCGAACGCGCGCCGAGCCAGTGCTGGGCGATCAGCAGGTGGCCGGTGCTGGAGACGGGCAGGAACTCGGTCAGCCCCTCGATGATGCCGAGCAGCAGGGCGGAAATCGGATCGGACACGGGAACTCGCGGTGGGGGAGTAGCGGACAAGGATACGCCGCTCCCCCGCGTTGCCAATGCGTGGGCCGTGGCGGAGCCGGCCTATCCGGCGCCCTCACCCGATGCGCTGCGCGCATCGACCTCTCCCGCAGGCGGGAGAGGTGTCGCGCTTCCGCAGGATGGCGTCACCACCGGTGCCATTCGGCGCGCGGCATTCCCGGAGCAGCTTGCGCAGAGGCTGCGCGTCGATCGAACGCCGCAGCCGGCAGGCGAACCTCTCAGTCGCGGCGGGTCGCGGGTTGCTTCAGTTCGCGGTAGCGGGCCAGTGCGGCGTCGAGGTCGCTGTCGAGCTCGGCCTGCTCGCCGAGCTGCTGGTCGAGGATCGCCAGCTGCCGCTGCAGGTCCGAGCGCTGGCTGCGGATGCTGTCCTGCAGGGGCTTGGCGACCGGCTTGCCCTGCAGTTCCAGGTCGCCGGCCTGGCGCAGCAGCGACAGCAGGCTGCTGCGCAGGTTGGCCACGCCCATCCGCGAGGTCTTCAGGCCTTCCTCGACCAGCACGATGCGCTCGCCGTAGGCGCGGCGCAGGTCGTCTTCGGTCGCGTAGGACTCGACCATCGCCAGTTCGCGCCGCTGCTGCGCGGCGCGGGCCTCGGCGGCTTCGCGGGCCTGGCGGTCGGCGGCCTCGAGTGCGGCGCGCTCCTCGGCGGTCGGCGCGCGCGCGACCTCGGCCGTGCGCAGGCCGCTGCGGGCGTTGATCTCGGTGCGGGCGGCATCCACCGCGCGCGCCGGCAGCGCATCGCCGCAGACCCGGCGGCCGCCCTCGTCCCAGCAGTAGACCCGGCGTTCGTCCTTCTGCGCGGCGGCCGGGGCCGCCAGCAGGGAGGTCGCCAGCAAGGCCAGCAGCGGACCGGCCAGTCGTGGGTTGCGCTTCATTTCGTCCGTCCCCTGATCGGCCGAAGTGGAAAGTCAGTGCGCCGCGTCGCTGCCGTACCGCGCGCGGTAGGCCAGCAGACGGTCGCGCTCCGCGGCCAGTGTCGCGCTTTCGCCGGCAAACGCAAGCAGGTCGGACAGGCCGGCGATCGCCACCACCGCCACGCCGGTGTCGCGGGCGACCTGCTGCGCGGCCGACAGCGGGCTTGCGTCGGGGGCGCCGTCGTCGCCGATGCGCTCTTGGCGGTCGAGCGCGATGACGATGCCCGCGACCGCGCCGCCGGCGGCGTCGATGATCCCCAGCGCCTCGCGGATCGCGGTACCGGCGGTGATCACGTCGTCGACGATCAGCACCCGGCGGCCTGCCAGCGGCGCGCCGATCAGGCTGCCGCCCTCGCCGTGGGCCTTGGCTTCCTTGCGGTTGAACGCCAGCGGCAGGTCGCGACCGCGGCCGGCGTATTCGCAGGCCAGCGCGGTCGCCAGCGGGATGCCCTTGTAGGCGGGGCCGAACAGCAGGTCGAAGTCGAGCCCGGCGGCGTCCACCGCATCGGCGTAGCAGCCGGCCAGCGCCGCCAGCGCGGCGCCCGAGTCGAAGCGCCCGGCATTGAAGAAGTACGGGCTGACCCGGCCGGACTTGAGGGTGAATTCACCGAAACGCAGGGCGTCGGCGGCCAGGGCGAGCTGCAGGAAACGGGTGCGGTGATCGGTCATGGCGGTCATTGTCCCACGCCCAGCGCGCGCAGCAGCAGGCGCTGCGGGCCACCGCTGCCGCCGGGCAGGTCCTCGCCGGCGTCGACGAAGCCGGCGCGCGCGTACACCCGGCGCGCGGCGTGGTTGTCGCGGTCCACGTTCAGTGCCAGCAGGCGCCGGTCCGGGTGGCGCCGTGCCAGGTCGGCGCAGCAGGCCAGCAGCGCCGGCAGCCCGAGCCCGCGCCCCTGCCAGCGCCGGTCCAGGGCGAACGCGCGCAGCGTCATCGTGCGCCGGTCCAGGACCTGCCGGGCGACCACGGTGCGCAGGTAGTCGAGCCGGTAGAAGCCGATCACCGTGGTCCCGAGCAGCACCACCATCGCCTCGCTGTCGGGCGAGGCGAGGGCATCGCCGACGTTGAACGCGATGTCGCCGGCATGGCGCGCCTGCCCCGGCCGCAGCCGCAGTTCCCGCGCCGCGGCGGCCTGGGCGGCGTCGGCGGGCACGACCTCGGGCGACGGGAGCGGCGCTGGCGGCATCGGCCGAGCATAGCGGGCCGCGGGCGTGCCGATGGCGAGGCGGGGGCGCGCGGGCGGGCGGCGGCCGGCGGCCTGCTAGGCTTGGTGTCCGCACCATCGACCGGGTTTGCATGAGAATCATCAGCTTCAACGCCAACGGCCTGCGCTCGGCCGCGAAGAAGGGCTTCTTCGACTGGTTCGCCGGGCAGGACGCCGACGTGCTGTGCCTGCAGGAGACCAAGGCCCAGGAGCACCAGCTCGCCGGCCCCGACGGCCTGGATGCGGCGTTCCTGCCGCCCGGCTACAGGGCCTGGTTCCGCGATGCGACGACGAAGAAGGGCTACAGCGGCGTGGCGATCTACGCCCGGCGCGAGCCCGACGAAGTCCGCACCGCGCTCGGCTGGGCGCCGTTCGACGACGAGGGCCGCTACATCGAGGCGCGCTTCGGCAACCTCAGCGTGGTGTCGTTCTACATTCCGTCGGGTTCGTCGGGCGAGCTGCGCCAGGACTTCAAGTTCGAGGTCATGCACTGGCTGCGGCCGATCCTGGACGAATGGCTGGCCAGCGGCCGCGACTACGTGCTGTGCGGCGACTGGAACATCGTGCGTGCGCGCAACGACATCAGGAACTGGACCAGCAACCAGAAGAATTCCGGCTGTACCCCGCCCGAGCGCGCCTGGCTCAACGCGATGATCGCCGATGATTGCGGCGACGGCCTGGTCGAGCCGCCGGCGCGCGGTTGGCTCGACGCGCTGCGCGTGCTGCGGCCCGAGGCCGTCGAGTACACGTGGTGGAGCAACCGCGGCGCGGCGCGCGCGAACGACGTCGGCTGGCGCATCGACTACCAGTTCATCACCCCGTCGCTGCGCGAGCGCGTGCGCGCCTGCAGCGTGCATCCCGAGCCGCGCTTCTCCGACCATGCGCCGCTGGTCGTGGACTACCGCGGATGAGCGCAGCCGCCGCGGCGAAGGCCGGCAAGCCGTCGATCTGGCAGGCGTTCACCCAGCCGGCCGCATGGACGATGTTCTTCTTCGGCTTCGCCTCCGGCCTGCCGTTCCTGCTGGTCGCCGGCACGCTGGCGTACTGGCTGCGCGAGGGCGGCATCGAGCTGCGCGAGATCACGATGATCGCCAGCGCCGGCATGGCGTATTCGTTCAAGTTCCTGTGGGCGCCGCTGGTCGACCGCTGGCGCCTGCCGCTGCTGGGCCGGCTGGGCCAGCGCCGCAGCTGGCTGCTGCTGGCGATGGCCGCGGTGATGGCCGGGCTGGCGGGCATGGCGATCGTCGGCACCGGGCCGCTGGCGCTGTTCGTCTGCGTGACCCTGCTGGTGGCGTTCTCGGGGGCCACGCTCGACATCGCGGTCGACGCCTACCGCGTCGAGATCGCGCCGCCGTCGGCGCAGGGCGCGCTGGTGGCGACGTACTCGCTGGGCTACCGCATCGCGCTGATCGCCAGCGGCGCGCTGGCGCTGGTGCTGGCCGACCACGTGGCCTGGCCGGTCGTCTACCTGGTGATGGCGGCCTGCATGCTGGTGCCGCTGGCGACCTGCCTGCTGGCCGCCGAGCCGGCGGTGCTGCGTCCGCGCGCGCGCAACTGGGTCGAGGGCCTGCGCGAGGGCGTGGTCGAGCCGTTCGCCGATTTCTTCCGCCGCTTCGGCGGCCGGGTGGCGCTGGGCATCCTGCTGTTCATCCTGGCGATGAAGATCTCCGACCAGGCGCTCATCGGCGGCATCATCGGACCGTTCTACCTCGACCAGGGCTTCAGCAAGACCGAGATCGCCGCGGTGACCAAGGTCTACGGCATCTGGATCGGCATCGCCGGCGCGTTCCTCGGCGGCATCGCGGTCGCGCGCTGGGGTATCCAGTGGCCGCTGTTCGCCGCGATCGTGCTCGGCGCGGCCAGCAACCTGCTATACCTGATCCTGATCGGCGCCAACGGCGACCTGACCCTGCTGACGATCGTGATCTCCGGCGAGAACCTCGCCCAGGGGTTCCTGGGCACGGTCGCGGTCGCGTACATGTCGGCGCTGGTCAACCAGCGCTACACCGCGACCCAGTACGCGCTGTTCTCGTCGCTGATCATGCTGCCGGGCAAGGTGCTGGGCTTCTTCTCCGGGCACATCGTCGAGGCCAGCGCCAGCTATGCGCCATACTTCATCATCACCGCGGTCGTCGCATTGCCGGCGCTGGTGCTGTTCTTCTGGCTCAAGCCGCGGGTGCGGCTCGGCGACGATGTCCCGCCGGCCGGCGAGGAAGCACATCCCGACATGGCGCAAGCCGACATGAAGCCGACAGGAAACAAGCCGACATGAGCGAACTGGTGCTGCGCGACATCGATCCGGAACTGCTCGCGGGCATCGAGCGGGTGGCCGGCATCCACGGCTGGAGCCAGTCGCGCACGGTCCGGGTGCTGCTGGAGCGGGGCCTGCACGCGCTGCTGGGCGACGACGCCCGCGAGCTGGCGCCGGCCGAATCGGACGTGCTGCGCGCGGCGATCAGCGCGATGGAGGACGTGCCCGACGATGCCGGCTTCGCGATGATCGGACGCAATCCGGAAACCTGATCCGCCCCGCGGTCCCATGGCATGGCGGACCGGACACGTCAGGCCGGATAGACCCCGCCCAGCACCCGCGGGCCGCGCGCGCCGGTCACCGACGGCAGGTTGCCGGGCAGGCCGAGCAGGGTCTGCCGCGCCAGCCAGGCGAAGCCCATCGCCTCGACGTGGTCGGGGTCGAGGCCGTGCGCGGCGCTCGATTCGACGACGCAGCCGGGCAATGCGTCGGCCAGCGCGCGCATCAGCACGGGGTTGTGCACGCCACCGCCGCAGGCCACCAGGCGCGCGGTCGCCGGCTGCAGCGCGCGCAGCGCATCGGCGATCGTCGTCGCGCTGAGCGCCAGCAGCGTCGCCTGCACGTCGGCGGGCGTTTCCCCGCCGCGCAGCGCGGCGTCGACCCAGCCGAGGTGGAACTGGTCGCGCCCGGTGGACTTCGGCGGCGGCAGCGTGAACCACGGTTCGGCGCGCAGCCGCGCCAGCAGCGCCGCATCGACCCGGCCGCTTGCGGCCAGCGCGCCGGCGCGGTCGAAGGCCTCGCCGGTGTGGCGCAGGCACCAGGCGTCCATCAGCCCGTTGGCCGGGCCGGTGTCGAAGCCGCGCACCGGGCCGCCGTCGCCCGGCAGCAGGGTCAGGTTGCCGATGCCGCCGAGGTTGAGCACCGCGCGGTCCTCGCCCGGTGCGTGCAGCAGGGCGGCGTGCAGCGCGGGCAGCAGCGGCGCGCCGTGGCCGCCGGCGGCGACGTCGCGGCGACGGAAATCGGCGACGGTACGGATGCCGCTGCGCTCGGCGATCAGCGACGGGTCGCCGAGCTGCACGGTATACGGCCAGCGCCCGTCGCCGTGCCGGCCGAGCGGGCGGTGGCGCAAGGTCTGGCCGTGCGAACCGATCGCCGCGACCTGCACGCGGTCGGTACCGCTGTCGGCCAGCGCCCGGCCGGCGGCGTTGGCGAACGCTTCGGCGATGCGGGTGTCGAGTTCGCCGAGGTCGTCGAGGGTCAGCGCCGCGTCCTGCTGGCCGAGCGCGACCAGCTGCCGGCGCAGCGCGGGATCCCACGGATAGGTGCGGCCGAACAGCAGCCGTGCCTGCAGCGGTGCGCTGCGGGTCGCCGCATCGCGTGGCGCGGCGTCGTCGAATGCGACCAGCGCCGCATCGATGCCGTCGGCGCTGGTGCCCGAGATCAGGCCGAGATACAGGTCGGGCATGCGCGTGGACCGCAGACTGGAGGTGCCGGATGTACGACGCCCGGCGCTGGGCCGGGCGTTTCGATCATCCGCGGCTGTTGCCGCCGCTGCGGGCCGTGGCGACCTGCCGGTCCGGATCGGGCGCGGCCGGGACCTGGGCGTAGACGATGTCCTCGAACTCGCGGATGCGGGCCAGCGCCGGGCCGGTCTGCGCGCGGAACTGGGCCAGCGCGGCGCCGGTCAGCGGATCCGGCTCGGGCATGGTGTGCTGCAGCGGATTGCGGTGCACGCCGTTGACCCGGAACTCGTAATGCAGGTGCGGGCCGGTGGCCAGGCCGGTCGAGCCGACGTAGCCGATGACCTTGCCCTGCGGCACGCGCTCGCCCTGGCGGATGTTGCCGAAGCGCGACATGTGCGCGTACAGCGTGGTGTGGCCGCGGCCGTGATCGAGGATCACCACGTTGCCGTAGCCGCGCTGGGTGCCCTTGAACTGCACGCGCGCGTCGCCGGCGGCCATGATCGGCGTGCCGGTCGCGGCGGCGTAGTCGACGCCCTTGTGCATGCGCATCGTGCCCAGCACCGGGTGCCGGCGGCTGCCGAAGCGCGAGCTCAGGCGCGCGTACTGGATCGGCATGCGGATGAAGCTCTTCTTCAGCGGGCGGCCGTCGGCGTTGTAGTACTCGGCCTTGCCGCCCTGCTCGTAGCGGAACGCGGTGAACGGCTTGCCCTTGGCGGTGAACACCGCGGCCTGCACCGGGCCGGTGCCGATCAGCTCGCCCTCGCGCCAGATCTGCTCGACGACCACGCTGAAGCGGTCGTTCTGGGTGACGTCGGTGTTGAAGTCGATGTCGTACTTGAACACTTCGTCGGTCAGGGTATTGATCGCCGCACCGCTGAGCCCGAGCCGGCGCGCCGAATGGAACAGCGAGCGGCCGACCTCGCCGCTGATCACCACGTTGCGGCGCTCGACCGGGCGTTCGATGACGCGCTCCTCGACCTGCTCGCCGACCAGCGTCAGCTCGACGCGTTCGGTGTCGCTGCGGTCGTAGCGCAGCTTGTTGAGGCGGCCGTCGGCGGCGAGGTCGAAGCCCAGCTCGGTGCCCGGGCGCATGCGCGTGAGCCGGGCCTTGGCGTCGGACGATTCGAGGATGCGGTGCATCGTCGCGGCCGGCAGGTTCATCTGCTCGAAGATCGCGCCCAGGGTCTGGCCCTGCTCGACGGTGACCAGCTGCCAGTTGTCGTGCGGCAGCTGGGCGGTGCGCTGCGCGGCGGTCAGCGGTGGCAGCGCCAGCGACATCGTCACCAGCTCGGGATCCTGGCCTTCGTGCATCGCCTGCGACAGGCCCGGGACCAGGGCGACGACCAGCGCGCCGAGGGTGACGAACAGGCTGGCGTGGGCCCAGTCGCGTCGCGTCCAGCGTCCCGGGAACAGCCGTACCGCCGGCTTCTGTTCCTGCCCCCGGTTGCGGGCGGCCGCCTGCAGGTTGTCGTGGAGTACCTGCCGGTGGTGCGCATCGCCGGTGGGCGGCGGGACGGAAGTCGTCATCGTGGCGGGATCCCCGGATGGCGTGAAAGACGTGTCAGCGGGGTAACATAGAGATGTGAGGTCCATGCGTCAAATGCCTGACGGGATTGGACTTTTCGCATCTTTCGTCGAATAACGCGCGCTTAACACCTGTCTCCCGTATTCAGTCGGGAGGTGTGACCGGCGCCTCTTTTGGACCCCATCGATGTCCCTGCAACAACACGCTGTCGACACGCCTGCTGCCGACAAGACCGCTATCGACCTGATCGCCCGCGGTACCGACGAGATCCTCAAGCGCGAAGAACTCCAGGCGCGTCTGGCGCTGGGCCGCCCGCTGCGGATCAAGGCCGGCTTCGACCCGACCGCGCCGGACCTGCACTTGGGCCATACCGTGCTGCTGAACAAGATGCGGCAGTTCCAGGACCTGGGCCACCAGGTGATCTTCCTGATCGGCGACTTCACCGGGATGATCGGCGACCCGTCGGGCAAGAGCGCGACCCGCAAGCCGCTGTCGCGCGAGGACGTGCTGGCCAACGCCGAGACCTACAAGGCGCAGGTGTTCAAGGTGCTCGACCCGGACAGGACCGAGGTGCGCTTCAACTCCGAATGGTTCGGCGCGATGGGCGCGGCCGACATGATCCGGCTGGCCTCGTCGCACACGGTCGCGCGGATGCTCGAGCGCGACGATTTCGCCAAGCGCTACGCCGGCCAGCAGCCGATCGCGATCCACGAGTTCCTGTATCCGCTGGTGCAGGGCTATGACTCGGTCGCGCTGAAGGCCGACGTCGAGCTCGGCGGCACCGACCAGAAGTTCAACCTGCTGATGGGCCGCGGCCTGCAGGAGAGCCACGGGCAGGCGCCGCAGATCGTGCTGACGATGCCGCTGCTGGTCGGGCTCGACGGCGTCGCCAAGATGTCCAAGTCGCTGGGCAACTACATCGGCGTCGCCGAGCCGGCGATCGACATGGTCAACAAGACGATGAAGATCGGCGACGACCTGATGTGGGACTGGATCGAGCTGTTGAGCTTCGAGATCGGCATCGACGAGGCGAAGGCGCTGCGGGCCGACGTCGCCGCGGGCGCGCTGAACCCGCGCGACGTCAAGCTGCGGTTGGCGCGCGAGATCGCGACCCGGTTCCACGACGCCGAAGCGGCCGAGACCGCGATCGCCGGCTGGCAGGTCGCGATCTCCGGGGAGGGCGACACGACCCTGCTGCCGCTGCAGGACGTGGCGGTGCCGGCGGACGGCCTGCGCATCGCCGCGCTGCTGACCGCCGCCGGCATCACCCCGAGCAACTCCGAGGCCAACCGCAAGCTCCGGGAACGCGCGGTCAAGGTCGATGGCGCGGTGGTCGAGGATGCGGGCCTGGTGTTCGCGCCCGGGTTCGAGGGCGTGCTGCAGGTCGGCAAGCGCAATTTCGCGCGGGTACGGCTGGTCGCGGCCGGCTGACGGGGGGCGGGCCCGGGCGCCGGCGTGCGGCGCCTGCCCGTGACGGCGCGACGACAGCGGCTGCGCCAGTCTGCGCGGCATGCAGGCGGACTGGCTTCCCCAACTCGAAGTGATCGGCGGCATGGCCGTGGCGATGGTGCTGGGCGGCGCGATCGGCTACGAGCGCGAGCTCAAGCACCGGCCCGCGGGGTTCCGCACCCACATGCTGGTGGCCGGCGCCGCGGCGCTGCTGGTCGGCATCGGCCAGCTGTCGGTGGAACTGCAGGTCGGGCGCCCCGGCGCCGGCAACCTGCAGGTCGATCCGCTGCGTCTGGTCGAGGCGGTGATCGCCGGCGTGTCGTTCATCGGCGCGGGCACGATCTTCAGCCAGGGCCGGCGCGGCGGCGAGACCATTGCCGGCATCACCACCGCCGCGTCCTTGCTGGTGGTGGCGACGATCGGGGTCGCCGCCGGGCTGCACTACTACGCGATCGCGGTCGCGGCGACGCTGCTGTCGCTGTTCGTGCTGGTCACGTTGTCGGCATGGGAGCGGCGGCTGGCGCAGCGCGGCGATGCGGACCCGCCGCAGACGGGCGTCAGCGGTCCGCCGCCGCGCGACTGACCGCGGCTTCTTTGGGGCTGCGGGCGGCCGGCCACGGCGCGCCGCGGTAGACCGCATGGTCGGCCAGCGCCAGCAGGGCGAGGTCCTCGTGGGTGTCGCCGTAGGCATGGACCGCGGCGAACGCGGACAGGTCGTACGCGGCGCGTACCCGGCGCGCCTTCTCGTCGCCGGCGCATTGCGCACCCGCATAGCGGCCGGTCATGTGGCCGTCGCGGTGTGCCAGCGTCGAGCACAGCAGGGCGACACCGTGCGCCGCGCACCACGGCGCGAGATAGACATCGCAGCCGCCCGAGACCACGACGACGGTATCGCCATGCGGCTAGGGCCTGTCATCAAATGCCGGATGGTCCGCGCCGCGCCCGTGCGTGTTTGCGGCAAGGAAGCGCGAGGAAGTGGACGTCCGTCCACGCCCGAGCAATGACGCAGCAGCGGACGCGCACGGGCGCGGCCCTCCGGGTTGGGCCTTGCCCGCCGCCATCCGGCGCCGCGCGGCTTGACCTGACGGCCAGTCAGGCGCTGCGCCACGCAACACCGGATGGCGGCGGGTAAGGCCCAACGCGGGCTACCCGGCATTTGATGACAGGCCCTAGTGCCAGCGCAGGCGCGTCATCGCGTCGGGACGCAGCACCCCGGGCAGCACGTCGCGGGCGAACCGCGCGCCGGCGTCGTCCAGCGCGGCCTTCGCGACCCCGGCGAAGCCGTAGCGGACCAGCCATGCGCGCAGCGTGGCCACCGGCACCAGTCCGATCCGGTAGGCGACGACCAGCGGCGCCAGCAGTACGCGGCCGACGGCGAGCCGGCGCGGCGGCACCGCATGGCGCAGGAAGTCGGGAAAGGTCTCGCGCGTGGTCAGGGTGCCGTCGAAATCGAACAGTGCCAGATCCGGACGGCCAGCGGGTGTCTGCGGTCGATCCTGCATCGGGTCTTCGGCCTGTGTGTCGGCAGAGGGGCAACGAAAAAAGCGACGGCCGCAGCCGTCGCCTTCGGGACGTGCAGCCGATGCGCCGCGCCGGTGGATCGACGCGGCGCCCGGCAGGCGCGGGACGCCGTCAGCGGCTACCGCCCGCCTCCGCGCGCATCTCGTCGCGCGCGGCCTTGAACGGATTGCCCTCGTACCAGTTCGGCCACTGGTCGCCGTCGGCGAGCGTGCGGCCGACGCCGTACAGCGCGTCCAGGTCCAGGACCACGCCCTCGAGGTTCCAGTTCGGGTCGTACTCGTCGCCGGGCTGGTGGTAGCGCGAGGCGTAGTCGTCGGTCGCGGCCTTGCCCGCGGCGGTGCCCCCGTCGACCAGGTCGTTGCCGCCCTTGGCGTAGAGCGCCGGCACGCCGGCCTTGGCGAAGTTGAAATGGTCGGAGCGGAAGTAGAAGCCGCCGGCGGTGTTGCCTTCCTCGACCAGCGTGCGGCCCTGGGCGTCGGCGTAGGTGGCGAGGATGTCCTCGAGCTCCGAATTGCCCTTGCCGGTGACGACGAAGTCGTGCGACGGGCCGGCGACGCTCATCGCGTCGAGGTTGATCACGCCGACGGTGCGGGCGAGATCGAAGCTCGGCTGGGCGACGTAGTACTTGCTGCCCAGCAGGCCCGATTCCTCGAGGGTCACGGCCAGGAACACCAGCGAGCGCTTCGGCTTCGGTTCGCTGGTGGCGAACTTCTCGGCGATCTCGATGATGCCGGCGACGCCGGTCGCGTTGTCGACCGCGCCGTTGTAGATCGTGTCGTCCCCGTCCTCGCCCTCGTGCCTGCCGAGGTGGTCCCAGTGGGCGAGGTACAGCACCGCCTCGTCCGGCGCCTCGGTGCCGGGCAGGATGCCGATGACGTTGCGCGAGCTCTTCTCCTCGATCGTGCTGTCGAGCTCGAACGAGACCGTCGCCTGCAGCGGCACGGCGCGGAAGCCGCGCTGGCTGGCCGCCTGGATCTGCGCGTCGAGGTCGAGGCCGGCATCGGCGAACAGCTGCTTCGCCACGTCGCCGGTGATCCAGCCCTGCGCCGGCAGGCGCGGTTCCGGATCGTCCTCGGCGCGCAGGTCGAACTGCGCGCCCGACCACGAGTTGCGCACCACGTCCCAGCCGTACGAGGCGCCGGGCGTGTCGTGGACGATCAGCGCCGCCGCCGCGCCCTGGCGCGCGGCTTCCTCGAACTTGTAGGTCCAGCGGCCGTAGTAGGTCATCCGCTCGCCGTCGAACAGGCTGTCGTCATTGGTGTGGAAGCCGGGATCGTTGACCAGGATGACGACGGTCTTGCCCTTGACGTTGAGCCCGGCGTAGTCGTTCCAGTCCTGCTCCGGCGCGTTGACGCCGTAGCCGACGAACACCAGTTCGCTGTCGGCGACCTTGACCTCGGGCTGGCCGGTGCGGGTGCCGATGACCATGTCCGGACCGAACGCCAGTTCGCGCGTGCCGGCGGCGTTGGTCAGCGTCAGCACCGTCGACTCGTCGGCGGTGGTCTCGATCATCGGCACCGTCTGGTACCAGCCGTTGTTGTCGCCGCCCGGCTGCAGGCCGATGCGCTCGAACTGCGCCTTGATGTACTCGACGGTCTTCTCGCCGCCCGGGGTGCCCGGTGCGCGGCCCTCGAACTCGTCCGAGGCCAGGGTCTTGACCAGCTCGGCGAAATCGCCGGCGGTGATCTCCGGCGAGAATGCGTGCGCGGCCTGCGCGTCGGGCGTGGCCGGCGCGGCATCGTCCGCGTTCCTGTCGCCGCAGGCGCCCAGGGCGAGGGCGAGCGGCAACGCCAGCAGAAGGGGGGACTTGGGCATCCGGGAAGCACTCCTGATTCGGTGGAGTGCCGCACTATAGCCTGCGTTCAGCCCGTCGGCGCGTCCTACTCCTGCGGTGCGCGGGCGGTGTCGTAGGGAATCGCGGTGGCGCCCTCGATCGCACCGGTGCGCGCGCTGGTATGCACGTACAGCGTGACTTCGCGCCTGAACTCCAGCGGGCCGTCGACCACCGCATCGGGGCCGATGATCACCCGCGGGTTGCGGCGGTTGATCGACACCGGCAGCCACGTCGACGACGGCTTCTCGACGACGACCTTGCCGCGCACCTGCGAGCCGGCACCGATGGTGATGTCGCCGTTGACGGTCTTCACGTCGCCGCGCACCTCGGTGCGGACCAGGCCGATCGCGCCGTTGACGGTGGTGACGTTGCCGTCGATGCGGCCGTCGCGGTCGATGAACACGCCGCCGCTGACGCTTTCGACCTGGCCGCCGATCCGTGCCGCCGTACCGACGCGGATGCCGCCGTTGACCGTCGTCAGCTTGTCGACCTGGGCGCGGTCCCCCAAGGTGATGCCGCCATTGACCGTTTCCAGGTCCTCGGCCTGCACGTCGTGGCCGGCGCGGATGCCGCCGTTGACGGTCTCCACGTCCTGCACCCGCGCACCGTCGCCGATGCGGATGCCGCCGTTGACCGTCGACAGGTCGCCATAGGCCTGGCCGGCCTCGGCGGTGATGCTGCCGTTGACCTTGGAGATGTCGCTCTGGGCCGAGGCGGCGCCGGCGCCGAGCGCCAGGGACAGCGCCAGCAGCAGCGGGGTGATGCGGGAAACGGGGCGCGTGGCATGGGACATGGCGGAATCTCCGGAGCGGGTGGGGCGGCGCGCCGTGGCGCCGCCGTATTCGACAACGGAAGCTTGCACCCGCTTCGCTACAATCGCACCTGTCATTCGTCACTGGGCCGATCGCCGTGCCACATGCCGCCCCCCCCTCCCGTCCGCGCCCGGTCGTGCTGCTGATCCTCGATGGCTGGGGGCACCGCGACGACCCGCGCGACAACGCCCTGGCGCTGGCCGAGCTGCCGAACTGGCGCCGGCTGCTGGCCGAACACCCCAGCACCCTGATCCATACCGAGGGCCGCCATGTCGGCCTGCCGGACGGGCAGATGGGCAACTCGGAAGTCGGCCACATGAACATCGGCGCCGGCCGCATTGTCTACCAGGACCTGACCCGCATCGACGCGGCGATCGAGGACGACAGCTTCTTCCACAACGCCGAGCTCAACGCCGCCTGCGACGCGGTGCTGGCCGATGGCGGCACGCTGCACGTGCTGGGCCTGCTGTCGCCGGGCGGCGTGCACAGCCACGAGGCGCACCTGTTCGCGATGCTGGAGCTGGCGAAGCGGCGTGGCGTGCCGCGGGTCGCCGTGCACGCCTTCACCGACGGCCGCGACATGCCGCCGCGTTCGGCCGAACCGAGCCTGCGCGCGCTGCAGGCGCGCTGCGACGCGCTGGGCAACGCGCACATCGCCAGCGTCTCGGGCCGCTACTTCGCCATGGACCGCGACAAGCGCTGGGAGCGCGTGCGCAAGGCCTGGGACGCGATCGTCGAGGCGCGCGGCGAACACGCGCCCGATGCGCTGGCCGCGCTGCAGGCCGCCTATGCGCGCGGCGAGAACGACGAGTTCGTGACCCCGACGGTGATCGACGGCAGCGCGCCGATGGCCGATGGCGACGCCGTGGTGTACATGAATTTCCGTGCCGACCGCGCGCGCCAGCTGACCGCCGCGTTCGTGGCGCCGGATTTCGACGGCTTCGACGGGCCCGATGGCAGCCCCCGCCGCCCGCACCTCGCGCGCTTCGTCTGCCTGACCGAGTACGACGCCACGCTGCCGGCGCCGCAGGCATTCGCGCCCGACCACCTGCCCAACACGCTCGGCGAGGTGCTCGGCGCCCGCGGCCTGTCGCAGCTGCGCATTGCCGAGACCGAGAAGTACGCGCACGTGACGTTCTTCCTCAGCGGCGGCCGCGAGGACCCCTACGCCGGCGAGGATCGCATCCTCGTCCCGAGCCCGAAGGTCGCCACCTACGACCTGCAGCCGGAGATGAGCGCGCCGGAAGTCTGCGCGCGGCTGGTGCAGGCGGTGCGCGACGAACGCTTCGACGTCATCGTGTGCAATTTCGCCAATCCCGACATGGTCGGCCATACCGGCGTGCTGGAGGCGGCGATCAGGGCGGTGGAGACCGTCGACCGCGCGGTCGGCGAGATCGTCGACGTGGTCCGCGCGCACGGCGGCGAGCTTCTGGTCACTGCCGATCACGGCAACGTCGAGATGATGCGCGACCCGGAAACCGGCGAGCCGCATACCTCGCACACGGTCGGCCCGGTCGACCTGGTCTATGTCGGCAGCCGCAGCGCATCGTTGCGTCGTGGCGGTGCGCTGCGCGACCTCGCGCCGACGATCCTCGACCTGCTGGGCGTCGACAAGCCGGCCGAGATGACCGGCCGCAGCCTGTTGCAGGCCGACGGCTGAGCATGATGCGCGCAGCCCTGTCGCGTGGCGTCGCGCTGCTGCTGGTCGGATTGGCCCTGTCGCTGCCGGCGCCCGGAGCGGCGGCGCAGGACAGCCGCGAGACCGAGCGCCGGCTCGAGCGCGTGCGCAAGGAGCTGCGCGACGTCGCCGCCGAGCGCCGCCGCATCGAGGGCCAGCGCGGCGCCGCGACCCGCGAACTGCGCCAGGCCGACGAGCAGGTCGCCGCATCGACCCGTGCGCTGCGCGAGACGCGCATCCGGCTGGCCGAAGAACAGGCCGCGCTGGAGCGGCTGCAGGCGCGCCGGCAGCAGCTCGACGCGACCATCGACAGCCGCCGCGCCGAACTCGCCGCGCTGCTGCGCGCGGCCTACACCATCGGCGACGACGCGCCGCTGAAGCTGATGCTGGCCCAGGACCGGGTCGCCGACGCCGGCCGCCTGCTGACCTACCACCGCTACCTGCAGCAGCAGCGCAGCGAGCGCATCGCGGTGCTGCGCGCGGAAATGGCCGAGCTCGACGGCATCGAGGCGGCGCTCCACGAACGCCGCACCGCGCTGGAAGCCGCCGAACAGGAACAGCGCACGCGCCTGGCGCAGGTCGAATCCGACCGTCAGAAGCGTGCCGAGGCGGTCAAGGGGCTGGAGGCGCAGTTCGCCGACCGCCAGGCGCGCGAGCAGACCCTCGGCCGCGATGCCCGGGGACTGGAGCGCGTGCTGGCGCAGTTGCGCGAAGCCGCGCGCCGCGCGGAAGCCGAACGCCGTCGCGCCGCCGAAGCGGCCGCGGCGCGGGAGCGGGCGCGCGCCGCCCCCGGCGCATCGCCGTCGCGCGCGCCGTCGCGGCCGCCGGTGCAGGTCGCCCGCGCCGCCGCGCCGCAGGTCGGTGGCCTGGGCTGGCCGCTGAGCGGGGCGCTGCTGACATCCTATGGCGGCAGGCTGCCCGACGGCCGCAGCAGTACCGGCATCCTGATCGGCGCCAGCGCCGGCACCCCGGTCAAGGCGGTCGCCGACGGCAGCGTGGTGTTCGCCGAATGGATGACCGGCTACGGCATGCTGGTGATCGTCGACCACGGCAACGGCTACATGAGCCTGTACGCGCACAACGATGCGTTGCTGAAGAATACCGGCGACCGCGTCTCGCGCGGCGACACCATCGCAAGCGTCGGCAACTCCGGCGGCCAGGGCCGCAGCGGGCTGTACTTCGAGCTGCGCCAGGACGGCAAGCCGGTCAATCCGGTGACCTGGCTGCAGCGGCGCTGAGCGCCAGCGCCGCCGCCGCGGCCGCACACGCATCGGCGCCGGAACTGAATATTCCTGCGCGGGCTTAACGCATTCACGGAGGCGGCCCGCATAATCACGGGCCGCGCCACGCTGCGCGGATCTGGCATTTCCGATCGGAGTCGTCCTGCATGCGCTTGAGTTCCCTGACGCTGGCCCTGTCCCTGCTGCTGTCCCCGGCGGCATTCGCGCAGGATCCCGTGCCGCAGCCGGTGCCGGAGACGCCCGCCGAAGAGCCACAGGACGCGCCGGCGCCGGAACCGCCGCCGGCGGAGACCCCGGACGACGCGCAGGACGCCGCACCGCCCGCCGATGCCGGCGCGCCCGTCGCCGCCGACGGTTCCGACGCCGCGGAGGTCGCTTCCAGCCGCGTGCCGCTGCAGGAGATCCGCCGCTACGTCGGCGTGTTCAACGCGGTGCGCGAGGCCTATGTCGAACCGGTCGACGACCGCGAACTGATGTCGTCGGCGATCCGCGGCCTGCTGCTCGACCTCGACCCGCACAGCGTCTACATGCAGAAGGACGCCGCCGAGGCCTTCGACGAAGGCACCGCCGGCGCCTACGACGGCATCGGCGTCGAGGTGATGTACCTGCCCGAGGGCAGCATGCGGGTGATCGCGCCGATCGACGGCACGCCCGCGGCCAAGGCCGGCATCCGCGCCGGCGACATCATCGTCAGCGTCGACGGCAAGACCCTGACCCCGGCCGACAACGAGGGCGCCGGCCCGCTGCGCGGGCCGCCCGGCACCTCGGTGACCGTCGGCGTGCTGCGCGACGGCGAGAGCGCGCCGCTGGAGATCCGCGTCGACCGCGAGACGATCCGCGTCGTCAGCGTGCGCGGGCGCATGCTCGAGCCCGGCTACGGCTACATCCGCATCAGCCAGTTCCAGATCGACACCGCCGCCGATTTCTCGCGCGTGGTCGGCGAGCTCAAGGGCCAGAGCGGCGGCGCCCTGCGCGGGCTGGTCATCGACCTGCGCAGCAATCCCGGCGGCCTGCTGACCTCGGCGGTGCAGATCGCCGACGACCTGCTCGACAGCGGCGGCATCGTCAGCACCCGCGGCCGCATCCCGATCAGCGAGGCCGAGTTCAACGCGACCCCGGGCGACATCCTCGACGGCGCGCCGGTCGTGGTCATCGTCGACGTCGGCTCGGCCAGCGCCTCGGAAGTGCTGGCCGGCGCGCTGCACGACAACGGCCGCGCGCGCATCGTCGGCAGCCGCACCTTCGGCAAGGGTTCGGTGCAGACCGTGCTGCCGCTGGACAACGGCGACTCGGTCAAGCTGACCACCGCGCGCTACTACACGCCCAGCGGCCGTTCGATCCAGGCGCGCGGCATCGACCCCGATGTCGTGCTGCGTCCGGCCACCGCCGACGGCAGCACGCCGGAGGCGCGCACCGCCACCGCCTATACCGAGGCCGCGCTGCCCGGCCACCTGCAGGGCGACGAGGAGGACGGCTCGACCGGCGGCGAAGCTCTGCCCGGCGACGCGCCGATCGCGGCCGCGCTGGCCGAGCTGAAAAGCCCCGGCACGGCGTCCGCGTCGCCGGCGACTGCCGCGTCCACGGCGGACTGAGCGCATCTTCCGGGGGATTTCGGACCGCGACGCGGAGTGGTCCTTCGCCTCGCAGCTGCGCTTGCGGTCACGCGCTGCCCGGCCCACCCGCGAATTTCCAGCCCAGCCATGCCAGCAACAGGCCGGCGACGACGCTGAGGCCCACGTAGAGCGCCGCGCTCGCGACATCGCCGCGCCGCAACAGCGCGAGCGTTTCCATGCCGAACGCGGAGAACGTCGTGAAACCGCCGAGCACGCCGACCATCAGCAGCAGGCGAAGGTCCGGGGGGAACCAGTCGTGCCGTGCGATCGTGCCGCCGAGCAGGCCGGCGACCAGGCAGCCGAGCAGGTTCACGCCCAGCGTGCCGAACGGAAAGCGTCCGGCCGCCTGCGGCCCGGCGAGCTGCATCAGCCACAGCGTCAGCTGGTAGCGGCAGGCCGAACCGACGAAGCCGCCGAGGCCGACCAGCAGCAGCTGCTTCACCGGCGCCATCTCAGCGTGGCCGCGCCGGCAGCGGGAACGGCGTGACCACCTTCTCGCCCGACACCGCGTCGCGGATCGCCGACTGGCCCTTCTTCTCCACTTCCTCGATCCGCAGGATCGCCTGCATCGGCAGGTGCAGTGTGCGGGTGTTGCCGAACTCGTCGCGCAGGCGCTCCTCGGCCGGGTCGACCACCACGCCGTCGTGCACGTCGAACACCAGCTCCGCGACCTCGACGAAGCCCCACAGCCGCCCGCTGTCCACGCGCTGCGCATACAGCTCGTAGACCTTGCCGTGGCTGAGGAAGGTGATCTTGTAGAGCGTCTTTCCGGTCATGGGGGAAAGTATAGGAGCCGTGATTGGTGATTGGTGATTCGAAGAAGCCGAGGCCTGCGAGCAGCGGGTTCCGTGTCCGGAAACCGCTTTTTCCAATCACCAATCACGAATCACCACCCTCAATACCCCTTCAGCCGCCGCAGCCGCTGGCCGATCGCGTGGCGCGAGACCAGCGCGAAGGCGATGCCGAACAGGAAGCCGGCGACGTGCGCCGACCACGCCACCGCGCCGAACGCCGGGCCGATGTAGGCGAACACCACCTGCAGCAGCGCCCAGACCCCGATCAGCAGCGACGCCGGTGCGCGCACGAACTCCAGGAACAGCCCCAGCGGCACCACGACGCCCAGCCGTGCATTGGGGAACAGCGCCAGATACGCGCCCATCAGCGCCGACACCGCGCCGCTGGCGCCGATGATCAGCCGGTCCGGCGCGCCGATCGCGAACACCGCCGCCAGGTTGGCCAGCGCCCCGCCCATCAGGAACAGCACCAGCAGCCGCCACGCGCCCATCAGCCGTTCGGCCGGCAGGCCGAAGATCAGCAGGAACACCAGGTTGCCGAGCAGGTGCGCCCAGTCCGCGTGCAGGAACAGCGCGGTGAACAGCCGCAGCCACGGCCCGATGTCGAGCCAGTTCGCCAGCACCCCGCTGGTGCCGACGGGCTCGCCATACAGCGCGCCCCAGTCGAGCAGCAGCGCCAGCTGCTCGTTGTCCGGCCGCGTGCTCGCCCACAGGTACGCCAGCCACAGCAATGCGAACAGCATCGGCGTGGCCCAGCGCACGGGCGCGCGGGCGCGGCGGTTGGGGATCGAGATGAACATCGGCACGGCCATTGTCGGGGGGCGTCGCGGTTGCGGTAAAGCGCGCCACCACGGCGATTTCATGCCGCAGTGCACAACTGCTACCGCACGCAACGGTACGGTATAGTGCCGCCCGCTGCGCGCGTTCGGGAGGGGAATCCGACAGGCGACAAGTGAGCGAGGGGGGCCTCTTCCTTGTCCGGCGAAGCGAAACCGATCGACCACCTGTCTTGGAGAAAACGCGACACATGGCTACCAACCCCCGCATCATGCAGAACACCGTCCTGGCCGCCGGCATCGCCGTCGCGCTGGCGTTCGCCGGCCAGGCCCAGGCCGCCGGTTTCCAGCTCAAGGAAAACAGCGTCAAGTCGATGGGCGCCGCCTTCGCCGGCACCGCCGCGAAGAAGGGCGACACCTCGGTCGTGACCAACAACCCCGCGGTGATGACCCAGTTCGACGGCACCGCCGTGCAGCTGGACCTGACCGTCATCGACCTCAACTACGAGTTCCAGGGCAGCGGCACCGACCCCCTGGGCCGTCCGCTGACCGGCAGCAACGGCGGCAACGCCGGCGATGTCACCCCGGTGCCGGCGTTCTCGGTCGTGCACAAGTTCGACAACGGCACCGCGGTCGGCGCGATGGTCAGCGCCCCGTTCGGCCTGAAGACCGAATACGACGCCGGCTGGGTCGGCCGCTATGCCGCGCAGAAGTCCGAAGTCGAGATCATCGACCTGGCGCTGTCGGGTGCGGTCGACATCACCGACCGGTTCTCGGTCGGCCTGGGCGTGATCCTGTCGCGCGCAGACGTCACCCTGACCAAGGGCGTGGACTTCGGTGCGCTGATGGCGCAGTCGGGCATCCCCGGCTACCTGCCGCAGAGCAGCGACGGCCTGGCCGAAGTGCAGGGCGACGACACCGGCTTCGGCTACCTGCTCGGCGCCAACCTGCGCCCGACCGACAACCTGTCGATCGGCGTCAGCTACCGCTCCGAGATCGACTACGAGCTGACCGGCACCGTCGACTGGACCGTGCCCAGCGGCCCGGCAGCCGTGCTCGGCGTCGCGCGCCCGGGCTGGTTCCAGGACGGCACCGTGTATGCCGACCTGACCACGCCGTCGATCCTCAACGTCGGCCTCGCCTGGCAGGTCACCGACGCGCTGCTGCTGTCGGCCACCTACGCCGAGACCAACTGGTCGTCGCTGCGCGAGGTCCGCATCCAGTTCGACGGCCCGGACCCGGATTCGGTCGAGCCCTTCGAGTGGAAGGACACCTACTTCGCCGCCGTCGGTGCCGAGTACCAGCTCAACGACAGCTGGGCGCTGCGTGGCGGCGTCGCCTACGACGAAACCCCGACCAGCCTGCTGCACCGCACCCCGCGCCTGCCCGATGCCAACCGCATCTTCTATTCGGTCGGTGCGACGTGGAAGGTCAGCGATGCGTTCGACCTGAACTTCGCCTACACCCGCATCGAACCGCGCGATCCGAAGATCGACACCGTGGCCAGCGGCAGCGAGATCGTCGGTCCGTTCGACGGCGACGCCAACCTGTTCGGCGTGTCGGCGCAGTACCGCTTCTGATCGCGGTTGCGTCAAGTGTCCTGGAGAACCCCGCCCCGGCGGGGTTTTCTTTGGTTCTTCTTCCAATTCAGGGGAGCGACCCGTAGCCGACGGCCTACCTCAACGCCTCGACGCCAAGGACCAACCTCGGCCGCGTAGGGCGGGTCTCGACCCGCCATTGTGTCGCCCGACGTGGCGGGTCGAGACCC